>JANOBW010000362.1:0-23629 GCA_031411855.1 Opitutia bacterium
TCCGACCCGGCCGGGACCACACCCGTGAAGGGCTACACCGAGGTGGCCCGCGATCTGCCCTCCCACGCCGATGTCTGCAACACCCTGACCGAGCGCTACACCGCCGCGGCCGAAACCTTCATCCGGGACCACCGCGAGAAACCCTTCTTCCTCTACGTGGCCCACAACCAGCCGCACCTCGGTTTATTCGTTTCCGAAGCATTTCGCGGGAAGTCGCGCCGGGGCCTGCTCGGGGATGTCATGGCGGAAGTGGACGCCTCCGTCGGACGCATCGTCAAAGCCTTGGAGACAAATGGTTTGGAAAAGAACACCATCGTCTTTTTCGCCTCGGACAACGGCCCCTGGATCCTGCACCAGAACGACGCGAACCATGCCACATACGGCGAGGCCCGGCTGCACGTCGGCTACGCCCAGCCCTTCCGCGACGGCAAGGGATCGAACTGGGAGGGCGGGCACCGCGTCCCCGGCATCTTCTCCTGGCCGGGCGTGATCCCGCCGATCCGCCAACTGGAACCGGCCAGCACCCTCGACGTGCTGCCGACGATCCTGGCGCTCTGCGGGGCGACCACACCCGAGAAAACCGATGGCCGCGACATCCGCCCGCTCCTGGCCCCGGACCGCTTCAAGAACCCCGTCCCTCCCTTCGCACTGGCCTACGCCGGAGCCAACAACCAGCCCAACGCCTTCCGCGAGGGCCCTTGGAAACTGCACGTCCGCATCACCAGCCAGACCGGCGACAGCTACGGCTTCACCGCGTCGCGCGAGAAACCACTGCTGTTCAACGTCGAACAGGACCTGGGCGAACGCATAGACCGCGCCGCCGAGCACCCCGAGATCGTGGCCCGTCTCCTTGGCAAACTCGACGCGGTCAGCGCCTCGCTGAAGGAGTGAAACCCGCCCGGCCAACCCCATGCGCCTTCCCCACCTGTTTCTCTCCCTGGCTCTTGTCAGCGCGGCCCGGGCCGCCCCGCTCAACGTCGTCTTCATCCTCGCCGACGACCTGGGCTGGTCCGACACCACCCTCTACGGCACGACCAAACTTTACCGGACGCCCAACCTCGACCGTCTGGCGAAACGCGGGATGCTTTTCAACCGGGCCTATTCGGCCAGTCCGCTTTGCTCGCCCACCCGCTCGGCCATCCTGACCGGCCTGAGCCCGGCCCGCACCGGCATCACCACGCCCAACTGCCACGAGCCCCAGGTCGTGCTTGAGGCCACGGCGGGGAAGTCCGCCCCGCCCGGCCAAAAGTCCATCGCCCCGAACCCGCCGACCCGGCTTAAAACGGAATACCGCACCCTGGCGGAATCGCTGAGGGAGGCCGGTTACGCCACCGGGCATTTTGGCAAATGGCACCTGGGGCCCGAACCGTATTCACCTCTCCAGCAAGGGTTTGAGGTGGACCTTCCCCATCACGCCGGGCCCGGGCCGGCCGGCAGCTATGTGGCCCCGTGGAAGTTCAAGGATTTCGACGCCGACCCCGGCGAGCCCCACCAGCATATCGAGGACCGCATGGCCAAGGAGGCGGTGGCGTTCCTGGAGAAAAACAGGGACCGGCCCTTTTTCCTCAACTACTGGATGTTCAGCGTCCACGCGCCCTTCGACGCCAAGAAGGAGCTGGTCGAGAAATACCGCGCGAAGGTCAACCCGGCCGACCCGCAGCGCAGCCCGACCTACGCGGCCATGGTGGAGAGCATGGACGACGCCGTGGGCACCCTGCTCGACACCCTGGACCGGCTCAAGCTCGCCGACCACACCGTCATCGTCTTCACCTCCGACAACGGCGGGAACATGTATAACGAGGTGGACGGCACGACGCCCACCAGCAACGCCCCGCTGCGCGGCGGCAAGGCCACCGTCTTCGAGGGCGGCACCCACGTCCCCTGCGTCGTCGCCTGGCCCGGCCTGACCGCGCCCGGCAGCCGGAGTGTCGCCCTGATCCAGAGCGAGGACTACTACCCGACCCTTCTGGAAGGCCTTGGCCTCAAACCCGCTGAAAATCAGAAGTTTGACGGCATCAGCATCCTTCCCGCCCTCAAGGGTGGCGAGCTCGCCCGCGAGGCCGTTTTCCAATACTTCCCGCACGATCCCGGCGTGCCGGACTGGCTGCCTCCTTCGGTTTCGGTCCACCGGGGCGATTGGAAACTCATCCGGGTTTTCCACGGCGGCGAGGGCGGCGCGCACCGCCACCTGCTCTTCAACCTGAAGGATGATCTTTCGGAAACGACCAATCTGGCGGCGGGGAAACCGGAACTGGTGGCGGAACTGGACGGCCTCATCGAGCGTTTCCTGAAAGAGACCCGCGCGGTGGTTCCGGTCGCCAACCCGGCCTTCGACCCTGCCAAGTATCACCCCGAGCTCGAAGGGGTTTCGACCTTGAACACCAAGCCCAAGGGCAAGGCTCCGGCCAAACCGGCCGCCAAGGACGACGGCGACCCCGCGCTGAAAGGCTGGAAGGCGCGAGGCTGCGCCGGGGAGGTCGCCGACGGCATCCTCCGCCTCAGCCAGCTGACCGACGCCAGTTTCCTGGGTTTTTCCGCCGCCACACACAGCGGCCCCGCCACGGTGAAGGTCAGGATCAAGGCCGTGGCGGGAACGTCCCATGTGGACTGGCTCCCGGGCGGCGTGGGAGGCAAAGCGCTCAGCATCCCGTTCACCCTGAACGGCGATGGCTGGCAGGAAGTCTCGGTCAGTCTCCCCGCCACGGGTCCGCTCGGCATCGTCCGCGTTTACCTGCCCCGCCAGACCGAACCCGTGGAGATAGACTGGATCGAGATCAGCGGTCCCGAAGGTTTGAAGACACGCACGGACTTTTAGTTCAGCCGCTTTTCACCAGGCCGCTCAGTCACCCTCCACCTCCTCGACCAGGCCGGCGTCAATGTATTGGCCGCCGTTGTTCTGATGGCAGTGGACGGCGAGGACATTGCGGCCGGGACGGAGCGCCCGGGCCGCCTCGGGGCTGAGCGGGATGTCCACATAACCCTGGGTCCAGCGCGGCAGATTCGCGACCGGAGTGCCGTTGAGATAGATCTCGGCATCCTCGTCGTGGTGGACACGGAGGGAGACCACGCGCGGCCGGGACGGGTCCTTTGTTTCGTCAACGACACAATCGCGGCGCAGCCAGATGTCGCCCGTGTTCCACTCGGTCCGGATGGCCCCGCCCGGGGTGCCGGCCGTGCCAAAGCCGCCGGGAGCCTGCCTCCAGGCCGCGTCGTCAAACTCCGGCCGCATCCAGCCCGCGGCCGGGGTTTCGGTTGTGAAACGCCAGGCGACCGGTTTCCGCTCCGAGGTTTCCGCCAGGACGCGGGTTCTCACCGGCCTGGGGTCAACGTTTTCCAGGGCCAGCCGGTAGATCATGCCGCTGTCGTAGCCGACAAGGTGGAGCTCGCCGTCGCGGGTCTCGGTGAAGGAGACGGCCCGGCTCGGAGCCCGGCCGATCTCGACGACCTGGCCGAGCACACGGTCGGTCTGGGTCAGCGCCCAGACGCGGCGCGTCTCAAAGTCGGCGCAGACATACCGGCCGGCCATCCGCTCGGCGCGTTTGCCCCGGTAAACACAGCCGCCGGTGACGGACACTCCCACGCGGTGCGGGTAGCTGAAGATGGGCGGGACATAGGCGACTCCCTCGCGGCGGTAGCGTTCGGAGAAACGGTTCGGCCCCTCGTAAACATTCCAGCCATGGTTTTCCCCCACGCGCACGATGCCGACCTCCTCAATGCGGTCCTGCCCCACGTCGCCGACCCAGAGGTCATGGGTGAGGCTGTCGAAACTGAAACGCCAGGGTTCGCGGAAGCCGTAGGCCCAGATTTCCGGCCTGATGTTTTCCTTTCCGGCAAACGGATTGCCGGCGGGAATGCCGTAGGGAAGGCCGTTGTCGGGATGGTCCACGTCCACGCGCAGCATCTTGCCAATCAGAAGGTTGAGATCCTGCCCATGGCCCTGCGGATCACCCTGGGGCCCGGTGTCGCCCATGCCGATGTAGAGGAAACCGTCGGGACCGAACTGGAGGCAGCCGCCCTGGTGGTCCTGGGTCGAGCTGGGAATCTTGAAGAGGGGGCGGCCGGGTTCGCCCGAATCGGACCGGAGGTTTTCCGCGAACCGCCGCTCGACGACGAGGGTGGAGATCTGGCCGTTTTCGACGATCTGGTAGTTGAGGTAGTATTTCCGGTTCTCGGCAAACTTCGGGTGGAACGCCATGCCCAGCAGACCCGAGGCCCCGCCGCGGCGGACCACCCCGCGCAGGTCGAGCAGCTGGGTCTGTTTTTCCCCCTCTGGCGTGCGCTCGATGATCCAGCTTTGGCCGCCGTGTTCGAGCACGGCAAAGGTGTCCTTCAGGCCGGGCACCTCGCCAAACCAGAGGGGATGGTCGAGGCGGATGGCGGAGGTGAAATCGGGCTCGAAGGTCACGGCCCGGCGGGCGCGGGGCACCTCCTCGCCCCGCGCGCCCGCCGGAGCCTGGCGCAGGCTTTGGAGGTAGGCGATCAGGTCGGAAAACTCCGGGAGGGAAAGCGCGGCCTGGAGACCCTCGGGCATGAGCGAGACGTCGCTGTTGGTCTGGGAGGCGATGTCCCTCCTTTCGATCCGCCGGGGGCGGCCGTCGGCCCCGACCAGCTCCACAAAGGCATCGGTGGCCTGCTTCACCACCCCGACGGCCTCTCCGCCCGTTTCCAGGGTGACGCGGGTGGTGGCGTAACCCACGGCGATGGTCGAGGAGGGGTCCAGGACCGAGCGGATGAGTTCGCGGCGGGGAAACTTGTCGCCGATGCCGGAAAGGTCGGGACCGGCCAGCCCGCCGCGTCCGTCCACCGTGTGGCAGAGCGCGCAGAGGGTGCGGGAGGTGCTGGCGAAAAGTTCGCGTCCCCGGGCGGCGTCACCTTCCGAGCCCAGCGCGAAGGTCTCGTAGGCGCCCTTGACCGGAGGGGCCTGGGCTGGCGCAGGTTCCTGGCCAAAGCAGGCCGGGGCCAGCGAGGCGGCCGCCACAGCCAGAAGTGAAGGCGCGAGGCGAAGGACGGAACGCGGAAAGGAAAGGGGCGGCATGGGCAGGGGAAGGAAGACCCGGAAACGGGTTTCGCGCAACGCCACGGAACGGGCCCGATAACAACCAGAAACAGGCCGAAAACACGCCGTGCCATCGCCAGGAGAGGCGTTTCCTGATCAACCCGGGCCGGCGGACAACCGCTCCAGCAAACCGATGAGTGTCAGGCGGATGGGACGGGCCCGTTCGGCCAGGACGCGCTGCTGGCACTCATATTCCACACGGCCCTCCGGGGTTTCGATGGCGATGGGTTCGTGTCCCAGCTTGCGGATGTCATAGGGACTCGCCCGCATGTCGAGGACGCGCAGGTCGCGGGCCAGTTCAAAGGCGTCGGCCATGAGTTCCGAAGGGACCAGGGGGGCCAGTTTGAAAGTCCACTTGTAGAGGTCCATGTTGGCATGGACGCAGCCGCCCTGCTCGTTTTCCGGAATGGTCTCGCGGGTGGGCTGGAGGCGGTTGAGGGGCCGGGAGTCGGGGGTGAAAAAGCGGAAGGCGTCGAAGTGGCTGCAACGGAGGGGGAAGGACTCCACCACCCGGTCGGTGCCCTCGGAGCCAAGGCGCAGGGGCCAGTCGGCGTGGCGTTTCTCCGGGGTGCGGTAAACCATGGCCCACTCATGCAGCCCGAAACACCCGAAGAAGGCCGGACGGTCGAGCAGGTTGCGCTGAAGGCGGAGCAGCCAGGGAACGACCTCGGGACGCCCCTTCATGACCCGGGCGGGATGGGCCATGACCACGCCGTCCCTTTCCGCATAGCCGACCCAGGACAAAAATTCCCTCGCGCCCTCCCCTTCGAGGGCGACCCCCAAGCCGGGATGCCAGCGGCGCAGGTGTCCCGGTCGGTGCCCGTAATAGGTGAAAAGGAAATCCTCGACCGGATGTTTCTCCCCCCGGGCCGCCCGGGCCAGGACCGGGGCCAGCCAGGGGTCAACCCGGGCGTGGTGCGCGGCCTGTTTTTCGCGCCAGAGTTTTTCCGGAAGACATTCGCTGCGAAAGGGCGACGGCATGGGGGAAACGTCGGAAACGGCGGGGCCGGGATCTCACACGGCGTTTTTGACCAGCAACCCTTTGCCGGAAAGCCCGCGGATGAAAAGAAAGAGGACCACCATGCTGCGGGGGACAAAGGAGAGGGCGCTGAAGCAAACGGCGCCAATGATGGTGTTGAGATCGAAAAACCGGAAAAAGAGGACCTGCACCAAAAGAGTTCCGGCCGAGCCCAGCCAGACGTGGGCCAGCCAGGCCCTGGCTTGGCACAGGGCATACATCGTATCCAGGAGGAAGTTCACCGCGCTCAGCAGCAGGATCAACGAAAGTTCTCGGCCCAGATGGGCGTAGGTGGGTCCGATGGTCCAGAGCAGCGCATCACTGAGCAGCCAGCCGGCCAGGGCGACGCACAGGGCAAACGCCCCCGTCGCGCCGAAAGTTTTCTTCAGGAAAGGCTTGAGCTCGGCCGGCGGGAGTTTGGCAAAATGCGGCACGAGGAACCCCATCGCCAGGGTGCCCAAAAGGCCGATCGGAAGGGCCAGTCGGGAGAGGGCGGAAAACTCGGCCCGGAAGGCCGCCATGTGCTGGTTGTCACCGTTGAACCCCGGCAGGATCAGCGGCAGGTTGCTTTGGACGATGTAAAACGCCGTGCTCGGCAGCAGGGCGTAGGAGAGCCGGCGGAACCCCAGGAGCGATTCGGGATCGGGCGGCATCGAAAAGTTGACCAGCTCCCGCGTCGAGCGGCTCTTGAGAAACAGCTCCAGCGAGGAGGCGAAGAGGCTCGTCAGGAGCGCAAGCAGAGGATCAATCCAGTAGAGGATGGACGCCGTCAGGGCCAGGCGGATCAGGGAGGCCACGAGGCCCAGCCGCTGGGACTGGACGAAGCGGCCGGCCAGGCCGAGAAGGGTCTGGTGAAGATTGATCTGGGCCTGGATCAGACAGGTGGCGAAACTCAGGGCCGTGATGAGGAAAGCCTCCCGGGGAGTGGCTTTCATGGCGATTTGCTGCCAGATGGAATATACCTCCAGGGGGGGAAGAAAGAGCAGGATGAGCAGGTTCCTTTGGCGGATGGCGGCGGCAAACACACCGCCCACACGGTCACGGTCCGGCCAGGCTTTGCCGGCCTGGGAGACGAGCCCAATGGAAACCCCCGCGTCAATCAGCAGGTTGAGGCCACCCTGAAGCACCAGGGCGAAACCATAACAGCCGAACGATTCCTTGCTGTCCGCGCTGAGGATGCGGACCACCAGAATGGAAATGGCAAACCCCAGCACCTGAAGCAGGCCGGCTTCCGCGACCTTGCGCAACAGGGCCAAACGGTGGGGGGCGAACAGACTGGCCATACCTCAGGAGACGCGGCCGGCGTCAGTTGGGAACCCGCTCACGTGAGGAGTGAGTCGGGCAGGTCCAGGTTAGAGTGGACGTTTTGCACATCCTCCAACTCCTCCAAGGCGTCAATGAGCTTGAGGCAGGACTTGGCGGTGTCGGGATCGCTGACCGTGACCAGGCTGCTCGGCACCCAGGCCAGCTCGGAGGAGTCCGGCGAGATTTTGGCCTTTTCGAAACCGTGGGAAAGTTTGTCGTAATCGTTGATCGCGCAACGCACCTCGAAGGCGTCTCCCTCGGTTTTGATGTCCTCCGCGCCGAGATCAAGGGCCAGGGTCATGAGGGTATCCTCGTCAATTTTCTCCTTGGAGATGAAAAACTGGCCCATCTTGGCGAAATTGAAGGCGAGGGCGCCGGGTTTGGCCATTTCGTGGCCGGCCTTCGTCAGGGCGGCGCGGACGGCGGCGACGGAGCGGTTTTTGTTCTCGGTCGTGACCTCGATGATGATCCCGACTCCGCCGGGTCCGTAGGCCTCGTAAACATATTCCTCGTAAACCACGCCGGGCAGTTCCCCCGTGCCCTTCATGACGGCGCGCTCAATGTTGTCGCTCGGCATGTTGGAGGCCTTGGCCTTGTTGATGAGGGTGCGCAGGCGGGGGTTGAACTCCCCGTCACCACCGCCGGCTCGGGCGGCCATGGTGATGTCTTTGGAAAGGGAAGAGAAGATCTTGCCTTTTTTCGCGTCAATGAGGGCCTTGTGACGCTTGGTGTTGGCCCATTTGCTGTGTCCGGCCATGGTCGGAAGGGATTGGGAGTGGGGGAAGAGAAGGGGTGACTTAGGCCACGCGGGGGCCGTGGGAAAAGCAAAATCTCAGAGGCCGGGCTTGCGGAACTTGCCTTTGCCCCGGGTGCTGGCCGCGACGTCAGGTTTGATGAGTTCCAATTCGGCCTGCGGTTTGCGGTTCATATACCAGGTTTGGAAAATCGCGAAGCTGTTGGAGACGGTCCAGTAGATGACCAGGCCGCTGGCAAAGGTCCAGCTCACGCAGGTGAAGATGTAGGGAAACATCTTGAAGATCTTCTGCTGCATCTCGTCCGTCGTGGTCATCGGGGTGGCCTTCATCTGGTAGTGCATGGACACACCCATGAGCAGCGGCAGAAGGTTGAAGTGGGTGCCGAGGACGGGGAGGTTCATGCCCCAGGAGAAGAGGTGCTCGGGTTGGGAAAGGTCCTTGATCCAGAGGAAGGACTCAAAGCGCAACTCGCTGTTGGTCTTCAACATGTAGAAGAAGCCGATGAAGATCGGGATCTGGATGAACATGGGCAGGCAGCCGGCGGCGGGGTTCACGCCGTGGGACTTGTAGAGCTCCATCATCTCCTTCTGCAGGCGGGCCGGGTCGTCCTTGTGTTTCTCACGGAGCTGCTTGAGCGGTTCCGACAGCTTGGCCATCTTCTTCGAAGTGCGGGTCGCGATCGCGGTGATGGGCCAGATACAAAGGCGGACGAACAGGGTAATCAGGATGATGGAGACCCCGTAGTTGCCGACCACCGAGTGGATCAGGTGAAGAATTTTAAGGGTGAAACGGCTGACGAAACCGAACCAACCGAACTGCATCAGCAGGTCCTGCCCCTGATGTTTGTCGCCCCCGATGGAGGCGAGGCGGTTGTATTCCTTGGGGCCGATGTAAAGGCTGGCGTCCAGAGAGCGTGATTTGCCGGCCGGGATGGGTTGGGCGTCGAAGACCAGCGAGCCGGTGATGGCCTCCAGAGCGGGATGCTCCCCCTCGGCGGGAAGCTGGGCCGGGCGGGAAATATAGCCAATGGCGGGCTTTTCCGGAGTCAGAACCGCGGCGAAAAACTGGTTCTTGACGGCGGCCCAAACAACTGATCGGGAATAATCAAAAAACTGCTCCGTGGCGGGGTGTGCCCCCATGCCGAGAAGTCCGGAGGAGGCTTTGAATTGGGTCAGGTTTTTAAACTCAACATCCTTACCGTCGTAGGCCCCGAAGTTAAGGTAGGAGTTGGTGGGATCGGCCACGGTTTCGGCCGGGGCGGTGCCGACATTGAGCAGAAGTTTGACGAAGGTGCGCTCTGCCGCCGAACTGTTTTCAAAACGTGTCGAGTGGACAATCGTGTAAGGGGCGGCCCCTTCGGTCACGGCGTCGAGTCGGTAGGAACGGACCAGCTTCATGCCTTCGCCCGCGTCATAGGAGAAGGTGATTTCGTGGTCGGATTTGTTTACCAACTGGTAGGCGGGGGCGAATTCGGCGGCTTTTCCATCAGGTGAGGGATAGGCCAGCCCGAGCATGGGCAACTGTCCGCTGGCCCGGAACGTGTAGCGCCGGTCGGAACCGAGACTCTCGGCATGTTTGAGGAGTTGAACCTCCTTGATGGCACCGCCGCGCGTGGTGAAGGTGACTTTGAGAAACTCGTTGGCCAAAACGTGCAATTCCTCGCTGGCGGCAGTCTGGGCGGCCAGGCCGGCACCGGTGCCTGGACCCGAGGAAACAGCGGCGGCGGTTTCGGACGCAACGGCGGTGGCGGGCGGTGGCACCGCCGGGGAAGGGACCGAGGCGGCGGGAGTCTCGCGGGCCAGTCGTTCCGCCTCAAGGCGGCGGGCATCGGACTGGCGGTTGTTGTTAACGAACAACAGACCAAAGCCAATCACGAGAAGAAGGACACCGATGACGGTGTTGCGTTTGTCCATCAGGAAGAGGAGTTGGAGCGGACAGGATGGTCCGGAACAGGATCAAAGCCGCCAGGATGCCACGGATGGCAACGCCCCAGGCGTCTCAGGGTGAGCCCCAGGGCGGGCAGAAAGTCACGGCGCTGGAAACATTCCAGCGCGTAGGCCGAACAGGTCGGATGGAAACGGCAGGCCGCGTAAGGCCCCAGCAGCAACCGCTTGGGCGGCGAAAGCGCGACCCGGTAAAACCGGATCAGCAGAAGCGCGGCCTGACGGAGCGGCGGGGTCATGGAGCGGGGGCTGAAACCATCCGGCAAAACTTGACGAAACGCCGGGAAAGCTCCGCAAAGTTCTCGGTCGTCACGGGGTAACGGGCCGTCACCAGCAGGTGAAGGCCGGGAGGCAGCTCCTGCTGATGCTTGCGGAAAAGCTCACGCATCCGGCGCTTGGCCAGATTGCGGACGACAGCCCCGCCCACGCGGCGGGAGGCGACAAAACCGGCCTTGGTCACCACATCACCCTCAGCGGCGGCCTGGGCGTGAAGAACGAAAGCGCGGTCGGTGAGTTTGCGGCCCTCGGATCGAGCCGACTCAATCTCGCGCGTGAAACGGAGACGCTGACGGCGGGGAACCCCCATCGGAAGAGCCCTCAGAGGGCCATCACGTGGCGGCCCTTGCGGCGGCGGTTGTTCAGGATCTGGCGACCAGCGGCGGTTTTCATGCGCTTGCGGAAGCCGAATTTGCGGGCACGGCGAAGTTTGGACGGACGGTATGTTGGTTGCATGACGCGATGTGTGGAAAAGGTTCAGGAAGAACCATCTTGTTTTTGCCCTGTCAAGCACCGACCCAACAGGTTTTTCAGGAAGGCCGTTGACGACCCCGCCAAAACCGGGACAAGTTATTCACTTATTCACAATCACTCGTTAAGATCAGCATCCATGGATCAACCCACCACCCCGGCCCCCGAAGAACAGCCCGCCGCCACCCCCACCTCTCCCCTTGGCCGCATCCGCCAGTTTTTCCGCTCCCGCCGCAAACCCTCGGACGACACGACCGAGGCCGCTCCCGCCGCCGCCGAAGCCCCTTCGGACGGTGCTCCCGCCCCTTCCGATTCTCCGGAACGCCCCCATTCCAACCGCGCCCGCCACGAGCCCCGCCAACCGCGCGAGCCCCGTGATCCCAACGCGCCACCGCGCGAGCCCCGCCCCCCCCGGGACCCCAACGCGCCCCGTGGCGAACGCCGTCCCCGCGATCCCAATGCGCCTCCCCGCGAACCCCGCGAGCCCCGCGATCCGAACGCCCCCCCCCGCGAACCGCGCCCCCCGCGTGATCCCAATGAGCCCCGTGGCGAACGTCCTCCCCGCGACCCCAACGCGCCCCCCCGCGAACCGCGTCCCCCGCGGGATCCCAACGCTCCTCCCCGCGAGCCGCGCCCGCCCCGCGAAAACCGCGATTCCCGCCCTCCCCGCGAGGAACGCGAACCCCGCGAGCCCCGCACCCAGCGCCCCGTGGCCCAGGACCTTCCCCCCGAAGAGGCGCTTGAGCCCCTGCCCGTCGTCACCGAGGGCGAAACCCTCTTCCACACCCTCGGCCTGGGCGAACCCGTCCTCCGCGCCGTCCTGGAGTCGGGGTATTCCATCCCTTCCGAGATCCAGTTGCGCGCGATTCCTATCCTCTTGTCCGGCAAGGATTTGATTGGGGCCTCCCAGACCGGCACGGGCAAGACCGCCGCCTTCGCCCTGCCCATGCTGACCCGCCTGGCCCGCCACCGCCGCAAAGGTCCCCGCGCCCTCATCATCGAGCCCACCCGCGAGCTCGCCCAACAGGTCCGCGTGGCCTGCGACAAATACGCCAAACACCTCGACCTGCGTTTCGCCCTTCTCCACGGCGGCGTCTCCCACGAACCCCAGCGCAAGGAGCTCTACGCCGACGCCGATGTCGTCATCTCCACCCCGGGCCGTCTCCTCGACTTCCTCGAAGGCCGCGACCTCACCCTCCGCAATGTCGAGTATCTCGTTCTGGATGAAGGGGATCGCATGCTCGACCTCGGCTTCATGCCTGATGTGCGCCGCATCATCGGCCAGTGTCCCCGCGACGGCCGCCAAAGCCTCCTCTTCTCCGCCACCGCCCCGTCACAGATCCAGCGGCTGGCCGAGTTCATGCTCAAGGACCCCGAACGCGTCGCCATCAGCACCGGCACCAAGGCGGCCGACACCGTCCGCCACGTCCTCCTTCCCGTGGACGACCGCCAGAAGTTCGACCTTCTCACCCATCTGCTCAAAACCGTCGAATACAAGTCCGTCATCATCTTCAGCCGCACCAAGGTGGGCGCGGACATGATCGGCCGCTGGCTCGAACAGACGGGCCACGAGGACGTCGGCGTGATCCACGCGGACCGTTCCCAGAAACAGCGTGAGCAGGCCCTCGCCGCCTTCAAGGAAGGGAAACTCCAGATCCTCGTCGCCACCGACATCATGTCCCGCGGCATTGACATCACCGGCGTGACCCACGTCATCAACTACGACATCCCGGAAAACTCCGAGGACTACGTCCACCGCATCGGCCGCACCGGACGCATGCGACAGGAGGGCGACGCCTACTCGCTCTACTCGGCCATGGACCAAAGCCTTCTGCAAAGCATCGAGCGCCTCATCGGCCAGGAAATCCCCCGCGAAAAACTCGAGGGTTTCGACTACACCTGGTCCCCCATCCTCGACGAGAAAAAGGCCCCGGCCGCGACCAAACGCAACCGCGGCTTCGCCGGCGGCCCCGTGTTCGGCGGCAAAAAACGCCGCTGAGTCAGGGCTGTTGCGGGTATTTCAGCGTAATGGAAGCCTAGGAAAAATTAGTTCTTTAACGAAATTTTTACCCTGAAATAGCTGCTTAATGATTGACCGTTCCTAACCAGTTAAATTTTCTCACGGCTCTTCCTGCCGTGAAGCTTTCCCTCCCAAACCTGGGTAAATCCATTCTGGGGTTTGCCATAACTGCCTCCGCTCTGGAGGCCGAAACTGTTGTGCCCAGCCGCACCGAATGGAAGGACGGCAAACTCAGCGTCGTCTTCCCTTTGGCGGATCCCTTGCGCAATCCGCTAGAGGGTGGAGGCGCAAACATTCTCTTTTTACCAGACCCCACCCCGACCACCCTTGGCAAAATTTACCGCGTTGAGCGTTCTCTGGACAACACCAACTGGACATCTTTCCCGGGAACCATCTACGGCTTCGGACAGATAGCACGCTATATCGTGGCCGACGCCCCATTTCCCACTCAGCAGATTCTGCCACCCACAAATGAGGCCCGACCTGCCGTAAATTTGGATTTCATGGTCACGGCATTCCCAGACGGTAGCGCCGTGGCGTCTTGGACAGGCCTGGATGGATCGCAGCAAAAAGCCTACCTGCCCGATCTCAACTTGGTTTATCAGGGACAGGTCATGCAAGAATTCATCTCAGGAATCATCCCCCCCGATGGCCCTGGTTCGCAACCCTACGGGCTCAGCGTATGGTCTTGGAGTAGCTCCAAAAACGATCCGGTTGCAAATCTGGAGGCATCGCCCTCCGAGCAGCCCACCTTGCTCAAACTCATCAGTCAAGTAACCTGGGTGCGAAACCAAATGACAGCCAAGGTGGACTGGAAACTCGCCAACCCCGGCCTCGCTCAGCCGGCCCCGGCCAAGCTCTTTGATGACAAGGGCCAACCCACCCGGGAAATGTATCGAGTGGTTGAATCCACCACGGATTCCAATTTCGATGGCATAACTGACGATCAGCAATTTACCAACGGCTTGGTTTTCAACATGGATCTGGACAACGATGGTATACCGAATGGCTACGACCGGGACCTCTGGCCTGCGGCCATTTATCCCACGCTTAACTCGCTGCTTTCCAGCGTGTTGATCAACGAGGTTTTGATGTCAAACGACCACACGGTGGACGACGAGGACAGCTCGTCCCAAGACTATGTGGAGCTCTATAACCCCACCAACACGGCCATGGATATATCCGGTTGGTATCTCAGCGACAGTGCCAGCACGGGTGGAAGAACCAAATGGTCCTTCCCCGCCGGCACCATCATCCCCAGCGGCCAATTTCTCGTCATCTGGGCTTCCGGCAAAAACCGCCGCGATCCCTACGCCCCGCTGCACACCTCGTTTAGCTTCTCCGCCGGTTCCATCAACCCCTTCGTGAACCCGGAGCCAGTCGTCCTCTCCAAGCCCAATCCGGCCGGAGGCACTGCGATCATAGTGGATTCCTTTGTGCCAGGCACCACCGCCAACTTCGGGCCCCAAAGGACGGACGTCGCCTTTGGCCGCTATCCCACGTCTGAAGGGCTCAAAACCGGTTACCTGATCAAACCCACCCCGGGACAATACACCCTTTACGGACCATACGGCCTTTCTGGCGAACACAATGTCACCGGGGCAAATGGCTTCACCGACATGCCAAGCTTTGCCAGTTCAAGCAGTAATCCGGGACTTTACGAAAATACCACCGTGCAAGCGGCACTTCTGCCTCCCTCCAGCGGTGGAACCGTGTATTTCACGACTAACAGCTCCACCCCTTCCCGCTACTCCGAGATTTACAGTGCTCCACTGGCCACAAACCGCACCCAAATCATCCGAGCCATCGCCGTCAAAGATGGCTACCTGCCCTCCTCCCCTATCACCCGGAGCTTTCTTTTCAAAGAGGACATCCTCGGCACGGCCCCAAGCGGAATTGTCCCCACAGATCAGCAGGGCAGCACTGACTCAAGCAGCCAAATGAGCGGCACTCTTCGTGGATACCCGCAAAAAACCAGCGATCCTGACCACCCTCTGCTTTACCGTATGGACGCGGCCACCGTGGCGGCCCATCGGTCGGATTTGTCCCAGGAGCTCAACCAAGTGCCGATCGTCTCAATTGTCTGCCCGGTTCCCGAGTTTTTTGATTACGAGGCCGGAGGACTTTACGCCAATTCGGATTTCACCACTCATTCACCCGATCCACTTCACACCGGCTGGGAACGCCAATCATCATTTGAATTTGTCGAACCAAATCGGGCGAATTACAAACAAACCAATATCGTAGTAACCATGACGGGAAATACCAGCTTGTGGCATGATCTGACGGTCAAACATAACCTGAGAATTAAATTCAAAGACGATTACGCAGTAAGACCTTTAGATTACCAAGTATTCAATGATTTTTCAAAAACAAAATTTGAACAACTTCACTTAAAGAACACAACCCAGGATTCTTGGTCCAATACCTGGTTTGAAAATTTATACTACAATAACGAAGAATATACCCACCGAGATATTGCCACCTATTGCAATGAAGCTTGGGGAAAATCCGTTCACAAAGCCATGGGAAATGACGGGACATATTTTCGTTGGGTGCATCTTTTTATCAATGGAATCTATTGGGGGCCGCATCAACTTACCGAGCGAGTGGATGATGACTTCATGAGGCTGCATGAAACTCAAAACGGTTTGTATACCTATGATGTGATTCGACAAGGAGAAATTGCTATGGCCGGAGATCTGACCGCGTGGCAAGATCTTAAAATTCAATTGAATAATTTCAAAATCGCTCCCGAGGCAAACAAGCTTGGGCTCTTTCAATCTTTATCGCAAACGATTGACATCAACAACTACATAGATTATCTACTTGTCCACTGGTATTGCAACGTCAACGATTGGGGAAGTAATAACTGGCGCGCCGCCCGCAAAAGAGAAGGAGGGCTATGGAAATTTTTTATCTGGGATACGGAATTTTCCTTTCAACCGGGGCAACAAACCACACAAGGTGAATATACCTATAGTTCGCTGGATGAAATGATGAGTAAAAGCGACGAAGTCATGATGATTCATGATGCTTTCAAAGACTACTCACCCTACAAAACGGCATTCTCTCTGCGCATCAAAAAACATTTTTTTGTGGATACTCAAGATTCCACCAGCGGTTGCCTTGCCGTTGTTAACGGGGCTGACCGCGCTGTTGCCATCTTTGATGAGCAAATGACCAAATTCAACAGTGTCGTTCACTCCGAATCAGCCCGCTGGGGTTACATGAGCAAGACAATCCCCTATGGCAAAGATTCCCCTACTTATCTACCTGGAAAAACTTTTGGTGACTGGAGCCGTGCCACCAATTATGTTAAAAACACATGGCTTCCTCAGCGCAGGCCTTTCTTCTTCACTAAAATGCAACAAGCAGGATTGTATCAGCCATGAAAAAATACTCAATTTTTATCATATTTCTTTCAGTAAAATCCTTGGCCGTGGTGATCTCCACACCCGGAAAAATCCAAGTATCAGCGGCAATAAAAGGAGATGCCGAAACCTTGGGTGTTTTCGGAGATACTTTAGATTATCTAAAGTTTGAAATGATGAGTTCAGGAATAATAACTATAAACAGCATTCACATCGGAGGTGCAAAATATATGCTAGCTGAATATCTCGGAATAGAATCTGAATTCGGTTTTATTGATAATCCCTATCGTCTCGAGGTCATCGCAGGAGCACCATTTAATGCTCCCCTACCGTCTCTCACAAGACAACTTAATGCTGGCACCTATATTTTGGTCGCCGGGCGAGGGGGAAATAGAACCAGCTATGATGTCTATGATGGGTTTGTTGCCCTTAATCCAGAAGGAGGCGGTTTTACTTCATCCTCCTATTCCTACGAAATCATAGGCGATGTGCGGCCTTTGGAATTCCGTAGTGGCAATCTCGACAACACCTTCACCATCACGACCTACCCCGTCCCAGAACCCTCCACTTACGCCTTACTGGGCTTAGGGCTTGCTTCCCTGGCATGGCTTCGGCGCCGGTAAGCAAGCCCCACCCCTCAACGCCACCCGAGGCTCAGCCGGTCTTTCTCCTCGGCCCGCAGCTCCCATTTCGGTGCCCCCCGGTCCCAGGCCGGGTTCCAGGGATCGCGCCCGTCCGGCAGGGCGGTGGACCCAAGACCGCCGGGACGTTCCCAGGTGGTTTCCTTCCCGCCGGTCCATCTTCCCATCGCCTCGCCCGGGGAAACCTCGGCGGCGAATTCCCGGATCTCCTTGAGCGTCAAACCATTGAGCGCGGCGAAAAACGACAGGCGGTTGCCGCTGATGTCACCCGGGCGATAGGCGGAGCGCCAGGAGGCGGGGTCAAGCGCGTTGGGCAGGCACGCCTGCATGTTTTCAAAAGCTTCCGAAGTGTCGCGGAAAACCGCCCAGGCCAGGGCGGTGAGTTCGGCCTCGTCCTTCGGCGGATGCGCCCGGTAGGTGCGGGTAATTCCGCCGCTGGCCCGGATCGGGCCGTAGTTGCCAGCCATGCCCTGATGCAACGTGACCGTGATCCAGCCGGAAGTGTCCGGACGCGCCGCTCTTACATCGGAAAGGAGTTTCGCCGGGGCGTCGGGAATGGCGTGGCCCCAGTTGACCCAGCCCCAGCGGCGGGTGAGGCTGAGTTTTCCCCTGGCGATGTCGGAAGAGGCGTCATGGGCGATGCGCCACCACAGGCCGCCGGCCGCCACCAAGCACAAAGTCAAGAGAACCAACAGTTTGCGGCAGCCGAGTTTGCGAAGGAAACGGATCATGAACACCTCCCGTCCCCCAGGTCGAGCACCAGGATCTCACGCGGCGTTTTCCAACGCACCGGAAACGTGTCGCCCAGGCCGCGGGAGACAAACAGCGCCCGCCCCTCGCGGAGGAAACGCAGGCCGCACCAGCGGTAAAACCAGGCCGCCGGAAAGTGCCGCCCCCCGCTCCGCCAGAGTTCCCCCTGCCCGCCATGGAGGTGGCCGGCCAGGGTGATCTCCGTGCTGTCGTTTTTCCAACGGGCGGGATCGTGGCGGCAGCGGATCGTGGCCCCTTCCGCCGGGGAGGAGGGCCCGGCCAGGGTCCAGCCCAGGGGACGCGGCGGGTTCCAGGTTTCCAGCCAGACCGCCCCGGCCGCCTCCAGGGTTTCCCGGAAGAGGTCCGCACCCAGCCTCATGTCGTGGTTGCCGGGCAAAGCCAGGACGGGGAAATGTTTCGTCAACGAAACAACTAGGGAGCGCACCGGCCCGAGCCCGGCCCGGGTGTCGGCCAGATCCCCGCCGAGGACAACGGCGTCCGGCCTCACCGCCAGCAGGGCCGCCCCGATGGCCTCCGCGTCGCGGCCCGAGGTGCGGCCGGTCCAGTGGAGATCGGAGACAAAGGCGATCCTCCCACACGCCCCGGCCAGCCGGTGCCGCTCGGTGCGGATCAGGATCGGGCCGCGTCCGCCCAGCGAAAGTTTGGGAACGGCCGACTCGTCCGCGGTCCAGCCTTGACCCCGCGCCGCCTCATACCAGTGAAGAACGGCCAGGCAGCCCAGGCACCAGGAACGGACAAAACCGCCGCCGAGAAACCCTCCGGCCAGCATGCGCAAGGCCAGGGGGAGAACCGTGAGCACACCCACGACGGTTCCTCCTCCGCTGACGAGCAGCTCGCGGGAGGTTTTCCAGGGATGGGGCGAGCCGGCCAAGGCGGCGGGAAACAGGAACACGCCCTGAACCTCAACGGCGTAAAAGGCCAGGATCCCCGCAGGCACAGCGAGCCAAAGCCAAAAGGGACCGAGCAGGAGCGTCGGAAGCAAAACGGCCAAACCCGCCAGCGAAGCGAAGCCGTATTTCAGCAAACCAAGCGTGGCGAAACCGGCCTTTCCCTCCGGCGGCACGCCTCCCCGCATCAGTCCCAGCGCCACCCGCATCCATTCGGCACCTCCCCCAAAACCACCTCCGGCCAGCTTTCCGGCCAACGGTCCCAACACGTCCCGGTGTCTCTCCCAGGTTTCCTCCGCGCGGGCCAGCAGCCAGGCGGGATCACGCATGCGGCCCTCCGCGCACAAAACACCAGTGCGCCCAGGCGAACCAGGCGGCGCCGTTGCCGAAGACGAGGAGGCGGTGGCAGACGGTCTCCAGCCGGCCGCAGCGGCGCAGGTGGAAGACAAACTCGTCGTAACAAATGAGGGTGACCGTCACCAGCAGCGCGGTCAGCGCGGGCAGGAGCCAGGGCCGGGGATCGGCTGAGAGGCTGGCGGCGGTCATGAAGCCAAAAAGCGGGCCTCCGCCCATGACCAGGGCGAGCAGCTCGCAGTTGCGCTCGCGCCGGCCGATCTTGCACTTCGCCACCCAGCGGTGGTAGCCCCAGTCCAGCAGCCCGCCGACGGTGGCCACGATCCCGCAGACCGCGATGGCCCAGAGCTCCCAAGGCCAGGTGGCAAGGCCGCGCAGCCAGCCGAAGCGAACGTCGTTGAGGGCCAGCCAGAGCAGCCCGGCCCCGAAAAGCAGGCCGGGAAAAAACAGCGCCGAAAGGCTCATCCAGCCGCCCTTGAGCCCCTTCTGGGATTCCGGCAACCCGGCCGCCCGCCGGGCCGCCACACAGCCGTCACAGGTTCCCGGTTTCGTGTTCACAACATTCGGGTTCATGCGGATGCGGCGGGCTTCCTTCCCTTGGTTTTCCTCAGCGGAAACAGATGACCGGCACGCGGCACTTGCGCAGCATGGCCGTGGTCACGCTGCCCAACAGCAGGTTGCGCAGACGGCTGTGGCTGTAGGCCCCCATGAGCAGAAGGTCCACGGAGTAGTCCTCCACGTGGCGGGAAAGGGTGTCCTCCAGGACTCCGTTGAGCATCTGGCAGACGGGTTTCAGGCCGGACTCATGGGCGATGGCCTCACCGGTTTTCAGGGCCTCGGCGGCTTCGTCCTCCTGACCCTTCGTGGCCACCACGGCGAGATGGCATTCCAGCCCGCGCAGCGCGGGCTGGGCCGCGGCCCAGCGGAGGGCGCGCTGGCTGACCAGGCCGTTGTCGTAGGCCACCAAGAAACGTTTGGGGGAACGGAAGGCGCGGTTCGTCACGAAGCAGGGTTTGCGCGTGGCCCGGATGACCCGCTCCAGATTCGAGCCGAGGAAGGCCTGGACGAGGTCGGCGTTTTCCCCGCGTTTGCCGAGGAAGGTAAGGTCGGTGTCCTTCTCCAGATCCTCCAGGCAGTCGGCCAGCATCTCGGTGCGGTGGCGGAAGACGAAGCTCTCCACCCCGGGTTTGCCGTCGAGGTCCTCATGGGCGAGTTTCGCGATGTCGGCCGCCTTGTTGTTTTCAATCTCGCGAAACTTCTCCGCCACATCCCCGAAAGGCTGGACCCCGAGGGACCCGGAAACATCGGCCACGGCGGGGGTTTCAAACTGGCGCGGATCGGTCGCGTAAACGGCCTGGACGGACCCCGGGCAACGCTCATGCCACCAGGCGACATAGGCGGCGGCGACCCGGCTGTGGGCGGATCCGTCGGTGAGATAAAGGGTGCGGGGCATGTGGGGATTCTTGGACTGCGCGAGTATCTTGGCAAGGACGTTGAAACCCCAAATCCCAATCACCAAGCCCCAAAGAATATCCAAACTACAATGACCAAGGCCGGACATAAACAACTGGGCACCCGCATGAAACCCTCCAGCTTGAAGATTGAAGCTTCTTTGGGCATTGGGGTTTGGGGCTTGGGTATTTTCTTTGATGATTGGGATTTGGGGATTTGTTTCCTTCCTTGCCCGCTCCCTTCCCTCGCCCAAGTTTCCCCTCTTTTTCCGCACATGTCCCAGAAGCCCGACAAACCCGTCAAAAACGCCATCAGCCCGGCCCGCGCCGACGACTACCCCGAGTGGTATCAGCAGGTCATCAAGGCCGCCGACATGGCCGACAACTCGCCCGTCCGCGGCTGCATGGTGATCAAGCCCTGGGGTTACGCCATCTGGGAAAACATCCAGGACGACCTCGACGCCCGTTTCAAGGCCACCGGCCACCAAAACGCCTACTTCCCCCTCTTCATCCCCATGAGCTTCCTCGAAAAGGAGGCCGCCCACGTCGAGGGTTTCGCCAAGGAATGCGCCGTCGTCACCCACTCCCGCCTTCAGATGGGGGCCGATGGAAAACTTCATCCCGCCTCGCCCCTCGACGAGCCGCTCATCGTCCGCCCCACCTCCGAAACCATTATCGGGGAGATGTTTGCGAAATGGGTGCAGAGCTACCGCGACCTGCCCCTCCTCATCAACCAGTGGGCCAACGTCGTCCGCTGGGAGCTCCGCACCCGCCTCTTCCTCCGCACCACCGAGTTCCTCTGGCAGGAGGGCCACACCGTCCACGCCACCGAGGAATGCGCCATGCGGGAAACCCGCCTCATCCTCGACCTCTACGCCGACTTCGCCGAAAACGTCATGGCCATGCCCGTGATCAAGGGCGAGAAGACCGCCGCCGAGCGTTTCCCCGGCGCCGTCAACACCTTCTGCATCGAGGCCATGATGCAGGACCGCAAGGCGCTCCAGGCCGGCACCTCCCACTACCTCGGCCAGAATTTCGCCAAGGCCGCCAACATCCAGTTCCTCAACGAGCAGGGCGTCCACCAGCTCGCCCACACCACCTCCTGGGGCGTTTCCACCCGCCTCATCGGCGGCCTCATCATGACCCACTCGGACGACGACGGCCTCGTGCTCCCGCCCCGCCTCGCCCCCTCGCAGATCGTCATCATGCCGCTCTCCCACAAGGAGGAGACCCGCGCCGCCGTTCTCGCTTACTGCGATAAACTTAAGGCCGAGCTCGAGGCCCAGCGCTACGCCGGCGAACCCGTCCGCGTGAAGATTGACAACCGCGACCTCCGCGGCGGCGAAAAGAAGTGGGAATGGGTCAAGAAGGGCGTGCCCTTCCTCCTCGAGATCGGCCCCCGCGATGTCGAGGGCGACGGCGTCTTCCTCTCCCGCCGCGACAAGGCCCAGGAAAAGGGTGTCGGCATGAAACGCGCCGACCTCGTGGCCACCATCGCCGACCTTCTCGGCGGCCTCCAGCAGGGCCTCCTCGACAAGGCCCGCGCCTTCCAGAAGGCCCACACCCGCGAGATTGATTCCAAGGAGGAGTTCTACGCCTTCTTCACCGCCAAAAACCCGGACAAACCCGAGATCCACGCCGGCTTCGCCCTCACCCACTACGACGGCTCCGTCGAGGTCGAGGAAAAGATCAAGGAGGACCTCAAGGTCACCGTCCGCTGCATCCCGTTGGACGACAACGCCGCCCCCGGCCTCTGCCCCTTCACAGGCAAACCCAGCCAACGCCGCGTCGTCTGGGGCAAAAGCTACTGAACGCCAGAAACTTCCGCCTCACACCTTCAGCCCCGGCCTTATCCGCCGGGGCTTTTTTGCGCCCCGCCTGTGCAAGGTTAACGTCACTAAAACATGTGGAATCCCATACGCGCATCTCACCGGTGACTCATCCGATTGGGCTAGGGTGTGGGCCAGAAACCACCACCAGATCCACCATGAGTCCCTCCCGCCGAATCCGCCTCTCCCCTCCCACCCTCCCCTGCGGCTTCACCCTCCTCTGCCTGGCCGTCACCCTGGGAATGCCGAGCTTGCAAGCCAACACCCTGAACGCCGGAGACGTCGTCGTCCTTCAGCTCAACCCCTCCACCACGGACCAGGTGGTGCTCATGCCGCTGGTCAACCTGGATGCCGGGACCACCTTCACCCTGACCGACAACGGATGGCTCAGCGGCTCCGGCAACGGGTTCACCACCACCGAAGGGAAACTTCTCTTCACCACCCCCGCCGGCGGCGTCCGGGCCGGAACCCTCCTCAGTTACGTCAGCGGCGGGGCCATCTCCTCCGGCTTTGCCAGCAACAACCCGGCCAACTTCGCCCTCAACGCCTCCAACGACTCCCTCATCATCGTGCGGGGCAACGCGGCCGCCGTTTCGGCCACGACCAACATCTCGGAAGTCATCTACGGCCTCCAGAGCGACGCCAGCAGCCCCTACGCCTGGGACGCCGCCGGGGCCAGCGCCTCCACCTCCGCCCGCCCCCAACTGGCCGACACCAACCTCACCCCCGTCATGCAGGGCGTGAACGGGTTCTACAGCGGCACCACCACCGCCACCAGCCAGGCCGCCTGGATCACCCGGGCCGCCACCACCGCCAACTGGACCTACTCGGGCAGCACCCAAACCCTGATCGCGGCCACCTCCTACGGCGTGGTTTCCGACCTGACCTGGACCGCCAGCGGCGGCACCACCTGGGATACCGCCACCAACATCACCAACTGGTCGCGGGGCGCGACGGCCACCTGGTTCAACCCGAACGACAACGTCACCTTTGCCGCCACCGGGGCGGGCCCGGTGACTGTGGCGGCCGGCGGCATCAGCGCCGGAAACCTCACGTTTGACACGACCGGCTACACCCTCTCCGGCGGCACCCTGACCCTCGCCGGACCCTCGCCCACCATCAAGGTCACCACGGCGGGCCACACCGCGACCATCGCCTCCGTGCTGGCTGGCACGCAGGCCCTTTCCAAAACCGGCCTGGGAACTCTCGTTCTCTCCGGGGCCAACACCCTCAGCGGCGGCGTTTCCCTTTCCGAAGGTTCCCTCACCCTCTCCTCCTCCGGCTCTCTCAGTTCGGCCGGAACCACCGCCGGAGTCACCCTTGGCGGCACCGTCACCCTCAACAACGCCGGCACCATCTCGCAGACCGGCACGGGGCGGGCCCTGGACAACACCGTGAACGACTCCGTCCTCACCGTCATCAACACCGGCGCCATCACGTCCGTCACCACCGACGCCTTCCGGGTCAACACCGCCAAC
>JANOBW010000363.1:0-4135 GCA_031411855.1 Opitutia bacterium
ACCCGCTACCACTCGCTGATCGTGGAGCGCTCGACGCTTCCCTCCTGCCTGGAAGTGACGGCGGACACCTCGGACGGTCTCATCATGGGGCTGCGCCACCGGAGCCTGCCGGTCTGGGGGGTGCAGTTCCACCCGGAATCCATCGCCACCCAGGGCGGGATGAGGCTTTTGGAAAACTTCCTCCGCCTTTCCTGACCGAAGCCGATGCGCTGTCCGAAGTGTGGCTCTTTGGAAACCCGGGTGGTGGACTCCCGGCTGGGCCGCGGGGACCGCTCCATCCGCCGGCGGCGCGAGTGCGGGGGGTGTTCCTACCGTTTCACCACCATGGAGGAAGTCCTCCGCGAGGGCCTCATGGTCCGCAAACGCGACGGCAGCATGGAGGACTTCGACCGCGCCAAGGTGCTGAACGGCATCCGCAAGGCCTGTGAAAAGCGGCCGGTGGACATCGAGCAGATCAACATGATGGTCAGCGATGTCATCCAGCTTCTGGAGCAGGAACATTCCGACGCCATCCCCACCCGCGCGGTGGGGGAGAAGGTGATGGAGCACCTGCGCCACGTGGACCAGATCGCCTACGTCCGGTTTGCCAGCATTTACAAGGAGTTCCGCGACATCGCCGAGTTCACCGCCGAAATCAATTCACTCAACCCTTCCCCCAAGACCCTCCCATGACGATCTTCGAGAAAATCATCGCCGGGCAGATTCCCGCCACCCGCGAGCATGAGGACGATGTCTGCGTCGTCCTCCGCGACATCACCCCCCAGGCCCCGGTCCATCTGCTCATCATCCCGAAAAAGGCCATCCCGCGTGTCGGCCAGGCCGCCGCCTCCGACCAGGCCGTCCTGGGGCACCTCCTGCTGGTGGCCGGCGAGGTGGCCCGCAAACTGAAGCTGACCAACGGTTTCCGTCTCGTCATCAACCACGGGCCCGATGCCGGCGAAACCGTCCCCCACCTGCACGTCCACCTTCTGGCCGGGCGTCCGCTTTCCTGGCCCCCCGGCTAAGCTTACATGAACTCCGCCGCCAACGCCGCCGTCTCCCTGGTGGAGCGCTACTACGCCGCCTTCAACGCGGGCGACATCAACACCATGCTGGGCCTCCTTTCCGACGAGGTGCTGCACGACATCAACCAGGGCCGCCGGGAGGTGGGGCGGGCCGCCTTCCATTCCTTCATGGAGAGGATGAATTCCTGCTACCGTGAACGCGTGGCCGACCTGACCATCCTGGCCAACATCGAGGGCAAACGCGCCGCCGCCGAGTTCATCGTTTACGGCACCTACCTCAAGGCCGACGGACACGGCGCCCCACCCGCCAACGGCCAGAAATACGTCATCCCGGTCGGGGCCTTTTTCGAGATCGAGGCGGGCCGGATCACGCGCGTCACCAACTACTACAATGTCCAGGACTGGCTCAAGCAGGTCCGCGAGACGTGACCGTGGGCCGGTGAGGGCCGCGGCTGGGCCGGTTTCGTCAACTTCTTGAATCTCATGGAGATCACCACTGTCAGCGGCGCCGGTGTGCGGCCCTGGATCCCGGCCCTGGCCCGCCTCCGCGTGGCGGTGTTCCGGGAGTTTCCCTACCTTTACGAGGGCTCCGAGGAATACGAGCGCGGGTATCTCGACATCTATGTCCGCTCCCCCCGCAGAGTCCAGGTCCTGGCGGAGGAAGGCGGCGAGGCGGTGGGGTGCGGCACCGGCCAGCCCCTGGTGGATGAAGGCGAGGTGTTTCAACGCCCGTTCCTTCGGCAGGGAGCGGATCTCGGGCAGGTTTTCTACTTCGGCGAATCCGTGCTTTTGCCGGCCTGGCGCGGACGCGGCATCGGGCACCGTTTTTTTGACGAACGGGAACGTTTCGCCCTCTCTCTCGGCGGCTTCCGGCTCACCACCTTTTGCGCGGTGCGACGCCCCGAAGGCCATCCCCGCCGGCCCGCCGGCCATGTCCCCCACGATGTGTTTTGGACGAAGCGCGGCTATGTCCGCCGTCCCGAGCTGACCACGGAGTTGGAGTGGCCTGAAATCGGTTCCTCCGCCAGCACGGCCAAACCGATGGTTTTCTGGACCCACGCCTGGTGAAAACGCAGATCCCGCCTTCCCCCCTTTGGCTGGCACAACCCCCGTCCGGGCCTGTCTTCCCCCTTTTCCCATGCACAAAACATCGTTGTTTCTGACCCCGCTCCTGCTGGTCCTCCCCAGCTTTCTGCCCGCCGCCCCGGGTGACACACCGGCTCCGGCCAAGACGGAGGCCCCGGCCAAAAAGGCCGCCCCCAAACCGGTGGATCCGACCAAGGCCGCCGACCGCCTCTCCATCGCCAGCTGGAAGGCCCGCCACGAAAAGTTTGTCGCGGAACTCTCTGATGCCAAGAACCTTGAGCCCGGGATCGTGTTCGTGGGCGACTCCATCACCCAAGGGTGGGAGAGCAAGGGCAAGGCCGAGTGGACCAAGAACTACGCCCCCTACAAGTCCCTCAACCGCGGCATCTCGGGGGACGAGACCCAGCATGTGCTCTGGCGGTTGGAAAACGGCGAGACCACCGGCCTCAACCCCAAGCTTTTTGTGGTCATGATCGGGACCAACAACGTGGGGCATGGCACGGCCTCGCCGGAGAAGACGGCCGAGGGCGTCAAGGCCATCGTGGACAAGCTGCTGGCCCTTCACCCGAAGTCCAAGGTGCTGCTGCTGAGTGTTTTCCCCCGTGCGGAAAAGCCCGCCGACAAGGCCCGCGAAAACGTCGTCCAGCTCAACAAGGCCCTCTCCAAAATGGGGGATGGGTCGAAGGTCACCTACCTCGACATTTTCGACAAGTTCCTCGCCGCCGACGGCACCCTCTCCAAGGACATCATGCCGGACCTGCTCCACCCCAACGCCAAGGGTTACGCCATCTGGGCCGACGCCATCCGTTCCAAAGTCGAGGAAGTGGTCGGACCGCCTCCCGCCCTCCCGCCCGAAGCCCCCGCCGGGGAAGGTCTTTACACCATGGCGGTCAACAGTCTGGACGGCAAACCCCGCAACCTTTCGGAATACCAGGGCAAGGTCACCCTGGTGGTGAATGTCGCCTCCCACTGCGGTTTCACCAAGCAATACGAGGGCCTGCAGAAACTGTCCGTGGCCTACGCCGGCAAACCCTTCTCGATCCTCGCCTTCCCCTCCAATGATTTTGGCGGCCAGGAACCCGGTTCGGCTGAGGAAATCCAGACCTTCTGCACCTCGAAGTTTGGCGTGACGTTTCCGATGTTTGAAAAGGTCAAGACCAAGGGTGAGGGACAAAGCCCGGTTTACACCTACCTGAACGCGGCCGATGGCGGTCCCAAGTGGAATTTCCACAAGTATCTGGTCGGCAAGGATGGCAAGGTCATCGCCGGATTCCCCAGCAAGGTGACCCCCGAAAGCGATGAGCTGAAGGCCGCGATTGACAAGGCCCTGGCCCAGTAAGGAAGCGGTCTGAGTTTTTCACCAAAGCCCTGGGGTCGAAAACCTCGGGGCTTTTTTGTGTCAACAGCGGCGCTGAGAGCGATGGCCTGTGTCTCACCGCCGCATCGGCTGGGCCAACACCGGCTTAGGTATGACTCCTACCAACCCTGGGCCAGACCTCGCTGAGCATAACCCAGAGCTTTGCCAACGTTTGGTCCGAGCTGCGTGAGCCTAGGCCCGACCTCGACCAAGGTTATACCTGACCATGTCGGGATTCACCTGAACCGGGGTGAAGATTTGCCTGCACCATGTTGAGCTTCATCCCGACCTGATCCATGGTTATGCTTGGCTTTGTGGAGATTTACCTGAACCAAGGTGAAGATTCGCCTAAAGCTCGTGGAGATTCACCTGAACCGAGGTGAAGATTAACCTGAAGCTCGTTGAGATTCACCCTGACCTCGACCAAGGACCAGAGGTTGAAGGATTGGGACCTGTTGGTGGTCACGCCATTTGCCCTGGGCTATCGCATGACGGACCTTTGGTCCTCAGGCATGGGTTTCTCCGCAGAAACTGCTTAACCAGTCATAGCCTTAAGCGGCGGTGGAATACCATTCCAGCTTTTTAACTTTAGACGGGAGGTTCATTCGGTTTCTCCCCCCTCCCATGGCGGGGAGGAAGGCTGAACAGGAGCACGACCATCCTGGTCGAAAAGAACTTCTCAACGGGC
>JANOBW010000364.1:0-17280 GCA_031411855.1 Opitutia bacterium
TGGCTGGAGAAATGCCGACGACTGTGGAAGAACTGCGAGAGGTTGCTCAACACAAGCCTGCAGTTCGTCAATCTCGCCTTCCTCGTGTTACTCTTGAAAAGATCGTGAACAGGCTCTTAGACACTCAATCAACGACCAAAAAAGCGTTATCAATGGCAATCCGTGGTCGGTATTTAGGCAATAACACTCAGTAAACGCCAAAAACATAGCCTCAAGTGCGAAGCACCGTGGACTGCTGCAATCCTATTGCAGCCGTGGCCCTGGGCGACCCTGTCGCCGGGCCGTGGGACGTCGTGGAGCCGAAACACATCGGCACAACTCCAACAGTTTTCCTCGAAGGTCACGTCGAGGCCGCGATCCCGCTCCGACGGGACGATGCCTCTCAGCGGCGATCCCGCTCCGGCGGGACACTCCACGGTGCTTCGCACGGCCGACACCGGGGCCGGGGCAACCTGCCCCGCCGGCGACGAGCCTCGTCCCACTCCAACGCCCTCCCGGGACTAGGCTGGTCCCGCCCCTTTGGCCAGCGCGCGCCCTCGTCTCCGCTCAAGGACTTCCCCTGACCGCAGCCTCCGGCTGCACTGCGGCGGTCGCTCCGCTCCCTTACTCTGCCACCACCGGACCGGGGACCAAGGCGAGGCGGAAGCCATGATTCCAGTTGCGGTTGCGAGGCCTCCACCCGCAGCGATAGGCGGAGCGGCAAAACCCGGCCGCGTAGCAGAACGAGCCGCCGCGCACGACGCGTAGAGGTAAGTTGTTTGCCTTATCCTCATCATCGTAAAATTTCACATCCGAACCAGCCAAACTTACCGTCCATTCCTCCGCCCCCCACCCTGTCGAACGTTTGGAGTAGGCTTTTGCGTCCCACACATCCGCACACCATTCCCACACATTTCCGTGCAGGTCGTGAAGCCCCCAGGCGTTGGCCCGTTTCGTCCCCACCTCAAGGGTTTCAACTCCGGAGTTGTCTCCATACCACGCATACAGCCCCAACTTGCTTTCGTCGTTGCCGAAACAAAACTCGCCTCCGCTCCCCGCCCGGCAGGCGTATTCCCACTCCGCCTCGGTGGGTAATCGGTAAACCTGCTTCGGCTCCAACCGCCCTGCCGCCCGTTCCCGTTGCGTCAGCTTCTGGCAAAACAACACGCAGTCGTCCCAGCTCACCTTTTCCACCGGACGATTCATCCCTTTCGAACGGCTCGGGTTGCTTCCCATCACCACTTCCCACTGAGCCTGGGTCACTTCCGTTTCTCCGAGGTAAAAACCCTTGGTCAAGGTCACCACCGTGGCAGGGGTTTCATTAGGATCCACCCCCTTTACCTGCCACTCAGCCCACCCCGTCGGTTTCAGATCGTTGTATTTCTGCTTCACGGACTTCAACCACTCCGCCTCGTCCTCCGTCCCCATCGTGAACGTCCCGGCCGGAATCCACAGCATCTTCAACTTCAAATCCGCGATGACGTGCGGCGGGGTTTCCGTCCGTTCTTTTTCAAACTGGTGAAGTTTCCAGGCATCCCAGCCGAGTTTGCCCGAAACCAACACCGCCAGCACCAGCAACGGCCCGCCGATCCACCAGCGGGAGAGCGGTTTACGCGGTGTGCTTGAGGAAACGTTCAGGGAGGTCTCGGCCATGGGTGGAGGCAAACCAACACCGGCCGCCGCGCGAGCCAAACCCTGCCTCGGGTGCGAAGCACCGTGGACTGCTGCAATCTATTGCAGCAGTGAGGCATCGCGACCCTGTCGCGGCCTCGGTGTGACCTTCGCGGGAAACGCATGGAGTTGTGCCAATGTGTTTCGGCACCACGACCTCCCACGGCCCGGCAACAGGGTTGCCCTGGGCAACGGCGGCGACAGGGTCGCCGCACTCCACGGTGCTGCGCACGGCCAAGCACCCACCTCACTGCCCGGTCGAAAACTCGTAGTCACCGCCGCCGACGGCAAAGACCGCGCAGCCGTCCTCCTGGCGCAGGTAGGTGACACCGGTGGCCTTGGCGGCGGGGCCCGAACCTTCGGTGACGGACGCGGGACCGGAGGCCGCGAGATGGACTTCGGCCACGGAGTTGGCCGGGACGGTCAGGCTGAGTTTGAGCCGGCCGGGCATCTTCTGGGTGGCGGAAAGTTTCACCTCGCCGCGGATCGTTGGCACTTTGCCGGTGGCGAAACTGAGGTTGCCGAGCTGGGGCTTCACACGGAAACGGGCGAAGCCGGGCTCCAACGGTTGCACCCCAAGGAGTTGGCGCGGAATCAGATTCCCCGGGGCCGCGCCCCAGGCGTGGTTCCAGTCCTGGTTGTCTTTGTATTTGTTGTCCCAGGCCTCCATGGTGACGGTGCTGCCGGCCTTGATCATGTTGAACCAGGAGCGATCGTGCGTGGCGGTCAGGTAGTCGAGGGCGGTCTGCCCTTCTCCGGCGAGATAGAGGCCATCGAGCAGGTGCTGGGCGGCGTAAACACTGCATCCCATGCCGCGCGACTTGATGAACGCGGACACGGACTTGCGGGAGGTTTCCGGCACGAGACCGAAGGCCAGGGGGAAGAGGTTGGCGTGCTGCGCGGAGTGGGCGCTGCCCTCGGCGTCGCGGAAGATGCCTTTGTCGGCGTTCCAAAACACCTGGGCGTAGGCGGCGCGGACCTTGTCTGCTTTGGCGTCCCAGGCAGCGGCGGAGTCCTTGCGGCCCAGCGCGCGGTCCATCGCGGCCAGTTCGCGCAAATTGTTGTAGTGAAAGGCGTTGGCCACGGCGTTGACGGGCTTCATGTCGTAGCCGTCGCGTTCCCCGGCGGCGCGGGCCTTGCTGGAGGCGGGCCAGTCCACCAGAATGCGGGGCGGCTGGGTGAGTTTGAGGGATTTGATGAGCTCGGGGGTCATCTTGGCCTTGTCCTCGACGATGAGGCCGTCGGCCCGGGCGAGGCCCTGCAACGTTTTGGCCTCCAGGTCTTTGCGGTAAACCTCGATGAGCTCGGTGTTGCCGGTGTAAAGGTAGTCCTGCCAGACCATCATGGGCATGTGCATCTGCCATTCGGCCGGCCAGGTGGGGCGAGCCATGAGGTAGCGGATGGAATAGCGGGCTAGGGCATACTCGCGGTCCATGCCGTAGTGGCAGAGCTGGTTGATGTAGGCGTCGCCCTCGTAGGGGATGCGCTCGCGGTCGCCGTCAATGTAAACGCCGAGGAAACTCGTCACCTTGATGCTGTGGACACAGATGTCCCAGACCTGGTTGAGGGTCTTGTCGGAGGAATCAAACGCGGCGGCTTGGTCGGCCCACGGCGTGTGGAGAAACCGCATGACAACGGCTTCCGGCGTGAGAGTTCCCGGAGCGCCGGCGATCTCGGCGTAGCGGAAAGGCATGACTTCGGGAACTCCCGGCGGAAGGCGGGCGGCGTCGCCGGAGGAGTTGCGTTTGTCGGCGGGGATGACGACGTCCACCGTGGAGCGTCCGGCTTGGAACGGAACCGTCATCTCGCGGTAGCGGCGGGTGCCTCCGGGGGTGCGGGAAATCCGGCCGGGTTTTTCCAACACCTCGCCCAGGCGGACGGTGAGCGTGCCGGCGGCGGGGGCATCGAGGCTGAGGCGGACCGCGCCAAAGGCGGCCTTGCCAAAATCGGCGAAGACATCGCCCTCGGCGCTTTTCTGGAGGGCCACGGCGGGCACCTCGGTCCATTCACCCGGGAGGCGGTCGGAGAAATCGTCGTTGCGGCGCGGATCGCCGGAGATCGGGCCGACGGGCTGGAGTTTGCCGGTCTTGAACTCGGCCACGGTGGACCAGGGGGAGGCGTTGCCGGCGGCGTCCCACGTGCGCACGGCCCAGAAGCAGGTCTGGTTGTCGCGCAGGGCGGGACCGGCGTAGGAGACGTTGACGGAAGCGGCGGAGGCGACCTTGCCGGAGTCCCAGACATCGCCTTGGCCCTGCGCGGCGGACGTCGAACTCGACGCCACCACGATCTGCCAGGCGGACTGCACCGCGCCGCGGGCGGAATCGCGCACAATCCAGCCAAACTCCGGCGTGGCATCGGTGATGACGGTGCGCTGGGCGCCGGTCATCAGTTCGCATTGGAGGCCGTCCGGGGCCGAGGGGGCGGCGTGGAGAAACGGGGCGACCAGAAGGAGGGGAAGGAGGGGGGAACGCATGAGGGTGAGAGGGTTGTGACCGGCAAGGCAGGCGTTGGAAACATCTTAAAGAAAGTGGCGGAAATTTTCAATCTTCGGTTCCCAAAACGGGAATCTCCGAACTCCCTGTGTTCTCGGTTTTAAACAGAAGATGGGAAGCGTCGTAGATGAACCCATGTCGCGGTCTTTGCCTCCGTCACAGAACCAAGCCAAGTTTGGCCGCAAAAAAACGCATAGATCGCAAAAAATCTCCTGTCTCGTTTCTGCGCTCATCCGCGCCTTTCTGCGGTAAAATGCCTTGGCCGAACGCCTGTCCCTCCTCCCGGTTTGCCAAACGAAATTATTCCTTCTGATTCCTCAGCCATGTCCTCCGTCGCGCTCTTCGCCAATTCTCCCGCCTCGCTTGGGAACGCCGAGGGCCAGCGCCTGCCCGGACCGCTCGAAACTGAAATCCGCCGCATTTACGAGCTGAGCCCGCTCTACGCGCAGCGTTTTCCCCTCCATTCCGAGCCGCTGCACTGGGGCTGTTACCTGGAGATCCCCGTGCTTTCCAAAGAGGAGATTTTCGAGCGCTCCCACCAGGCCTTCTTCGCCGACTACCGAGACGTGGAAAAAGGGTTGGAGGAAAACCGGTTCGAATACGAGAACACCGGGGGCAGCACGGCCAAACCCATGACCGTCATCATGGAGGAGGGCTGGTGGGACGCCCAGGCCACCCGCGCCTACCTGGCCTCGCCGATCCTGCGTCAGTTTGCCGGAAAAGCCCACCGCCGCTGCATCCTCGCGCCTGTCGGCTGTTCCAGCCACCTCTGCCCTTACACGGACCGGCCGTTTCCGAACCGCTACCACAACGGCACCGTCTTCCTCAACCTGACCAGCGACCCCTTCGCCTTCACCGCGACCGAGTGGGACCGCGTGGCCCGCGAGCTCCAGGCCGTGAAACCCGACCTGCTCGAAGGCGAGCCCACCTACCTTTCCCTCCTGGCCAAGGAGCTTCGTCAACGAAACATCTCCCTGCCCTCGCTGAAGGCCGTGATCCTGACCTACGGCGCGTCCTCCCTCCGCCACCGCCGCACCATCGCCCGCCAGTTTCCCATTCCCCAGGTGGACCTCTACGGCTCGACCGAGGCCGGTTACCTGCTGGTGGGAACACCCGGCGAACCGCTCCAGCCGGTGGAGGACAACGCCTTCCTCGAACTCCTCCCCCACCCCGGCGCGCCGGATGTGTTCGAACTGTCCGTCACCACCCGCGGCCGCCAGGCCATGCCGCTTCTGCGCTACCGCACGGGTGATCTCGTCCGCCGGAAACCCGATGGACTCCAACTGCTGGGACGCTCCGGCAGCGTGTTTGCCCGCGCCGACGGCCGACTCATTTCCTCCGCCGACGTGGACGCCGCCCTGCCGGACAGCTTCGACTGCTGGCACCACGCGCTGATCCAAACCGGCCCCCAGCGCTGGGATTTTCTTTATGTGGCCGAACGCGCCGCCGACGCGAAGGCGATTGAAACCGCCCTCGGCCAGTTGCTCGGCGAAGGCCAGCGCGTGGCGGTGATGCGCCGGCGTTCCGTCCCGCCCTCGCCCAGCGGCAAGTTTGTGTTGTTCAAGCCGCTGTGATCTTGGCGAGCGAACTGTCGTGCGCGCCCCGGAAAAAGGTCAGGGCCACGATCGCACCGATGAGGGCGAAACCCATGTCGGACTGGGTGTCCCAGACATAACCCTGCGTGCCCAGAAAGGCGTCCGAGCCATCACCCGCCACCAGGGCCACGGCCCACTTGATGAGTTCGTAGAAAGCGCTGAAGGCCAGGCAGACACATGTGACCAGAAACGGCAGCCAGGCACTGGGCCGGCCTTTTCCCACATCGCCCAGCGGGGAGCAGCGCAGGAGGATTTCCCGGGCGAGAAAGGCGGGGACGAATCCCTGCGCGAAGTGGCCGACCTTGTCGTAGTTGTTGCGGGTCGTGCCGGCCTGGTCGGCAATCCAGTCGAAGAGCGGCACCTCGGCGTAGGTGTAATGCGCCCCGACCAAAAGAATCACAAAATGCAGCCAGATCCCGGCCAACAGCAGGGTGGAAAGCGGGAAACGTTTCTGAAACCACAGGATGAGGCCGATCCCCAGCAGGACCGGGCTCGCCTCCAGCCACCAGGTCGGGTAATCATGGGGCCGGACGCCGGACCACACCACCACCGGAAACAGCAGGCCGTTAAACCACAGGAGCCGGGTATCTAGGTTCATGCGGCCAACTTATCCCGCCGGAACGGGATGTCAAAGACCCATGCGGCGCCCTACCTCAAACTCCAGACCTGGGATCTCGGACAAAATCAATGACCACTTCGTGTCTTCGTGTGAAAAAATGCCTTTCCCGACGCATGGCTCACACGAAGCCACGAAGGCACGAAGACGAGGCAGGGTTATCCTTTGGCCAAATCCGTCAGGCTCCCTCGGCCAGCGGTATGGCCGGGCTTTCGCGCAACACGATCGCCTTGGAGCCGCTTAAGAGGCGGGCCCATTCGATCACGCAACCCACGACGATGATGGCGACGAGGACGAGAAAGAGGGAGGTGACGCCGATGTCCACGCGGGTGACGAAGAGAGCGCGCTCCTTGTTCGCCAGATCCTCGGGCGTGAGCCCGCCCTTGGCGATGGCGGCGGAGATTTTTTCGGCGGCCGGGATGAAACCGGCGGCCCCGGCGGAGAAGAGTTTCATCAGGCCGGCGGTGAAGGTCACGAGGGTGAGAAACACCAGCGGGATGGCGGTGCACCAGGCGTAGCGGACCTTGCCCATCTTGATCAGGATGGTGGTGCCGAGGCAGAAGGCGATGACGGCGAGGAGCTGGTTGGCGATGCCGAAGATGGGCCAGAGGCTTTTGGCGATGCCGTCAGGTTCGACCGCACCCTGGTAGAGGAAGAAACCCCAGGCGGCGACGAGAAGGAAGCTGGCGAGGACGTTGCCGGAGAGGGAGGAGGTTTCCCGGAGTTTGGGATGAAACTGACCGAGCAGATCCTGGAGGATGAAACGGCCCACGCGGGTCCCGGCGTCGAGGGTGGTGAGGATGAACAGCGCCTCGAACATGATGGCGAAGTGATACCAGACGGCGAGGAGGCCGGAGCCGTTGAAGACGCGGTGGAACATCATGGCCATGCCGACGGCAAAGGTGGGGGCGCCACCGGTTTTGCCGATGAGGGTGGGCTCGTCCATTTCCTTGGCCAAATCCTGCATCTCCTTGAGGGTCACGGGAAAACCGGCGGAGTTGACCTTGTCAATCGCGGCCTGCTGGACTTCCACGGTGGGGGGTTCGGCGGCGGTGTTGATGGCGAAATACTGGCCGGGTTCGAGGGCGCAGGCGGCGATCAGGGCGCTGAGGGCGACGAGCATTTCCGTGACCATCGCGCCGTAGCCGACGAGGCGGATGTGCTTTTCGCGGGCGAGGAGTTTCGGGGTCGTTCCGGAAGAGATGAGCGAGTGGAAACCGGAGACAGCCCCGCAGGCGATGGTGATGCAGACAAAGGGGAAAACCGGACCGGGGACCACCCAACCGCCGCCGTTCACAAACTGGGTCATGGCCGGCATCTTGAGAGGAGGCGCGACACAAACGATAAAGACCCCGAGGACTGCCACGGTGCCGAGTTTGAGGAACGTGCTGAGGTAGTCACGGGGGGCGAGCAGAAGCCAGACCGGCAGGACCGAGGCGGCAAAACCATAGATCATGATGGACCAGGCCAGGGAGGTCGGCGCCAGTGTCAGGGCCTCTTTGAGACCGGCCGGCAGGTAACCGCCGCCCACCACGCAGGCCATCAGGGCGATGACCCCGACGATGGAAACGGAAAGCACGCTGAACCGGCCGGACTTGATCGCGATGCCCATGACCATGGCGAGCGGGATGGTCATCGCGATGGTGAAGAGTCCCCACGGGCTGTGGGCCAGGGCCTTGACCACCACCAGGCCGAGAACGGCCAGAAGGATGGTCATGATGGCGAGCAGACTGATGAGAGCGACCGTGCCGATGAAGGGATTCACCTCTTCTTTCAACATCTGCCCCAACGACTTGCCTTCACGGCGCATGGAGGCGAAGAGGATGACGGCATCGTGAACACCACCGCCCAAAGTGGCCCCGATGAGAATCCAGAGGGTGCCGGGCAGGTAGCCGAACTGGGAGGCCAGAACGGGACCGACCAAGGGGCCCGGGCCGGCGATGGCGGCGAAGTGGTGGCCGAAAACGACCCATTTGTTGGAGGGGACAAAGTCCTTGCCGTCGGATTTCGTGACGGCGGGGGGCGCGCGCAACTCATCCAGGGTCAGCACCTTGGCCATGAGCCAGGCGCTGTAGAAACGGTAGGAGACGGCGAAGGTGCAGACCCCGGCGACGACCAGCCAGAGGGCGTTGACGGGCTCCCCGCGCTGGAAGGCGGAGACCAGCACGGCGACGAGACCAAGGGTGCCGACGGCAATCCAGGGCAGAAGACGGAGAATTCGGGGCATGGGGCAAAGGATGAAGGAGGGGAACTCAGGTCTGGCTACTTGTCTTGGACCGGGCCGAACGACACAGGAGTCAGCGGACTGTTTTCGGCGGAGCCGGGGAAAAGCGCCCCTCGTAATTCGTGATGTCGGGAACCGATGCCCCCGGCTTGGCCATGTTTTCGGTGCGGATCACCCGCATGGCGGGCCGGCCCTGGGCATCCTTTTCAAAGTGCTCCACCGTTTGAAAGCGGGAAGCCTCTAAAACCTTGGTGGGCAACCAGGTGACACGGCCCTCCTTGAATTCGCCATAGTAGGTGGACGGGGTTTGGTCCGTGTAGCTGACCTTGCGGAAGAGGCGGCCGGTTTTGTCCACGAAGGTTTCGGAGGTGGCGTAGTTAAGCATGCCCGCCTCCTCAAAGGCGTGAATGCCGCGGAGGATGTTGCCGTCCCACTCATATTCATGGCGGGCCTGGATCACCCGGCTCGCGCCACTGGGAAGGGCCACCGAAAAAGTGCCGGTCCAGGCCCCGATGTAGGGATCAAAAATCTGTTTGAACGTGGGGGCGGCCCAGGCCGGAGATGAGGCCAGGAAGGCCACGGCGAAAACAAACAGGGCAAGGAAAGTCCGGCGCGGGGAGGTCATGTCAGGGGGCAGACAAGCGCAGGGCCGGCCGGTTGCGCAAGCCTGAGGGTGCCTCAGGGTTGGACGCTGTCGAGGTCCTGCAGAATCTCACGGGGTTGGGCGCCGTTTTCCGGTCCGACAATGCCGCGCTTTTCCAGAATCTCCATGATGCGGGCGGCCCGGTTGTAACCGATGCGGAGGCGGCGTTGGAGCATCGAGGTGCTGGCCCGTTTGGTGGCCTTGAGCACTTCCAGGGCGTCGGGAATGAGGTCGTCTTCCCAGCCTTCGGGGTTGCTGGGGCCGCCGTCATCAGCCTCCTCGCCTTCCCCCTCCACCTCGACGAGGGAGGCGAGGAAGTTTTCATCAAACTGCGGGGGGCCGTTTTTCTTGAGGGATTCGACGATGCCGTTGATCTCATCGTCGGCGGTGTAAGCACCTTGGGAACGAACGAGATCCGAGGCTCCGGGCGGGAGGAACAGCATGTCCCCCTTGCCGATGAGCTGGTCGGCCCCCATCTGATCGAGAATGGTGCGGGAATCCACTTTGGAGGCGACGCGGAAGGCGATGCGGCTCGGAAGGTTGGCCTTGATCACGCCGGTGATGACGTTGACCGAAGGCCGCTGGGTGGCGAGAATGAGGTGGATGCCGGCGGCACGGGCCAGCTGGGCCAGGCGGGCGATGCAGGTCTCGATGTCGGCCGGAGCGACCATCATGAGGTCGGCCAGCTCGTCCACGATGCAGACGATGTAGGGGAACTTGTCGGGCGTGTCGGCCCCGTCGAGTTCGCGGGGCACCTCAAGCTGCTCGCGCAGCGCGGCGCGTTCCTCGGGGCTGAGTTCGGCCTCCAGTTCGGCTTCCTTGACCGCGGCCTGGCGGGCCTCGGCGGCGTCCTTGATCTTCTTGGCGTTGTAACCGGCGATGTTGCGGACGCTGACCTTGGCGAAGGCCTTGTAGCGGCGTTCCATCTCGCGCAGCAGATACTTGAGGGCGGCCGGGACCTTCTTGGGGTCGGTCACCACCGGGATGAGCATGTGCGGCAGGTCGTTGTAAACCTGCATTTCCACGATCTTCGGGTCCACCATCACGAAGCGGAGGTCCTCCGGGGTGGCGTGGAAAAGAAGCGAGGTGATGATGGTGTTGATGCAGACCGTTTTGCCGGACCCGGTGGAACCGGCGATCAGAAGGTGGGGCATCTTGGTCAGGTCGGCGATGAGGGGCCGGCCGGCCACATCCTTGCCCAGGGCGAGGGGGATTTCCGCCTTGGATTTGACCCAATCCTCCGACTCCAAAAGGTCGCGGATGCAGACAGACTGGGGCTTTTTGTTGGGCACTTCAATTCCCACGCAGCCACGGCCGGGAACGGGAGCCAACACGCGGACGGAGAGAGCTTTGAGACCCAGGGCGATGTTCTTTTCGAGATTGAGGATCTTCTCCACACGCACGCCCGGGGCGGGATGGATGTCATAACGGGTGATGACCGGTCCCGAATGGATTTCCCCCATCGAAACCTTGACCCCAAACTCCCCGAGAATTTTGACGAGGTTCTCCGCCGTCCTTTGCTGCTCGGCCAGATCCTCGCCGGCCGAGGGGTTGTCGTTGGATTGAAGCAGATCAACCGAGGGATAGATCCAGTTGCCTTTGCGGTGGCGGTTCGGATCAGCCTTTTTGACCTCGGCCACGGGAACCACGGTGAAGCCTCCTGATGTGGTCAGTGTGCCGGAGGAAGCCAGGGGGTCGGAAGCCAGGGATTCAGACTCCGACGGCTTCAAGGTCGGCGAGGCGTTGGCCGACGGACGAAGCGGAACGGAAGGCCGGGTGAGCCCGGAAGGACGAAGCGGAAGCGGCACCGAGGCGGCGGGCGCGGGGGTGGCCTCAGCCGGAACCGCCGGCCCGGTTGTGGTTTTGAAAGGCATCCGCAACGGCGCGCGAGGAGCGGCCTCGGTCAACGGTTCTGGCGCGGGGATGGAGGCGGGAGCCGAAGCCGCCGTAGCCTCCGGCATGAACTCCGCCGCAATTTCATCCCGTTGAAGGTTTTGGTCGGGGGATGAAACGCTGGCGGCCCCACCCCGCATGGAAAGGGCGGCGCGGGCCGGCCGGGCGTTGGCCGGGGCGGACGGTGGAGGGGCCGCCACGGCGGCCGGACGGGAACTGGCCGGGATAACCGAAGGTCCCTGGCCGGGCCGCATGGCGGGAGTCGCGGGAGGAGATGAGGAAGGCGGCGGGGCCACCCGCTGGGGGGGAGACGTCCGCGTCAGGGAAGGAAGAGGGGCACGGCCCGGAGGTGGTGCCGCCGGAGTGGCCACAGGAGTTTCCGGAATCGGGGCAAAAGGAACTGGTTCCGGCAAACCATCGGACTTGGGGGCAAAGGAGTCATCCGGAGTCGAACTTGCCGCCGCCGCCTGCGCGGCCAGAACCTGGTTTTGCGCCCGGGACTTCATTTCCGCCTGTTCACGACGTTTGGCCTCCATCGCGGCCACCTGCTGGGCGTAACGCGCCCGCCCCTCACGCCAGGCCTCCATCGTCCGCCTGATGTTTTGCGGGGAAAGGAAGTTGTCCCTCATCGCCAGAAACGCGGCCAGGCCCAAGAGCAAAAGAAGAAAGAAAAAACCGCCCAAGGAGCCCATGGATTCGACCAAATTCGCACACCAGGAGCCCAAAACTCCTCCCATGCCGTTGGCCAAAGTTCCGGTCTGCACATGGTGAAGGTGGGAATCAAAGTGCCCAAACATGCCGGTCCCCGCGAAAAGACCAAGGAAAAGGCCGGTCCACTTTTGCCAGTTGATCCGGTGGCTATGGCCAAAAATATACAGATAGGCCAACCAGAGAAGCCCCACGGGAACCAACCAAGCCCCCACCCCCATGGCCGTGTAAAGCGATTTGGCCAGTTCCGCACCGGCCGAACCCAGCATGTTTTTATCCTTGGGAGGGCTGACATCAACCTGGCTGGGGTCAAAATCAAGGAGGGCTACCAAAAGGACGGCAAAGAAGGTCGCGAACACAAACCCCCAGAAGTAGTTGGGGCGGCCTTGCATTTCGCGGATGGCGACGTCACCGGATGGCGCGGCGGCACCCTTTTTCTTTTGGGACGAAGGCATGAAAAACAAGAGTGATAAGCGCGAAAAAATATGGTTCAAGCCTAACTTGGTCAAAAGATTACGTCAGTTCCAGGAATTACCAGAGTTTGACGATTGACAGCATCGGGGCCGCGTTTGTCGTGGTTCAGGCGGATTCCGCCACCAAATCTCCCAAGGCATGTTCGGCAAACTGTTCGGTTTTCTCTCCAAAGACATTGGCATCGATCTCGGCACGGCCAACACCCTGGTCTATGTCCGTGACAGGGGCATCGTGCTGCGTGAGCCCAGTGTGGTGGCCATCAACAACAAGACGGGGCAGCCCGTGGCCGTCGGTTCCGAGGCGAAGCGCATGCTCGGCCGGACCCCGGGAAACATCACCGCCCTGCGACCCATGAAGGACGGCGTCATTTCGGACTTCAAGGTCACGGAGAAAATGCTCCGCTACTTCATCCGCAAGGTCTCGAACAACCCCCTCGCACCCGCCCCCCGCGTCGTCATCGCCGTGCCCTCGGGCATCACCGAGGTGGAACGCAAGGCGGTCATTGACAGCGCCTACCATGCCGGGGCGCGTGACGTGAAACTCCTTCCGGAGCCGATGGCGGCGGCCATCGGGGTCGGACTGCCCATTGACGAGCCGACCGCCAACATGATCGTGGACATCGGCGGCGGAACCACCGAGCTGGCCATCATCTCCCTGTCCGACATCGTTTTCAGCAAAAGCATCCGGGTGGCGGGCGATGAGCTCGACATGGCCATCATCAATTACATCAAGCGGGCCTACAACCTGCTGATCGGCGAACGCATGGCGGAAGAGATCAAACTCCGCCTCGGCTCCGCCGCCCCCCTGGAGCAGGAACTCACCATGGAGGTGAAGGGCCGTGATTCCGTGGCCGGCCTGCCCAAAACCCTCATCATCTCCTCCCAGGAAATCCGGGAGGCGCTGGCCGACACCATTGCCAGCATCGTCGAACTCGTCCGCACCGCCCTGGAGCGCTGCCCGCCCGAACTCTCCGCCGACCTCGTGGACCGCGGTTTTGTCCTGGCCGGCGGCGGGGCCCTCATCCGCAACCTGGACCGGCTCCTGAGCGACTCCACCGGCCTGCCCGTCACCGTGGCGGAGGATCCGCTCAGCGCCGTCGCCAACGGCACCGGCGCGGTCCTTCAGGACATCGAGTGGCTGACCAACAACCGCGAGGCCTGAGGCCCGCCGACGGGCCCGGAACCACCGCCCGCCAGGGCCAGCCATCAGCCTTTCCTGTTCATAACCAACAGCTTTCATGACGAGTGTCGAACGACTCCGCCAACCCCTGGTGGTCCTCATTGGCCTCCTGCTTGTCTGGTTTTTTCTTCCCGTGGCCTTCAAGAGGCGGCAAAGCCTGGCCTTCCACGAGATCCAGGCCCCGCTCTGGAAACTGGAGGGGGCGGCGGCGGATTTGCAGGATGACCTGGCGGCCCTGTCCTATTCAAAACGGGAAATCCTTGAGGCCGGCCGCGATCAGGCCCGCATGCGGGCGGCGGACGAACTCGGGCGGAATGAAAACACCGCCCTCCGCGCCCGCGTCTCCGAACTGGAAACCCTCTTCGGCCTGCCCTCCGACCAGGACCATCTCACCGAGGTCTGCACCGTCGTCCGTCCCGACCTGAGGGCCTGGTGGCAGCACGCCATCCTCCTCAAAGGTGGCGAGCACGGCCTGGTGGAGAAGGCCCCCGCCATCTTCGCCGGAGGAGTCGCGGGCCGGGTGGTGGAGGTTGGCCGCGACACCGCCGAACTGCAGATGGTGAGCAGCCGGGACTTCCGACTGGCCGCCAAATTCGAGGGCGACGCCCGTCCCCTCGTTTATCAGGGGGAGTCCAGCGCCCCCTTTCAGTCCCCCTTCGGACGGGTCAGCAATGTGCCCCGCGACTTCACCGCCTCGGCCGACAAACCCTTGATCCTCATGACCTCGGGTCTGGGGGGATTTTTCCCTCCCGGCCTGGTCATCGGACGGGTCGAACATCTCGAACCGGACCCAAGCGGGATTTTCCAAACCGGACGCGTCCTGCTCGACGACCGTATCTACGCCCTGAGGGAGGTCTCGGTCCTCATCCCCCTGCGCCTTCCTCCCCTTCGCACCCCCCCTCCGGGAAACTGAAGTCCAGCCATGGCCGCGTTTTGGAAAGGTTTTGCGAAGGCCCTCCGCCACTTCCGCCGGTCCGCCCACCACGCGCTCAACCTGGTCCTCATTCTCGTGGCGGCGGGACAGGGCATCCTGGCCTTTTTTCTCGCCCGACGCGACTCCCTGGAGCCGCCGGACTTCCTGGTGGAACGCCTCCGCGCCGAACTCGGCCACAGCGGGCTGCGCCTGGACTGGGACCGGGTCACGTTTGACTGGCAAGGCCACATCCTCGTCAGCCATCCCAGGATCGGAGCCTTTCAAAGCGGGGAAAACTGGATCACCGCCAATCACGCGCTGGCCCGGGTGGACCGCGTCGCCCTCCTGTTTGGGAAAGTCCGCTGGCGGGAAATCGAAGTGGAGAATGTTTCCGTTTTCGCCCCGGCCCGAAACGAGCCCCTCGCCTCCGGCCTGAGCCTCCACCTCAGCAGGACTTTCGGTGAAATCAACGTGGACCACGCCTACGGAACCGTGCTGGGCAACAACCTCTCCGTCACCGGCCCCCTGGGCGACCCGGCCCGCTGGTTCGAGGACGAGGCTCCGGCGGTGGCCGCGGTTCCCACCACCCCGCCCGGCCCCGCGCCAACCCGTGACGCGCGCGACAAGATCCGGCAGGGCCTCGCCAGCGCCGCACACCTGGCGGAACTCCTCGCCCCCTACCACGACTTCTCCCTGCGGGTGACCCTGGTCGCGCCCGTGGCCGGACCGCCCCGCGCGCGCCTCCACCTGTCGCGGCCCGGCAGCCTGGCCGTGCCGCTCAACCTGGCGGCGGGACCGGATGGAAAGCCGGACGGACTCCATCTGACTGACGCGGAACTCTCCACGGGCGAAATCGGCTGGGACAACTGGAGGGACCGGCGCGCCCCGGACATCCATCTGAAGATCAGCCAGTTGGAAATGGACGGTCTGGGCTCCGTCTCCCAAATCAGGCTGGAGGCGGGATCCGCCGTCCTGCCGCCCGGTGACGAGGGCTGGCGGGCCTGGCTTGACGGGGCGAAACCCCGCGTCTCCGCCGGGGCCGTCTCCGCCCTGGGACAGACGATCGGGCCCGTCGCCCTCACCACCCAAAGCCTCGCGAAATGGCCCTCGCTCTCGGGAAGGCTCTGGACCCGGTGGGAGGGCCGCCCGATCAGCGTCTCCGGCCTCGTCAACCCGGTCGCCGGATCCGCCGATGCCACGATCGAGGCCGACGTCTCCTTTGCGGACCTTCTGGAACGCCTCCCCCCCGCGGTCAAAAATGAGTTGGAACGTCGGATCGGCTGGGACGGGCGGACCCATCTCAGCCCCCGGGTGGTTCTGGAACCGGGCTGGAAATTCGCCCGGGCCGAGCTCCGGGCCACCCTGGCCCCTTTCCATCTCAAGCCCTCGACCCGCTGGGACGAACTCACCCTCGAGGCCGCGGCCACCCCGGAGGGGATCGAGGTGACGAAAGCCTCAACCTTTTGCCGGGAAGGAGGTTACGCCGCCCAAGCCACCTACCGCCAGCGCTGGGACGACACCTCCTTCCTGCTGGAGGTCGAAGGCAGGGTCCGCCCGCGGGACCTCGACCCGGTGTTGACCGAGGACTGGTGGAAGAACCTGTGGCAGGATCTGACGGACTTTCCCAAACTTCCCTTTGCCAGTGTCGCCGTGGGCGGACAGTGGAACCATTCCGGCGGCATCTGCGCCCGAGTGGCCGCCACGCTCCCCGCCGGAGGCCGCTACCGGGGCATACGGGCGGACGAGGGCTTTGTCGCCGTCGCCCACGCCCCGCATCACACCGAGCTGGTTGATCTCAAAGTGGAACGGAGCGGTGGCGAATGGCTGCGCGGCTCCATCGCCTGGGACGATCCCCGGAGGCTTCCGGAACCGGTCGAGGAACCGGTGACCATGTCCGTCCGCCTCGACCTGAGGGCCAACCTGGCCGAAGTCTCGCCCCTCTTCGGCCAGGATTTCACCAAAACCATCTCCGACTTAAGGCTGACCCGGCCTCCCACCCTGTCCATCCGGGGCCAAAGCCAGGACCACGCCACCCCACCCACGTTTGACTGGAACATCAGGGCGCTGACCGACGGTCCTTCCGGCTGGAAACAATTCGACTTCGAAGAACTTTCCCTCGCCCTCCACATCGGCCCGGGCCAGCTTGCCCTGACCGACATCAAAGGCCGTTTTCTGGACGGAAACATCGCCGGAACCGTCGCCTACCGGAACGCCGAAGACAGGTTGGATCTTGACCTTGATCTGACCAACGGATCCTGGCCGAAACTCGTGGATTGGGCCAAAAACAACCAGGGGTCGCTGGGCACGGTGCCCGCCGAGGCGCCGCAGGAGCCGTCCGTGCCCGCGGCGGCCGGCGCCGCTGGCACGAGCGAGGACAGGGGCCGCGTCTGGCTCAAACTGGCCGGCACCACCCCGGCCTCCTCGCCGGACCAGTTTGCCGGCAGCGGCGTCATCCGGGTCGAGGAGGCCAGCCTCCACACCGTGCGTCTCTTTGGCAGTCTTTCCAAACTGATGGAAACCATCGGCACCGGATTTTCCTCCTTTGAATTCTCGCGCCTCGAATCCGCGTTCAAGCTCGAACGCGGCATGGTCACCTTTCCCTCCCTGAAGGTGGAGGGTCCCAGGGCGCGCCTCCAGGCCTCAGGCCAGGCCAGACTGAAGGACCGGGCGCTGGACATAGATGCGGAGCTCGACCTGGGCAAGGCGCCCGAGGAAAAATCACTGCTCGGAAAAATCCTGAGCCTTCCGCTCGACACGCTCACCAAAATACTGCCCATCAAGCTTTTCGGAACTTTGGATGCCCCCTCCTGGCGGTTCAAGGCCGACCCGCGCAGCCTCATTTTCGGCCAGCCCGGCCTGCGTAAGGAAACACCGGCGCCCAAGCCCGCCCCCG
>JANOBW010000365.1:0-6554 GCA_031411855.1 Opitutia bacterium
CAACCTGGCCAAGGCCGAGGACGCCCTCTCCGTCAAACTCCTGGCCCGCGATGAAACCCTCGTCATCACCGGCGAGGACCCGGTGAAGGTGGACCAGGCCGCCAGTTTTTTTGAACTCCTGAACCAGGCCCGGACCCAGGGGGTGAACCTCCGCGACAACGACTTCAACCTCTTCCTCCAGAGCATCTTGAACGGCAAGGAAGCCTCCCTGCGCGAGCTGTTTTCCAACCCCGTCGTCCTCAACCTGCCGCGCAAGAGCATCGTCCCCAAGACCCTCAACCAGAAACTCTACCTCCAGGCCATCCGCCGCTACGAGATCGTCTTCGGCGTGGGCCCCGCCGGCACGGGCAAAACCTACCTGGCCGTGGCCAACGCCCTCGACGCCCTGAACAGCGGCGCGGTCGAGCGCGTCGTCCTGACCCGCCCGGCCGTCGAGGCGGGCGAGGCCCTGGGCTTCCTGCCCGGCGACCTGAAGGAAAAAATCCTCCCCTACCTGCGCCCCCTCTACGACGCCATGTATGAGATGATCGGCAAGGAGGCGACAGACCGCCTCGTCGAAAAAGGCATCATCGAGATCGCCCCCCTGGCCTACATGCGCGGCCGCACCCTTTCCAACGCGTTCATCATCCTCGACGAGGCCCAGAACACCACCCCCCAGCAGATGCTCATGTTCCTCACCCGTCTCGGCTACGGCAGCCGCATCGTGGTGACGGGCGACATCACCCAGATTGACCTCCCCCGGGGCAAACCATCCGGCCTCAAACAGGCCCTCAAGGTCCTTGACCGCGCCGAGGGGATCAAACTCTTCTATCTCGACGCCAGCGACGTGGTCCGCAACCCCCTCGTCCAGCGCATCATCGAGGCCTACAGCCACTACGACAACCCCGCCTACCTCGGCGATTGACCCCACCCTCACCCGCCTTATCTGCAAGAGTCATGGAAAAACGCCGCGACCTCCACCACCGCCTCGCCCAGGGTGCCTCCCTCCTGATTCTGGCCGCCTGCGCCAGCGTGACCTACGAGTGCGTGCGCATCCATGACATCAAGGCCAACCAACCCCACACACCGCTGGCGGACGCCGCCCTCCAGCCGGAGACTTCACCCGAACCCGTCAAAACGGGAGACACCGCCTCCACCCCGCCGGCCAAACCCGAGGTGCCAAGCCAGGGTTTCTTCAGTTCGCTTTTTAACAAGGTCGCGGATGGCAAGGACGACAAAAACACCACCGGCAAGGACAAGACCGCGGACGGAACAGGGAAAGGCGGAACCGGTGCCTCGACCGTTGAGGCGGTCCCCACCGGCCCTGCCGTCACCACCAGCAGGGTCAAGGCCCTCCCCTTTGACTTTCTGGAGGTGTCGAAGCAGGGCCGGGGCAGCGTGTTTGAAGTCACGCAACGCATCACCGGCAACAAACTGGCCTATGGCCTGAACCTCAACCCGGGTTGGGGAGAGCTGGATCGCCCGCTGGTGGACAAGTCTTTCTTCAACACAAAAGGCGTTTATCTCTTCATTTTTGTCGAGGAGCCCGACTCCTGGAAAATGATCCGCGCCCCCAAATACCAGGAAACCTACGCCCAGGACGAGGTGGACAAAATCGCCGCCACCCACCCCAGCCTCATCCCCTTCAAATTTGAGCAGGAAGTCCGCAGTTTCCGCTTCCGCAACTGGGGCAGCTTCCGCTTCGTCCAAAACGGCATCACCAAACTGGTGCTCTACACCCACGCCGGCAAAAACGGCAAATACACCATGGTGGTTTCCAGCCAGAAAGACCTGCTCTCCAGCGAGATGCGCAAAATCTGGATGAACCCGGTGGAAACGTTCGAAGTGTCCCTGACCACGAATCCCCCCAAAGAGGAAGTGGTTGTCCCCGAGGAAAAGTGACCCTTCCGGCCAACGCCGGAGCGGGCTGCGGAAAGTGGCCGGATCTTCAGCTTCTCGGGTTAGGAATTGTGGGAATAGGGGTTGCCCGTGCCATTCACCCGCGAACATCTCAGCGATAGAAACGCCGATGTGACGGAAAACACATGATAAATCACACGCAGCCAATCACTTGCAATCTTCAGGCGCCTCACCGCCGGGTGGTCCTCTTTTTCGGGAACGCCGGGCTCCGCAACGGCCCGCCTCGCCGAACACGCCCGGCCAGTGCGGAGCCTGGCGCTCGCAGAGGGGCGAACCACCGCTGATGCCGGCTCAGCGGTTGAAGCGGAAGAGGGCCACATCTCCATCCTTGAACTCGTAATCCCGGCCCTCCATGCGGTATTTGCCCACGTCGCGGGCGGCCGCGACGGAACCGGCGTTTTTAAGATCCTCGTAGGCAACCACTTCGGCCTTGATGAAACCGGCCTCAAAATCGGTGTGGATGACACCGGCGCACTGCGGGGCCTTCATGCCCTTCTTGAACGTCCAGGCGTGGACTTCCTTTTCGCCGGCGGTAAAGTAGGAAGCCAGGCCAAGGAGATCATAGGTGGCGCGGATGAGCTGGGAGACACCGCTGTCCGTCACTCCGGCGGCGGTGAGGTATTCCTTGGCCTCCTCGGGGGGAAGCTCGGAGAGTTCCTCCTCCATCTTGCCGGAGAGAATCACGGCCTTGGCGTTGTGGGAACCGGCCACAAAGGCCCGGACCTTGGCCACGTGCGCATTGTCGCCCGGGGCGGCGAGGTCGGACTCGGAGACATTGCAGGCGAAGATGATGGGCTTGGCCGAAAGGAGGGAAAGCCCCTTGAGACGGGCGCGCTCCTCCACCGTCATGTCGAGGGTGATGGCGGGTTTGCCGGCCTCAAGGTGGGGCTTGACCTTCTCCAGAAGCGCCTGGACTTCAACGGAATCCTTGTCGCCGCTGCGGGCCTTCTTGCGGACCTTGTCGAGCTGGCCGTCCACGGACTCCATGTCGGCCAGGATCAGCTCCATGGCGATGACCTCGATGTCGCGGACGGGATCCACCGAGCCCATCGTGTGGATGATGTCGTCGTTCTCAAAGCAGCGGACCACCTGGATGATGGCGTCGCACTCGCGGATGTTGGCCAGAAACTTGTTGCCCAGACCTTCCCCCGTACTGGCTCCCTTGACGAGGCCGGCGATGTCCATGATCTCAATGGCGGCGGGGATGATGACCTTGGTGTTGGAAATGGCGCGGAGCACCTCCAGGCGCTCGTCGGGCACCTGGACGACGCCGATGTTCGGGTCAATCGTGCAGAACGGGTAATTGGCAGCCTCGGCCTTGCGGGACCGGGTGACGGCGTTGAAAAGAGTGGATTTTCCCACATTGGGGAGACCGACGATGCCAGCTTGAAGCATGATGAAAAGAGGGGGAAAGTGGTTCGCGGACCGGAGCGGGCAACAGTGAAGTGAGGGGAAACTCCAGGAGGACCGCAGGCCTCGCCGGGCTCAGGCCCCGTGGGAGTGCCCCACGCAGCCTGGGGACGGGCGGGCAAACCGGAGTTTTTCCTCCGCGGTCAAGGGTTGGTTGAGGAATAGATGCACCAGCATGGCCGGATCAAAATCATCATTTTCCAGAACAAACTTCCGAACCAAAGTCCCCTCCCCTGTCCCGGTGGAAAGCGTCACGGACGCACCCGCCACCTTGAGGCGAAAGGCGAGAATGCTCCCGTCGGGCAACTGGTGTCGGTAAAGCATGGGGAGAAAACCGGGGGCAACCCGGCGGGCCGCCCGGGGCGGCGGGACCGCTTCAGGCCGTGTAGAGGACGCGGGCCCCCTCGTTGTCGGCGCAGACCACCCGGATCTCGGCGGTGCGGACGGAGGGGTGGGCGGAGCGCATGGCCTCGCCGATCTTCTGGCCGTCGTCCCGGATGGTCAGGCAGCAAACCGTTGAGCCGGAACCGCTAAGAAATCCCCCCAGGGCGCCGACCGCCTTGCCGGAATCAATGATCTGCTGGAGGCCGGGGATGAGGTGGGCGCGGTAGGGCTGGTGGAGGTAGTCGTCGAAGTTGCCGCGAAGCTGGGCGTATTTCTTCGTGGCGATGGCGGCGGTGATCTTGCAGGCGTTGCCGGTGTTGAGCACGGCGTCGTGATGCTTGATGGTCTGCGGGAGGAGCTTGCGGGCCTCCTCGGTCAGGACCTCAAAGTCAGGGATCACGAGGACAAACTTGAGCTCGGAGGCGACATCGAACTGGTAGTAGTCGTAGTTGAAATCACTGACGACAAAACCGCCGAAAATGGCGGGGCCGGCGTTGTCCGGGTGGCCTTCCAGGTCCGAGCAGATCTCAAAGAGTTTGCGCTGGTCGAGGCAGGAGCCGGAAAGGGCGTTCAGGCCGCATAGAACGCCCAGGCGGAGGGAGACACTGCTGCCCAGGCCGCGCGACATGGGGATGTCGCCCTCGATGCCCCAGGTGAAGGCGAACGGGGCGCGCCGGGCGCGTTTGAAAAACTCGGCGGCCGCCTCCTCCACCATGTGGTGGGGCGGAGTGACCAGGGCGGCCCCCACCGGAGCCCGCTCCACCGTGACACGGTTGTAAATCTGGAGGGCGAGACCCAGGCAATCATAGCCAGGACCGAGATTGCTGGTGCTGGCGGGGACTTGGACAACGGCTTTGTTCATGGTGCGGGAGTTAAAGCGGGGAAACCTGAGTTATTTTCAAGGGTTTTCCGCGCTCAAGGTTTTATTCCGAAAACAAGGAAGAAAGAATGGGGCTGTTTTGGACAGGTGACCATCACGGCGAAGACAAAAAAGCCGTCCGGGGAAAACCGGACGGCTTTGGAAAACGAAAAGCCAACCACTCAGCGTTTGCCGGGGCGGTCACCCTTTTCAGCCTCGGCCGCACCATCCACGACCGCAGCCTCGACGGCCTCGGTCTTGTTGTTTTTGATGGCATCGGCGACCTTGCCGGAGACATCGAGAAGGCAATGTCCGCCTTTGACGAGAACCAGCGGGGCGCGCAGGGCCTTGGTCTCAATGTCGCGGCGGCGGCCGGGGGCGTTGTCATCCACCGTGGTCCCATAGCGCTTGGCGAAGGCGTCGGCCTCCTCTTTGGCCACGGCCACAAGGATGGAACCGCCGCGGGTGTTGGACTTGGTGTCGTAAGTGTGGGCGGCAAAAAGGACGGTGCCGATGGCTTCCGATTTTTTGGCGTCAAGTTTGAGGCGGGTCACCATGGCCACATCCACCGTGACGGTTTTGCCCTTCAATTCCTCCTTTTTGAGGATGATGGCGCGGGCGGTGTTGTCGCTGGCCTGCTCCGCGGCAAAGGCGGGCGTGAGAAGGGAGACGGCGGCCAGAACGAGGGGGAAGAGTTTTTTCATGAGGTTGAAGTGGTTACGCCTGAGGTAAATGCGCGCCGTGGGGGAAAGTTTCGGCAGAATCTTGAACCTCGAACTTTGAACGTCGAACGCTGAACTTCGAAGTAAAGGCAACAAACCCATCGCTGGATCCTTTTTCGCTTCTTTGCTCATCCTAACTTCAACGTTCGACGTTCAAAGTTCTATGTTCAAAGTTCGAGGTTCCGCCTTGGTGCGCTTGCCACGACACGTCCCGCCCGCCTCTATGTTTCCCCCATGTCCCTTGCCGAACGCCGCCAACAACTCGCCGACGACCTCGCCCTGATCGAGGATGCGGAGGAACGCTTTGGCTGGATCATTGACTCCGGCCGCCGCTCGCCCGGCCTGCCCGCCGAGCTCAAGCTCGACGCCTTCAAGATCGAGGGCTGTGTCTCCAACCTCTGGCTGGTCCCGGAAAACCGCGCGGGACGGTGCTTTTACCGCTGCGACGGCGACTCCCTCATCACCAAGGGCGTGGGCACCATGCTCTGCCATCTTTACTCGGACTCGCTCCCCGCCGAGGTTCTGGCCGAGGACGCCGCCTTTCTCGCCGATCTCGGCATCACCCAGCATTTGACGCAGAACCGCCGCAACGGACTCTCCAACCTGCGCGGCAAAATCCACGAGTTCGCCCGCTCGGTCCAGGCCCGGGGCTGAGAGGCGACCTTTCACATTTTATCCTTTATCAACAACAACTTAAATGTTCGCCCAACTGCCTGAAAACCCCGCCGACTGGGGCATTCTCTTTGACTGGGACGGCGTCGTCCTCGACTCGTCCGTCCAGCACAAACTCGCCTTTGAACGGACCGCCGAGGAGGAGGGGCGAGCGCTTCCGGAAGGCTGGTTCAAACTCTGTTTCGGCCGCACCAACCCCACCATCTTCGGCGAGGTCCTGGGCTGGACCCAGGATCCGGACCAACTGCGCCGCCTCGCCGACCGCAAGGAGCAGATCTACCGGGACATCCTCCTGGCCGGAAAACCTGAGCCGCTCCCAGGTGTCCGCGCGCTTCTGGCCGCCCTGGCCGAGGCACGCGTGCCCTGCGCCATCGGCACCGCCACCCCGCGCCAGAACATTGTCGCCGCCATCGAGGCGCTGGGGCTGGAAGGCTGTTTCCACGGGGCCGCCACGGGGGACGACGTGACCCGGGGCAAACCCGACCCCCAGGTGTTTCTCCTGGCCGCCCAGGCCCTTAAACTCCCTCCGGCCCGCTGTGTCGTGATCGAGGACGCGACCTATGGCATCGAGGCCGCGCTGCGCGGCGGCATGAAGGCCCTCGCCGTCG
>JANOBW010000366.1:0-3662 GCA_031411855.1 Opitutia bacterium
GGCCAAGGAACACCCCGGTTTCTTTGAGGAACTGGCCCGGCAGCAGAGCCCCGAGTATCTGTGGATCGGATGTTCGGACAGCCGGGTGCCGGCCAACCAGATCACCGGCCTCGCGCCCGGCGAGGTCTTTGTCCACCGCAACGTGGGCAACGTCGTGGTCCACACCGACCTGAACTGCCTCTCGGTCGTGCAGTTTGCCGTGGATGTGCTGCGGGTGAAACATGTCGTCGTGACGGGCCACTACGGCTGCAGCGGCGTCCGCGCGGCCCTGGACAGCGAACGCCACGGTTTGGTGGACAACTGGCTGCGCCACATCGGCGATGTCCATGAGAAACACCGCTCCCGGGTCGAGGCCTGGCCGGTCGAGGAGCGCCTCAACCACCTCTGCGAGCTTAACGTCATCGAGCAGGTCCTGAACCTGAGCCGCACCACCGTCATTGCCGACGCCTGGGCCCGCGGGCAGGAGGTCACGCTCCACGGCTGGATCTACGGCCTGAGCGACGGCCGCCTGCGGGATCTGGCGGTCAGCCTGGACCGGACCACCCCGGTGGAAGCCGCCGTCGAGGCCGCCCGGGCCCGCCTCAAGAGCTGAGCTTTCCCTTGGTGAGCAACGAGTTGCCATGAGCCCGCCCGCCCGCGGCCGCCCGGTGGGCCGGCTGGCTCCGACTCCCACCGGCGAGCTTCATCTCGGCCATGGGCGCACGTTCTGGGCGGCCTGGAAACGCGTCCGCCGGGCCGGGGGAACCCTGATTTTCCGGGTGGAGGATCTGGACGCGGCCCGGTGCCGGCCGGAGTTTGTCCAAGGCATGGCGGAGGATTTGCGCTGGCTCGGTTTGGACTGGGACGAGGGGCCGGACGAGGGAGGTCCGCACGCGCCCTATGTGCAAAGCCTTCGTCTGGAATGGTTTCGCGATGTCTGGTTGCGGCTCCAACGGACCGGTCTGATCTACCCCTCGCCGCATTCCCGCAAGGACGTGGAGCGGGCGCTGGGGGCTCCCCATGAGGGCGAGGAGGAGGCGGTTTTTCCGGCCGCGTTGCGACCGGCGGCGGGGACGTGGGGAAACGCCGCCGAGCCGGGGGCGGTCAACTGGCGGTTCCGAGTTCCCGAGGGCGAACTGATCGCCTTCTCGGACGCTTTCGCCGGGCCGCAGGAGTTTGAGGGCGGAACGGATTTCGGTGACTTCTTGGTCTGGCGGAAGGATGGTTTTCCCAGCTACGAACTGGCCGTGGTGGCGGACGACCATGCCATGGGGGTCACGGAGGTCACGCGCGGGGCCGACCTGCTGGTCTCGACCGCCCGGCAGCTCCTGCTTTACCGGGCCCTGGGGTGGGAGCCGCCTTCCCACGCCCACGCCCCGCTGATGCGGGACGAAAAGGGCCGCCGCCTGGCCAAACGCGACGGGGCGCGCAGCCTGCGCCAGCTCCGCGAGTCGGGGGTCCGCCCGTCCGACCTGACGGCGCGTTGGGAGCAGGAAATGGCGGGTTGGGAGGGGCGCTGCGCGCCAATTAAGAATTAGGAATTGGGAATTAAAAATTGGGGTTGGTGGCTTCGTCAGGTTTTGGGGTTGAACCGGGGCGTCAACCGGCCAACCCCTGATGCCCCATGCCCCCAAAGCAGTTTTCCGAACCGGAGGAGAAAGCCCCGCCCAAGAAGGCCTCCCACACGCTCACGCTCAACCCGGCGCAGCTCCAGAAGGTGCGCGACCACTGCTACAACGCCGTCTGGGACCAGTTCCATCCTGACCACTCACTCTTCGCCTTCCGCAACGACCAGCGCAAGATTGTCGTGACCGCCTACGGCAGCGGCAAACTGGTGGTGGCGGGGAAGGGCTCGGAGGAGTTTATCACCGATTTCCTGGAACCCCAGGTGACGGGCGAGGCCCGGCTGGGTTACGACGAAGTCCATCACCCCGAATGGTTTGAACCTCACGCGGGATTGGACGAGGCCGGCAAGGGCGACGTGTTCGGACCGGTCGTGGCCTGCACCGTGGTGGCGCCTGATCCGGCCATGATCCACGCCTGGATTCAGGCCGGGGTGAAGGACTCCAAGAGCCTGAACGACACCACGATACAGCGGCTCGACAAGGTCATCCGCGGGACCAAGGGTGCGGTGGTGGAAACCTCGTTTCTCGACATGCACCGCTACAACGAGCTCATGCTGAAACCCCGCGCCAACATGAACCTGATGCTGGCCTGGCTGCACGCCAAGGCCCTGGAAAAGGCCCTGTCCCAGGCGCTGGTGCCCTGGGCGCTGCTGGACCAGTTCAGCAAGCTTCCGCTGGTGCAGCGCTATTTCAAGGACAAGACCTTTGACCTGCGGATGAGGACCAAGGCGGAGTCGGACCCCGTGGTGGCCGCGGCCTCGGTCTGCGCCCGGGCGGAGTTTGTCCGCCAGATGAACTCGCTCTCGAAACTGGCCGGGGAAACCCTGCGCAAGGGCGCGTCCTCGGAGGTCCGCAAACAGGGGGTCGGCCTGGTGCAGAAGTTTGGTCCGGGCCGCCTCGGCGACTTCGCCAAGCTGCACTTCAAAACCAGTTACGAAATCCTCGGCCTGCCTCCGCCGCCCTCGAAATACCGGGGGGGCTGAGATTTTGCAAACCATTGGAAACGAGCGCCATGGGACAGAGCCTCTCACGCCACGACCGGCGGCTTCTGATGGAAAACCCCATCCTGTGCGGGGTGGACGAGGCAGGGCGCGGCGCGCTGGCCGGACCGGTGGTGGCCGGGGCGGTGCTGCTGGTGGATGAGTTTTACAAACTCCCCTGGTGCCGGCGCCACGGAGGGCGCATCCAGGATTCCAAGAAGATCCCTGCGGAAGCCAGGGAGGAGCTGCGAAAGGAGTTGGATGTCCTTTGTGGCAAAGGAGTTATCAATGCCGCGACCGGGCAGGCCAGCGTGGGGGAAATCGAGGAGCACAACATCCTCGGGGCGACGAAACTGGCCATGCTGAGGGCGCTGCGGGAGTTGGAGAAACTCACCGGCATGATGTTTGCCCGGGAGACGGGGGGGGACCTTTTGTTCGGGCAGGAAGCGACATCGCCGCGGGGGCCGCTGGTCTTGGTTGATGGCAAACCCCTGCGTGACTTCCCCATTGTCCACCGCGCCTTGGTGGGGGGCGACGGACGTTCCCTGGCCATCGCGATGGCCTCGATTTTCGCGAAGACCGAACGCGACCGCCTGATGCGCGAGCTGGACGGGGAATGTCCGGGTTACGGCTTTGCGACCCACAAGGGATATGGCACAGCCGAACACAGGGAGGCCCTTCTGAAACTTGGCCCGAGCCCGCATCACCGGCCCCTTTTTCTTCGCAAAATCCTCTGCCTTACGGAAATGAAAAACCAGGGGGATCTTGTTTTTGGCGGGGATGAGGATTTATCAACCTAACCTGACTATCGGCTGGCGTTTCCGTCCCTTTTTGCTTTGCTGAGAGCATGTCTGAAGAAAGCTCAAAAAAGCGTTTCAAATTCATCCCCTCCATCAAGCACCTCCAGACCGCCATGGCGGAACTGCCTGATCCCAAGAAGGCCAATGCGCAGGAACAGGAGATTGACATCAAGGTGGGCTCCTCGACCCGGACGATGACGTTCCGCATCATTGAGATGACCCTGGATGGCGAGAAGCAGCCCCGCTGGATTTACGAGGGCAAGGTCAGGGCCTGAGTC
>JANOBW010000367.1:0-15203 GCA_031411855.1 Opitutia bacterium
TCCTGTGGGCCTTGGGCCCTTGGATTCAGGACGCGCAGAAAATCGCCGACCGACTGGAGCGCGAGGAGGGCGTCCATGCCGCCGTCATCAACCCTCGCTTCATCAAACCTCTCGACCGCGAAATGCTGCTGGAAAACGCCAAACACGGCCCCATCGTCACCTTCGAGGACCATGTGCTCCCCGGTGGTTTTGGCTCGGCCGTGTTGGAAACCATCTCCGAGGCGGGCGTTGACGCCCATGTGACCCGCATCGCCTGGCCGGACCAGTTTGTGGAGCATGGCAACAGTGTGAACGTCCTGCGCGAAGCCAACGGGCTGGGGACCGAGGCAGTTTACCAAAAAGTCAGAAACTCCCTTCACCGGGCGAAGGTCTGAAGGGCTTGCCTTTGGCATGCGGCCCAAGCGGTGTCACGATTGTGGCTGCTTGGGTGAGGCATGCCACCCAAGCCCGCTCAGACGGATTCGACGATTGAATACCTCTCTTGAATAACTAAGTTCTAAGTCATTCAAGAGAGGCTCAGCGCATGTTTTGGAGCGGATCGGCATCCCACTCGACGCCGTTGGTCCAGTAGTGAAACATCTCGTCGGCCGAGGGCGTTTTGACCGGGCGCACGAGGCGGAAACCGAAGTCGGGCGTGGTCATATACCAGATGCTCTTGGGGCTCTGCGGATCGGCCCCCTTGTGGCCCGGGTTGGAGCCGGCGCGGGCGGCACTGCGCAGAAGTTCCGGGTCGCTCAGATAACCTCCCCCGCGGAGCACGAGCGGGTAGGCGTTTTTGGGTTGGTTGAACGGGTTGGCCACCCCGTCGGTCAGTTTGCCGTAGGCGTCGGCCTCATACTGGTCCAGGCACCATTCGGCCACGTTGCCGTGCATGTCGAAGAAGCCCCAGGCGTTGGGTTTCTTCGAGCCCACCTTCTGGTATTTCTCGCTGGAATTGGCGGCATAGATGGCGTGGTCGCCCAGGGCGGCCGGATCGTCGCCGAAGCTGTAGGCGGTGATGGTGCCGGCGCGGCAGGCGTATTCCCACTCGGCCTCGGTCGGGAGGCGGTAGAACTGGCCTGTCTTGATCGAGAGCCACATGGCGTAGCGGTTGGCCGCATGCTGGGTGATGGAGATGGCGGGATAGCCGCCGGCCATGCCCATGCTGTAGTCCATCACGTGGTAAGGCTTGGTGGGGAACGACTTGAGGTAATCAAGGGTGTCGAGCATCTCCCGCACCTCGGTCCGGGTGTCCTTGCGCACGGCCGACTCGTCGTTGCGGGCGTTCATGAAGAGGAGGAACTCGTCCCAGGTGACCTCGGTCGCGCCCATCCAGAAGGCGCCCACCTTGACCTTGTGCTGGGGCCCCTCGTCTTCACCCCGGTTTTTCTCCTTCTCCGGGCTGCCCATCGCAAACTCGCCGGCCGGCACCGCAATCATGCGGAACTTCACATCCGAACCGGGGATGGACAGCTCGTAGTTTTTGACCTCGGTGGGGGAAACCTGAGCGATGTGTTCGGCCGCCTGGCGGGCCAGATTGCGCTCACGGGGATCGTCCACCATGGCGTTCTGGCGCAGGCCCACCTCGAAGTCATCGGGCCAGGCCGCTCCGTCGGCGATCCACTGTTTCAGTTTGGCAATGTCCACGGCCTTCAGCTGGTTGCGTTTGCCGTCGGCGTCCATCGGCGGCATGGCGCGGCGTCCGTCCGGCAGCACACCGGACTCGCCGGTATGGGCGGAAAGAGTGTAAATGAGGCTTTCCTCGGGTTTGCCCGGGACGACCGTCTTCTTGCCATCGGCCTTCATGCTGTCCTTGAAGGCGTCCTTCTTCGTCGTGAGGTAAAGCCCGGCGCTGAAAGCCAGATTGGTGGGGTTGTGGCACTTGAGGCAGTAGCGCTCAAAAATGGGGGCGATGTCTCCGGCAAAGTCCACCTTGGCGGCCGGGGCGGCGGCTGGCTTGGTTGTCGGGGCGGAAGACGAGACGGGCGCGGCGGAAGGTGCGGCGGGTTTCTCTTCGGCACAGGAGGAAAACGGGACGAGGAGGGCGGCGGCGGTGAGGCGGAGGAAAAGGGCAGGTTTCATGTGGCTAGGCAACTGATGTCGGCGGGAGGTTCAAGAGGCGAAAATTTTGTCCATGCGGCGGCTGTGATCGGCCAGGTAGGCGGCGTCGCCGGAGGCCATCTCGGAGGTGCCCCAGCCGTCGAAGCCGACCTCGGCCAGCGCCTCCATGACGGCCTTCCAGTCCGTGGTGCCGTCAAGCAGGTTGACGGCGAAGCCCTTGGAGGGGCCTTCGGCATCCATCTTCTTGGTGCTGAACTCCTTGATATCGAGTTTGAAGACGCGTGGCCCGAGAATGCGGATCCATTGCTCGGGGAAGCCGTCGCGGACGATGTTGCCGGTGTCGAAGTGCCAGCCCACAAGCGGATGGTTGAACTCGTCCACATAGCGGGCGGCCTCCAGGGGGCTGAGCAGGAAGCGGTTCCAGACGTTTTCCAGGGCGATGCGGACACCGGTCTCTTCCACCACGGGCAGCACCTTCCGGATTTCCTCCAGGGAACGGTCCCAGGCCTGGGCGTAAGAGACCTGCTTGCTCACCACGGCGGGCACGACGAGGACGGAATCCGCGCCGAGTTCCCTGGCATTACGCAGGGATGTTTCCAAAGCCTTGACCGAGGCGGCGCGCTGGGCGGGGTCGTTGCTCGAGAAGGGCTGGCCCCAGTGGGTGGAGAGGACCAGGCCGTCAATCACCAGGCCGGACTTTTCCGAGGCCTCGCGAAACTCCGCGATGTCTCCCACCGGCGAGCCCAGTTCCACCCCTTCGAAACCCATCTCCTTCAGGACCTTGAACTTCTCCAGGGTCGTGCCCGGGAGTTTGGCATACATATAGTCCTTGAGGGCCTTGCGGACGCGGGCGCGCGGCAGGGCGGTGCCGGAGGCCCCGAAACCGGGGCGGGAGGAGGAGCGCACTACTGGTTGGGGGTTGGTGGTTTCCCTGGCGCTGACGCAGGAGGAAAGGGCTCCGGCGGCCAGGCCGGCGGCGGCGGATTTGAAAAAGGTTCGGCGGGTGGGCATGGGCAGGGAGACAGGGATCTCTTCGTTTGGTTTGGGAAAAGAAAAGGCCCGCCGGAAACGGGTTCGGCGGGCCTGAAGGGGTCTGACGTAAGTCCGCTCAGGCTTTTTTGCCGGGAACCGCCCAGGACGGGACGGCCCACTCGCCCTTCATGTCCCACTTTTCGGTCGGGGGCACGTAGGCTTCCACTCCCTTGTCCAGGTAGTCCTTGATGACGACTTTCTTGCCGGTGTAGGCGGCGTGGCGTCCGGCCAGACCAATCAGCACCGAGTTGATGGCCCAGGAGGAGTTGGTCATGACCTTGCCGGCGCGGATCGAGGCGAAGAGTTCGTTGTGCTCGACCTGATACATGTCGGTCTGGTCCTTGACCGGGACGGCCACCTTGGTGCCGTCGAGCAGCTTGAAGGCGCCATTCTCCCAACCGTTGGTGGCGGTGCCTTGCGTGGCGTAGATGAAGTCCTTGTTCTCGCCGTAGCAGCCGTCCTGCTGGCGGGAGGTGATGGAGGCGTAGCGTCCGTCGGTCCAGAAGTAGTTGGCCTCGATGTGGTCGTAGATGTTGCCACCGTGGGCGGGAACGGCGCGGCCGCCGACACCGACGGCGTATTCGGGAAGGTCGTCACCCATGGCCCACATCATCTTGTCCACCGAGTGGATGGCCTGCTCGACAAAGCCGTCGCCTCCCAACCAGTTGAAGTTCATCCAGTTGGCGACCTGCCACTCGATGTCGCCCATGCCCGGGGCGCGGTTGGCGGCGGGTGGCATGGGTTTGACCGGGCCAGTGTAGTAGGTGCCGTGAACAGCCAGGACCTTGCCGATCTTGCCTTCCAGAAGCTGGCCGTAGAAGGCGCGCTTCTGCGGGTGGAAGCGCCAGCAGAAACCAATGACGAAAGAGAGCCCCTTCTTCTCGGCGATCTTGGCGGATTCGACCACGCTGCGGAGGCCCTCGATGTCGGTCGCGACGGGCTTTTCGGCGAAGAGGTGTTTGCCGGCCTCCAGCGCATAGCGGATGTGGACGGGACGAAAGCCGGGCGGGGTGGCGAGAAGGACGACGTCCACGCCGGAATCAATGACCTTCTTGTAAGCGTCAAGACCGACGAACTCGCGGCCGTCGGCCTGGTAGCGGGCCTTGTATTTGTTTTTGAAACTGCGGGAGGCGGACTTCAGCGGGCCGTCAAAGGCCTCACCCACGGCCCAGACCACGGTATCCTTATCAGCTTCAAGGGCTTGGGTCAGAGCACCGGAACCGCGGCCCCCCACGCCCACGATGCCGATTTTGAGCACGCCGGTCTTGGCTTCGGCGGCGGAAGCCGTGGAGGAAAAGGCGGAGCCGGCAAGCGTCAGGCCGACAGCGGCGGCAGTGGACTGCTTGATGAAATCGCGACGTTCGGGGGAGGTGGTGTCTTGGGACATGTGAGGAGGTGAAAGGTGTAAGATGTTTAAAGCCAAGCTGCCTGCCAAGCGGCAAGAAGGAAAGGATGGGAAATTAGTTTACGGGTTAGGTTCCCGGGAAAAATGAGTCTTCCACCGCAAACGCCAGGGCTTGGCGGACCACTCCGGCCCGGCGTAGTCCACACCCACCCGGGGAAGCCGTTCCACCTGGTCCTCCTCCACGACGGCAGCCGCGTCCTCAAACCACAACCCGGAGTCGGGCGTGGCGGAAAGTTCGTTGGTCAACTTGTTTAACCCCAGGGCCTTCGTGAGTTTTCCGGGGCCGCCCCACCCTCCCGCGCCCCGCACCAGCAGCGCGGCCGGGTAACCCTCCTCGCGGGTCGTGATGTTGAGCATCCAGTGCATGCCGTAGCAGAGGTAAACATACCAGAAGCCTCCGGGACCGAACATGACGGCATTTCTCGCGGTGCGGCCCTTGCTGGCGTGCGAGGCGCGGTCTTCGAAGCCATCGTAAACTTCAAGTTCCGTCACAGGGAAACGCCGCACAGAACCGTCCGGCCCGGGTTGGCACAGGTGCCGGCCCAGAAGTTCCCGCGCGACCTGATGGGAGTCGCGGCGGAAAAACTCCGGACCGAGAACCTTCCCGCTCACGCGTGGCCGCGGACGTAGATCAGCTCCGCGATCTGAATGGCGTTGAGGGCGGCGCCCTTCCAGAGCTGGTCGCCGCAGACCCAGAGGGAAAGCCCGTTCTCAAAGGCCGTGTCCTTGCGGATGCGGCCCACGCCGCACTTCACCTTCTCGGCGTAAAAGAGAGGCATCGGGTAAACCCGATTGGCAGGCTCGTCGCAGACCTCGGCACCCTCGAAGGCGGCGATGGCGGCGCGGGCGGCGGCCACATCCACGGGGCGCTCGAACTCGGCGTTGATGGAAATGCTGTGGGAGCGGAAAACGGGGACCCGGACGCAGGTGCAGCTCACCTTCAAGTCGCTCATGCCCATGATCTTGCGGCCCTCGTTCAACATCTTCATCTCCTCCTTGGTGTAGCCGTCGTCGAGAAAACTGTCCACCTGGGGGATGACGTTGAAGGCGATCTGGTGCGGATAGACGGACTTGGTGATGGGCTGGCCTGCGGCCCACTGGCGGGTCTGGTCCTCCAGCTCCTGCATGGCGGCGGCGCCGGTGCCGCTGACGGCCTGGTAGGTGGAGGCGAAGAAACGCTTGAGGCCGAAGAGCTTGTGCAACGGATAGAGCCCCATGAGCGCGATGGCGGTGGAGCAGTTCGGGTTCGCGATCAGGCCCTTGTGCTGAAAGGCGGCGGCGGCGTTGATCTCGGGGACGACCAGGGGGACATCGGGGTCCATCCGGTAGGCCGAGGAGTTGTCAATGATCAGAACCCCTTGGGAGACAACGGCATCGCGCAGGGCCCGGGTGATGGAGGCGCCGGCGCTGAAGATGGCGCAGTCGAGCCCGGCGAAGTTCTCCGGCTTGGCCTCGACCACGGTCCATTCCTTCCCGCCCCAGGCCAGTTTTTTGCCGGCCGAACGGGCTGAGGCCAGCAGGCGCAATTCGCCCACCGGGAAGTTACGTTCGTGGAGGAGGCGGATGCACTCCATGCCCACGGCGCCCGTGGCACCGACAATGCCGATCTTGATCTGCTTCATGTCTGTAAGGAAAAGCAGGTTATCACGCGTCCCTCACATCGGCTGGCGAGCGGAAAAATGAGGCTTTTTGGGAGTGCCGATGACAAACAATTAAACAGATCATGGGCCTGCCACATGCGCCGCAGTCCCCCCCCCGGCCCGGACATTCCAACAGCGCCGAGAAATCCTTGCGTTCCCCACACATGCGGTCCGGCCCGTGGGAACGTTTTCCACCCGCGTGCCCTCTGTTCCGTTTTCACCATGGCCCTGCCCTCCCCCACCCGGTTTTCCCTCACTTCGCCGCTTCTGCTTTCCCTGGCCTTCGCCTCCACGCTTCCGGCCGCCCCGCCCGGGGCCATCATGGAGGAGGAAAAGGTCGCGCCCTACACGTTGCCCGATCCCCTGGTGACCTCGGACGGCGGCACCGTTCCGAACGCGGAAACCTGGGCCAAGGTGCGCCGGCCTGAGCTGCTTAAACTCTTCGAGGACAAGGTTTACGGGCGCGCGCCTCTCGGCCGTCCCGAGAAACTCCGCTTCGTGGTCCGCGAGGAGAAAACCGACGCCCGCCAGGGCCGCGCCACCCGGCTCCGGGTCGGTGTGCTGCTCGAAGGCACCGAGGAGGGACGCCAGTTCGAACTCCTCGTTTACCTCCCCAACCAGGCCAAGGGACCGGTGCCGCTTTTCCTCGGCCTCAACTTCGACGCCAACTTTGCCACCACGGACGAAACCGACCTGCCCGTGCCCAAACACTGGGTCAACGGCCTGAAACCGAGCCCGAATGTCCACGTCCCCGTGGAAGCCATGCGCGGCAAACACGCCTCCAAATGGGCCTATGACCTCGCCCTGGAAAAAGGTTTCGGCGTGGCCACGGCGGCCTACGGGGAGATTGAGCCGGACGAAAACGGGCACGGGAAGGATGGCCCGCGCGGTCTCGCGGCCGAGCCGGGTCCGGGTGACTGGGGAGCCCTGGCCGCCTGGGCCTGGGGCCTGAGCCGGGCCTGCGATTACCTTGAAACCAACCCCCGGGTGGACTCCAAGCGCATCTGCCTGACCGGCTTCAGCCGCATCGGGAAAGCCGCGGTCTGGGCCGGTGCCCGGGACGAGCGTTTCGCCCTGGTGGTTTCCAACTGCTCCGGGGCGGGCGGGGCGGCCCTGAGCAAACGGATCTTTGGGGAGACCGTGGCCGACCTGACGGGACGTTTCCCGCATTGGTTTGCCGGAAACTTCGCCGCCCACGCGAAAAACGAGGCGTCCCTTCCCGTTGACCAACATGAACTTATCGCGTTGATGGCCCCGCGCCCCGTCCTGGTCCTGAGCGCCAGCAAGGATCTGTGGTCGGACCCGAAAGGCGAGTTTCTCAGCGCACGGGCCGCGTCGCCGGTGTTCCAACTGCTCGGGCAGCCGGGTCTGGCTCCGGGGGAGTTTCCCGCAGCCGGCCAGCTGGTCGAGGGAAACCCTGGCTACTACCTCCGCGACGGCGGGCACGATGTGACGCCGGAGGACTGGGCCATCATGCTGGATTTTGCCTCGAAACACCTGAAGCCCTGACACTTGCAGAAGAGACGGGAACCGGACAGGCTCGAGTCAAACGGATGTGTCCGGGGCCATTCCCTGCCTTTAGACTCGCCCACCAACCCGGAAACGGGTTCCCCTCTGGCCATGTTTGTCCTGGACATTCCCGAAGGAGATTTCGACGCCTACATTTTCGACAACGACGGCACCCTGGCGCTGTCCATGGACCTGCATTTCCGCGCCTGGGCCCGCGCCTATCGCGAGCATGGCATGCCCTTTGAGTTCACCCAGGAGCTCTGCCAGGGCATGGCCGGCATCGGGATGAGGGAAACGGTGATGATCATGAACCAGCGATTCGGACTTTCGCTGGATCCCGCGTCGGTGGTAGCCACCCAGGAACGGCACGTCTGGGCCGGCATCCACACCGTCCAGCCCAACCCGCCCGTCGTGGAGTTTGCCCGCAAAGTCGCCGCCACCCATCCGGTCGCCGTGGCCTCGGGAGGTCTCAACCAGACGGTTCATAAGATCCTGGACACCTTGGGGATACGCCATCTTTTCCCGGTCGTGGTGACGGGCGACCAGGTGACCAACCAAAAGCCCCATCCGGAGATTTTCCTGACCGCCGCGCACCGCCTCGGGGTCAGGCCGGAACGCTGCCTGGTCTTTGAGGACAGCGAACTGGGCATCGAAGGCGCCGTCCGCGCGGGCATGAAATGGGTGCGGGTGCCCGCCTCGCTGTGACGGGCTTTGGTCAGTTGGCCTGAGGGGATTTCTTTTCCCTTTGCACCACCCGCAGCGGGGCGAAGGCGCGCTGCTCGCCGTCCACAATGAGGTCGTAACGGAACAGCCCGGGGCCTTTGAACGGCACCCCCACCAATTGGACGCACTGGTTCAAGGTCCAATAGACCCGTTCCGACGGGATCGGAGGAACCTCAAAACGCAGACGTGGCCCTCCGTTTTCCAAAGGCGAGTTTCCATCGAGATCAATCAGTCTGATCTGAAGGTCGTGGAAACCACGGTCCTGCTCCGTGAAGATGAAACGCGTGACGAGTGTCATCTCCTGATTCTGAAAGGGAAACGAGTCGGCCGTCAGCTGCTCCAGCATCCCAAGCACGCTGAGCCGGCCGTTGTAATCACGGGCCGAGTCACAAATGAAAAAAGCGGCAACCTGCATCCGCTCAGAGCGGGCCAAGGTTGACACCGGGGCAAGGTGGAAACCAGGCCGAAACACCCGGAGAAGCCATGGGTTCACCCCCGAAAGGGCAGCGTCCCGAATCCCGAGAGCGAAGCCTGTGGGAGTTCATGGAGGAAAAGACGTGTCCGCACAAAAAAGCCCCTGAGGATGATATCACTCAGGGGCCGGATCATACTTGGAAAGGAATCATTCCCCAGACGGGAAGTCGGCGTCATTCACCGGAACATCAGCCGGACGGGCGACAGCCGCAGGAGCGCCGGAACGGGGAGCAATCCGGGCAAGGCCGTCGCCACTCACCACCATACCCTTGGGTGTTTGAATTGAGGCCAGGGAGCCCACCATCATGCCTGGGATCACATGGGACGGATGCCGCTGACCGATCAGGCTCAGTCCGCCGAGAACAGGGGCGGTTCCCGCCTCGGCCCCCACCCAGCGAGCCACGACGTAGCGGGCCGCCTTCGGGGCAAAGGTCAGGCGGCTGCGGAAATCCCCGGCCTGGGCGGCCACCGTGGCATCAGGTTTGCGCGAGGTGAAAAAGAAAGAGGCGATGGACATCGTCTCGCCCGAAGCGGTTTTCTCGAGGGTCACCCCCCGGGCCAGTTCTTTCGGAAGAAAATGGAATTGGAAGGAACCCTTGGCCGGTGTGTGGCTGAAGGCCAGGGTGTCGAGATCGCACTCGGCCCCGAGATCCAGCATGATGACGGCGGGCTCATCCTTGCTCAAAGCGCAGGTGGTCAATGGGTTCTGGTCGAAAAGGGCGGCGGCATCCTGGCCGGCGGCAAGACCGGTGGCACCCAGCAGGCGCCCACGCTGGCTGGCGGAGGCGAGGTCCATGGGCAACATGCCGGGGCTTCCCGGGGCATCCTCGGGGGAAAGCCGGGAGGGACGCTGGACGCGGGCTTCCGAGGCAAGCTCGACGCCGTTGATGGCCAGGGAGGAGATTTCACCGGCCGACCGGCTGGTGAAGGTCAGTTTCACATAGCGGGCCTGCACCGGGGCAAAGCTCAGCTTGGCGGCGGCACCCGGAAGGCAGGAGGCACGGCCCAGACCACGCCACGAGGGATCGGACAGACCGGCGCGGCGGACGGAACCGCTGACCACACACTCGGTGTCGGCGGAAAAGCTGAGAAAGCCAAACTCCTTGAGGGTGTGGACCATGCCGAGATCCACCACCATTTCGAAAGCGCCTTTCTCGAGGCGGAATCCGGTGGAAGGATCATCCGCCAGGAGGCAGGCCTCGCGGGAGGAGGAGAAACCGGTTTGGGAGGCGGAAAGCGTCTCCAAGGCCCCGGTGGAGGGGTTGACGGTGAGAAGCGAGGCTCCCGACTGCCAGCGGGCCAGATTCATGGGGGTGCCGGATGCCAGGGCAAAGGAGGTGGCAACGAGGTAAAACGGTAGAAGGCGGCGAATCATCATGATGGTGAAAGTGATGTGGGATAAGTCCGCCAAGGCAAAGCAAAATTCACGCCTGTTATTTGCCCTGGGCCACCTTTTTTATTTACGACGCCCCCGCACTCAGACATCACTTAAGTTTAACTTCATGCGTCCCGGTTGTTTTTCATCCTCCCAGCGTCTCAGCCTTGCAGCCACCCTTGCCTTGGCCCCCCTTCTGACCCGCGCAGAGACAACGGCCCCGGGCTCGGCAGCGACCACCAATCCCTCCCACTCCCAACAGACGGAGGGCAACTCCGGGCCGTCCGCGGGCTTTGATTCCGCACCTGTGGCGGCCGCCAAAGAACTGATGGGGGGCTTTCGCCTGGGTCGGGGTGACAAACCCAACATGGAAAACGCGAATTTCCGCATGGGTGATGTCATCATGGACCTGACAGGTTTTTTCAGCACCACATATGACACCAACATCAACCAATCCAGGCTCGCCCCCATCTGGGATGTCATTTTTGAAGCCGGGATCTCCCTGAAGACTTACTGGGAAATAAGCTCCACCAACTCCTTCAGTTTCACCACCACCGTCTCCTATCTCAAATACCTGCGAAATCCACAGTTCGACAGCGGCAACAACTTCCTGAACATCGAGCCGGAAACAGAATTGGCATACTACCTGAACTTCGGGGAGGTGACCTGCAAAATCTACGACCGGCTTTCCTACGAGATCGAACCGGGACAGCGCTACTTTTTCGACCCCAACTCGGCCAGCCTCACCACCAGCGTCCAATACCCCCGCTGGAACAACCTGGCCGGAGCCCTTTTCGGCTGGGAGCCGGTCCGCGACTGGCAGATGTCCCTCAACACCAACCGGAGTGACACGATCCCGGACGACAAACGTTTCGAAAACCTCCAGCGGACCTCCTACAACCACCAGCTTTCCGTCGAACATCCGATCAACTCGGACCTCACGATGGGGGTTTTCGGCGGCTGGACCGAGACCACCTACCAGAAGAATTTCAACAACAACAGCAAGGGGTGGAACTATGGCTACAACATGAGCTACGCCTTCAGCCCCTTCCTCGTCGGCACGTGGCGCCACACGTTCAACGACATGACCTTCGAGCGGGGCGGCTTTAACGGCGACGGCAGCGATTATGCCGGGCAAAATTTTGAGGTCGGCCTGTCCCACCAACCCTCCCGCGACATCAGCCACGGCCTCCAATGGAGCCGGTCCAGCGACCTCGGGTTTGCCGCCAACACCCGGGAAACCGACACCTACCTGTATTACGTGAGCTACCGCGGCCTGCGCGACGGCACCGTTTCCAGCAGTTACTCCTACGCGTCCGGCGGGGATTCCGGCGGCAAGTTCGCCGAGCAGTTCGTCCTCCGCGTCCTCACCGTTTCCTACGACCATCCCATTTCCCGAAAGTTATCTTTCGGAACAACTTACACTCATACCAACAAGGACTCCAACCTGATCTTCGGCACCCATGACCGTGACCAGGTCCTGGTCCGTTTGACCTACGATTTTTAATGAAATTCATGATAATGACGCGCATCATCGCACTCCTCGTCCTGCTGCTCCCCGGATGGGTGGCGGCGCAGGAGGCACCGGCCGCCGCCCCGGCTCTTTCCGCCGCGCCACCAGCGACGGAGGCTTCGCCAGCGGCAGCCAGCCCCTCCCAAATGGATCTGCTCGACGACCAGAGGCAGCTGCTGGTCGGCGAAACCGTCACCTACTCGGTCATTGAGGAACGCGAACCGGCCATGGGTCTCGTGGTGGGTTCCGACAAAAAGATTGACCTGCCTCTGCTCGGAAAAATCTCGGTGGACGGGCTTACCTGCCGCCAGGCCGCCAAAAAAATCCAGGTCGAGCTGGAAAAGGATTTCTTCCACCACGCCACCGTCATCCTCAAAACCGGCTTCACTGATTCAGCCCGCGGGACCATCTCCCTCTGGGGCGAGATCCGCAGCCCGGGAACCATGTCCATCCCGCGGGACCGCGTCGTCACCGTGGTGAAAGCCATCATGGAAAGGGGCGGCTTCACTGAAAATGCCAACAAAAAAGGGGTGGTCCTGCGCCGCCTCGACCCCGCCAATCCCGGCGAGGTGCTCCCGGCCATCATCGTGGATGCGGCCGCCATCGAAAGCACCGGGGATTTCTCAAAGGACATCGAGATCAAAAATGGCGACACCATCATGATCAACTCCATCTCCGCCAGCGAGGCTTTCTTCACCATCACCGGCGAGGTCAACAATCCGGGCATGAAGGCCATCCCCACGACCGTCTCCAACCTGACCGTCCGCCAGGCCATCCAAATGCAGGCGGGAGGGTTCACCAAATGGGCCAAGACCAAGTCCGTTCTGCTCATCCGGGCGGATGACAAACTGCCTCCCAAGGAGCGCCGCGTGACCATTGACGCCTCCGGCTGGGCCGAAGGCACCATCAAGGAAGATCCGCTCATCCGCCCCGGCGACACCATCAAGGTTGACGCCAAATCCATCAGCTTCTGAACCCATGAGGGAAATCCAATCTTACGAGGAACGGGCGGCCAGTGCCGCCGATGTGTCCGAAAATCTTCACACCCTCTACTTCAGAGCCCGCAATGTCCTGCGTTCCTTCTGGTGGATCATACTTCTGACCACCTGCCTCGGGGTCTTTGTCATGGCCTATCTGGAATTCACCAAACCGGCCAACTACGAATCCTCGGCCAGCCTCATTCTGGAAAACTACCAGATCAACTCCTCCAGCAACAACGTCATCACCGAACAGTTCCAGCTTTTTGGGACGATCCGCGAGACCATGGGCAACCCGAGGCTCCAGAACGACGCCCACAACCTGCTCCGCGTCCGGCGCTCCGATGTGAAACCCGAAGCGGTCCGCATCACCGTCGAACGCCAGCCCGATGCCGCCATCTTCATCGTCAAGGCCACCGGGCCCAAACCAGACTACACCCAGCTCTTCCTCGACGCCCTCCTGGAAACCTTCAAAAAATTCCGCAAAGATTCCCGGGGCGACGCCATCGGCGATGCCATCAAGAGCCGCCGCGACAAACTTCAGGCCATTTCGGTCGAGTTGGAAAATCTTGAGCGTGAGTTCACCCTGAAACATGGCGAGGTCTCCACCGCCGCCCTGGAGGAAACCACCCTCTCCCTGACCAAGGAAACCAACATCCTCAGCAACCGGATCAACGAGCTCACCTCCCAGATCACCCTGATCAAGGGTCTCACCCTGGAACAGTTCATCTCCGGGGGCACGACCATTTTCTCGGACGAGCCGGAACTCATCCGGGGTGTTTTTGAAACCGCCAGCCCCTACCTCGAGGCCTCCAAAAAACTGGAGGACGCCAAGGCCGAGGAGAAGGTCTTCTCCGTCAACCTCAAACCCAAACACCCCAAGATCATCGCCTTCCGCAGCGAGATCGCCACCCTCGAAAACAGGGTCAACATCCACAAGGCCAACACCCAGCGCAAGATCGAGGATTTGAGGTCCGTCCTGGAGCTGCGCCTGGCCGCCCTCACGTCCCAGCTGACGGCCAAGCAGGATCTCTACACCCAGAGCAACTCCAAGCGCTCCAAGTTCAACGCCGCCTCCCGCATCATTGAGGAACGAAAGATGGAACGGGACTCCCTCGCCAAGGAAATCCGTGATCTCGAGCTGGGCCAGCCCAACACCCCGGAAATCATCCGGGTCATGAACAGCGCCTCGCCCGCCCGCACCGTCCCCTCCCAACTGGCCACCCGCATCCTGCTCGGAGCCTTCGGCGGGTTTTTCTTCGGGGCCGGCATCCTCTTCCTGCTCGGCTATCTCGACAACCGGCTCGTCTCGGCCGATGACATCCGCCGCCATTTTGAACACCCCGTGATCGGCGTCATCCCCTCGGAACAGCGCTCCTCCGCCGGGCAGATCGAGCTGCTCAAACCCCGCGACCGCCGCCACATCTTCTCCGAGGCCTGCCGCACCCTGCGCTCCTCCATCCTTTTCCTCCACCCCGGCACGGCCCGCCCGAAGGTCATTCTGGTCACCTCCGCCGTCCCGGACGAAGGCAAGTCCACCATCGCCTCCAACCTCGCCGTCTCCCTCGCCCTCGCCCACTCGCGGGTCATTCTGGTGGACGCCGACTTGCGCCGCGGCCGCATGCACCGGGTCTTCCCCGATGTCCCCAAAACGCCGGGGCTCAGCGAGGTCATCCTCGACCCCGCCCTCAACTTCCAGGACCACGTCAAGGCCACCAACGTGGAGAACCTCTCCATCCTCCCCTGCGGCGCCTATCCGGAGCGCCCGGGCGAACTGTTTCTCAGCGTCCGCTTTGAGCAGGTTCTGGCGGAAATCGCGAAATCCTACGACTACGTGGTGCTCGACACCGCCCCCATCCTCGCGACGGATGACACCACCGGCTTTGCCGCCAAGGCGGACGCCGTGATCTTCACCGTGAGAAGCTCCTTCACCCAGATGCGCCAGGTCCGGGCCGCCATTGACCGCCTGCGGCTGCGCGGGGCCAACATCTTCGGCTTTGTGCTCAACCGCGTGGACCTCCGCGGGGCCGATTATTACTACTACAACAAATACAACAAGTATTACGCCCTCGCCGAGGACGCGGCCAAACGCGAATCCTCCAAGGCGGCCGAGACACCGCCCCGCAGCTGACCGAGCCCGGGTCCTTGGGCCATGACGTATAAGCCACGCCATGGATGAATCTGAAATCAGAGTTCGACTTTGACCGTTACCGGCTCGAAGTTAATCCTCTCCTCATGATAACCGAACCATCCAGCCTCCCCCGCTTCTGGATCGCCTGCCTGGCTTTCCTGGGACTCCTGCTGGTCTGCGCCGGCGGGGTGCCCGTCTGGGCCCGGGCGGTTTTTTTGATCGGAACCGGGGTCATTCTTTTCCTCTTCCCCCCCCGCCACCGCCTGCCTCTGATTTTCATCCTGGGCGGGATGATGTTGCTGTTTGCCCACCTCATCCAACTTGTCCCCATGCCCAACGTGCTGCGGGCCTCCTGGAGGGAGGTCGCCACCCGGGACTACCTCT
>JANOBW010000368.1:0-6420 GCA_031411855.1 Opitutia bacterium
GGGCCCCAACGCCGAGCTGGTTCACCTCAACCTCGCCCCGGGTGTCTGCACCGTTTCCCAGGTCCTGAAGGCCCTGCTCAGCGCGGTCCCGGTGGACCACGTCAACACCATGGGCATCCCGGCCGACGATCCCTATGCCCAGCAAGGAGATCCGCCCGTCTGGAACGACTACCGCAAGATCATCGGGGAGTCCGGAGTCAGGCTCACCCTGGAGCCCATCCTCAAGTGGGACTTCTACCAACACGTCGAGTCCCCCGACCACGTCCTCACCATCCAAACCGCCGACCAATCCCTCTGGGCCAACGTCCTGCTCACCATGGGCTGCCGCACCGAGTGAATGTCTTTACGAACAGCTTTTTTACAGGGAGTGGCTCCTTTCGAGGAGCCATGGGAACGAAATATTTACGGGCCGAAGGGATTGAATTTTCTCAGTTGAGTAAACCGGTCGAAGTCGGTGTCAGCCGTATGAAGGATGGCTCCGTGGTGAAGAGCGATGGTGGCGATTTGAACGTCTGTCACCAGATTGCCTGCCGTCCCCAATTTCTCCAGGTTTTTCATGACCAGCTCCGCGTGGTTGGGAATAGGGAGAAGTATCCCGATATGGTGCTTGGAAAGCCAGTTCCGAACGAGAGCAGTCGCCTCGTCAACCTTGAGGGGTGCTTTGCAGATTCGCGGGTTGGTGATGATTCTCAGAAAAGCAAAAACAACAACTTCAGGAAGCCCAACGGATTCATTCTCCGACAAGCACTTCAGCCACCACACAGATGCGCGGCTATGAAAGGGAGATGTGGAGTCGTGCGCGTAAATCAGCAGATTCGCGTCCGGGATGATCATTTTTTGAGACCCAAGGTGGTTTCAAGCCTGCGGGTTTTTTCCAGAAACGCCTCGTCCTCCAAGTCGGCCGCCAGTTGGTTGAAGTTCGCGTTGGCGTATTCAGGCCGAATCTCCAAGCGGCTTGCCTTGACCACCAAAGGCTTGCTCGCAGTCCTCGCGGTTTTCTTGCGCAGACCCGCGCGCAGACCTTCGTTCAGCGTTTCCTTGAGGGAGCGCTTCGTGCGGCGCATGGAATCACGCAGCAGTTTTTCAACGTCACTTTCCAAGGTCACGGTGGTTCTCATGCCGTCAGTTTGAACCAAGAGTTTTTCCTGTCAAGAAACCAGGCTTCCACCCGATTGAGCTTTGGCCCCCACTTTCTCCCAAGTTCTTAAAACCTAAACCCTCCTTCCCCAACCTTTCCGCCATGCAGACCCGCCGTCTCGGTCAGACCGACCTTCACCTTCCCACCCTCAGCTTCGGAGCCTCCTCGCTCGGCGCCGAGTTCCGCTCCGTCAAACTCGACGAGGCTCTCGACAGCGTCCGCGTCGCCCTCGACTGCGGCATGAACTTCATTGACACCTCGCCCTTTTATGGCCGCGGCATGAGCGAGGTCCTTCTCGGTATCGCGCTCAAGGGCGTGCCCCGCGACAGCTACCAACTCTGCACCAAACTGGGCCGCTACGACCTCCCGCACTTCGACTTCTCCGCCAAACGGGTGGCCGAGAGTGTGGACGTCTCCCTCCACCGGCTCGGCACCGACCACCTCGACATCGTCCTCTGCCACGACATCGAGTTCGTTCCCATGCAACAGATTGTGGATGAAACACTTCCGGCGCTCCGCAAGATCCAGCAGACCGGCAAGGTTCGCTACATCGGCTTCTCCGGCTACCCGATGAAAATCTTCAAGTTCATCCTCGAACAGACCACTGTGGACTGCGTGCTCAGCTACAACCAATACACGCTGCAAAACACCCGTTTCGCCGACGAGATGGTGCCCTATTTGAAACAAAAGGGCGTGGGGGTGATGAACGCCGGCCCCTTCAGCGCCCGCCTTCTGACCAACGCGCCCTTGCCCGCCTGGCTCAAGGAACCCGAGGAGGTCAAGGCCGCCGCCCGCGCCGCCGCCGCCCTCTGCGCCTCGCGCGGCGTGGACATCGCCCAGCTCGCCCTTCAGTTTTCCCTCGAAAACCCCGACATCACCACGACCGTCTCCGGCAGCGCCAACCCGGCCAACATCCGCAACTGGGCCAAATGGGCCGCGCAACCGATTGACCGTCAGCTCCTGGCCGAAGTCCAGGCCATCCTTGCCCCCGTCAGAAACCTCGGCCACAAGGAAGGCCTGTTGGAAAACAACTGAGCTCGGATCACAACTCCATGAAAGCCATCAGCCTCGACAAACCCGGCCAGTTCTCGGTCGTGGAACTTCCCGAGCCCCCGGCACCCGGTCCGGGCCAGGCCCTCGTCCGCGTCCACCGCGTCGGCATCTGTGGCACGGATCTCGGCGGCTACCTGGGCAAAATGCCCTTCTACAGCTACCCCCGCATTCCCGGCCACGAGCTCGGGGTCGAGATTCTCGCCGTGGGGCCCGATGTGGCCAACGTGAGGGTGGGGGACCGCTGCTCCGTCGAGCCCTACCTCAACTGCCAGAAGTGTTACTCCTGCCGCCGCGGCCTGACCAACTGCTGCGAGAAGCACCAGACCCTCGGGGTGATGTGCGACGGCGGCCTGACTGACCGCATCATCCTGCCGGCCAGAAAGTTGCACGTCTCCACCAAACTCACCTACGACCAGCTCGCCCTCGTTGAAACCCTCGCGATCGGCTGCCATGCCATTGACCGCGGCGCGCCCAAGGCCGGCGAACACGTCCTTGTCATCGGGGCCGGCCCCATCGGCCTTTCCGCCATCGAGTTCGCCAAGGTGGCCGGGGCCATAAGCATCGTCATTGACATCAACCAGGGCCGGCTCGACTTCTGCAAAAACGTCATGGGCGTGGACCATGTCATCCTCGCCAAGGGCGACGGCTCGGAAATGGCTGAATTGGAACGCATTACCAACGGGCAGTTTGCCGATGTGGTGGTGGACGCGACCGGCAGCAACAAGTCCATGGCCAACGCGCTCAACTACTGCGCCTTCGGTGGCCGCCTCGTCTATGTGGGCATCACCCAGCAGGAGGTTTCCTTCCTGCACGCGCCCGTCATGCACCGCCGCGAGGTCACCCTCATGGCCAGCCGCAACGCCCTTTCCCGCGATTTCGCCCGCATCATCCAGCTGATCGAGGACGGCGCCATCAACACCAAGCCCTGGATCACCCACCGCACCACCTTTGGCAACATGATCGCCGACTTCCCGACCTTCCTTAAGCCCGAATCCGGCGTCATCAAGGCGATGGTGGAACTCTGATCCAACCGTTTGGCAGCGCGCTCCGGCTGTCCTTATTTCCTCAAGGTCAGGATGTTGCCGAGCAGGATGAGCACCCCGCCCCAGACCAGGGTCGGGGTCAGGGTTTCGTTGCCCATGGGCAGATCTAGCCACTTCCCCAGCCAGGCCGGAAGAAAGAGCACCCAGAGGGCGGTGTGGACGGGTTCGGTCGCGTAGATGAGACCGGCCCGGGAGGAGTCCACCAACGGCTGCCAGCGGTTCATCACGCTGAAGGAGAAAATGGTGCAGACGAGGCTGAGGAAAAGTGTCAGGGCCCAGGCTCCGGGGGAGGTCCAGACCGTCCCGAGGTCGCCCGCCTTCGGGGCCAGGACCAGGGCGCTGCCCAGGCAACTGAAACCCATGACGCCGAACATGATCACCGTGATGAGGAGCGGCCGGTTGCCCCGATGCGCGGGGGCTTCCAGGATGAGGATTTGGGCGGCAAAAAGGAGGGTGGCCAGAAGGGTTTCCCACTCGCCTCGCCCAAGGTGGAGTTTGTCGGGGGTGATACCGGAGAGCAGGGTGAGGCCGGCAAACACCAGGGGAAGGGCCAGCCAGAGGGATTTGGCCGGAGCCCGGCGGGTGCGGAACACCGCCCAGAGCGGGAGGAGCACCACGTAGGCCTGGGTGAGAAAGGAGCTCGTGGAAGAGGTGGTGTATTGGAGGCCGTCGGTCTGGAGCAGAAGTCCCACCCCGGCCGTGAGCCCCAGCCAACATCCCTGGACCACCTCACCCCGGGTAGGCCGGGCTTTCCGCACCGCCCGTAGCACCCAAGGTAGCAGGAGCAAACCGGCCAGAAGGAAACGAACTCCCAAAAGTGACGCGGAGTGGAAAACGGTGCCCGCTTCCGGCACCAACCGGGCCTGCAGCAACCCCACGGCCTGGGTCAGCGGAAAACTGATGCCCCAGGCGGCGGTTGCGATGAAAAGCCAGGCGGCGGGGGATAAGGACACGGGGCAGAGGAGGAAGGGAAGTAGCGAAACAGCGAGACAGAAGAGGGGAAAGGGAGAAGAAGCGCGGGGGTGACGAGGCTGTTAAATAGCTGTTTTAATCCCGTTGGGTCTAATGCCCCGGAGCTTGCTCCGGCTTGGAGTGGGGTTCTGCAGAATGAAAACTACGGCCCAGTCACCTTCAAATGCACAAAACGTTTTGTCACGCCATTGCCCACGGGCACGATGGCTTTAATTTGCTGCGTCACGCCGTTGTCGGTCAGAACCGTTTGCGTGACGCCGGTGGCGGACCAGGAGTTCTCGGTGACGCTGTCGCTCCACTCGACCATGAAGTCAACTCCGGCGCTGAGCGCGCCCTTGCTGCGGTTGTAGGTTATTTCCACGGCGCTGTAGGTGCGGATGGCCGCGAGGGTGGCGAGGGTGGAGGCGGTGGGATTTTGTGCGGTGGCGTATTCGAGCAGGTTTGGCTCGCCGTCGCCGTTGGCGTCGAAGGTGTCGGCGGCGGTGCCGCTGTTCGCGATGGTGCCGAAATTGGCAAAACGCCAGGATTGCAGTGGTGTGGCCAGGGTGAGGACGACATCGTTTCCATCACCGCCGAGATAACTGATGATCCAGGTGCAGCCATCTTCGGTGAAGGCGCTGCTTTCCGGTTTGCCGGCGAAGGTGCCGCTGATGGGTCCGGGGCTGGTCTTGTTCAGGATGTTGAAACTGGTGCCCGCGGCGAGACCGGGACCGGCGACGAGATCGAGAGGCCCTCCCAAGGTCACGCTCCCGCCGGCGGCGAGTTGGTCGTATTGCGTTCCGGCGGTGGCGCCGTTGATGCGGGCCTGGAAGATGCCGTTGGCAGCCAAGGTGAGCGCACTGCCGGTAACGGGAAGACCGCGTGGGGCGAAGGTCCCGCTGTTCACGGTCAACGCTCCGGCGAGGCTGCCGCTGAGTGCGAGGGTGCCTTCGCTGACGATGGTGGTGCCGGTGTAGGTGTTGGTGCCGGCAAGCACCAGCGTGCCGGCGGTGGTCTTGGTCAGGCCGGCTCCGTTGTTGATTCCGGCCACGTTTTGAAGCGTGCCGGCGGCGAAGGTCAGGGTGTCGATGAGTGCTCCGCTGTTGCCGATGCGATTGCCCTTCATGTCCAGGGTGGCTCCGTTGAGCGTCAGCGAGGAGTTGATGGTGCCGGCCCCAAGGTTGCCGTCCTGGATATTCCCGAAGACAGTGAGGGTGCCGCCGGTCAGGTTCACGGTGGCGGTGGCCAGGCCGGGGTTGCCGGCGGTGACGTGATTGCCGAGGAGCAGGTTCACGGGAGTTGAAATGGAACCAATGGTGGCATTGCCTCCCGCGACGGTGAAGGTGCCTTGCACGTTCTGCGTGCCGCCGGCGGTGTCGCTCGCGTCGATGTCATTGGCGATGATCATCGCGGTGTTCACCTGCAGCGTGCCGTTGGTGACGGTGAAGGTGCTGGTGCTGGCCGTGCCGGGAAACGCGCCGGTGTCACTCCTGTCCCGCCCCAGGTGGACGGTGTTGACATCCACAACGCTGGACGCGCCATCCATGGTGAAGTTGCCGTTGCCGCCGACGCGGGTGCTGGTGCCGAGGCCGCCCATTCCCACCATGAGGTTATCAATTCTGGCATCCACCGTTCCTCCGGTCAAATTGATCGTTCCCGAGCTACCCGAGCTGCCACCGTTGCCGGCCCCGATGCCAAGGCTGTTAGTTTGGTCGCCCAGGTAGATATCCGTCCGGGAGGTTCCACCCGCCGCCCCACGGATGGTGACGGCGGGGTTGGTCAGGCCGGTATTGAACTCCAAGCCGCCGGGAGCGCGGGCGGCACCGATCACGAAGCGGTTGGCATTCAGGACGTTGGCCCCGCCAAGTTTCAACTTCTGGATGCCACCGGACCCCCCGGAAGAGCTGGCTCCCCCCACGACGATGCCGTTGGTGCCGTTGGCGGTGATGGTATTGTTGCCGGCCAGGATCAGGGTATCGTTGAGGGCTACGCCAGATGACGCCGCACCGCTGAAGCTGCGCGGATTTCCGACATAGAGGTTCGCAAGGGTTGCGTTGAAAGTGCCCAGTCCGGAGAGATTCAGCGTCTGGGTGATGCTCCCGCTGCCGCCCGGGGCGGTGGCGACGACGATATCACGGGTGGCATCGTTGACGGTGAGGGTGCCGGTCGCTCCCGTGACCTGCAGTTTCGCCGAGCCCGGGCTGCCCACGCTGATCACGTTGTTCACCGCGCTGC
>JANOBW010000369.1:0-3102 GCA_031411855.1 Opitutia bacterium
GCCGCCGCCCGGCGGCCCGCCGCCTACCTCACGGGCGACTACTCCTACCCCCCGTCCGCCCCGATCCCCCGGTTCAACCCCATCCGCTCCCTCGCCCGTTCGGCCGCCGCCCGCTGCGAGGCCCATCTCCTGCTGGGAGACTCCGCCGCCGCCCTGCGCGACATCGAGTTGCTGGAGGCCGGCCGGCACACCATCGCCTCCCCTGATTTCACCCTGGTTTCCGGCATGATCTGGATCGTCGTCGCCGAACTTGAGTTGAATGCGGCAAGGAAGGGATTGGAACGCCATCTCTGGGATGCCGAAGCCTGCGCCACCCTCCAACGGAAAGCCTCCCGGCTTCAGGTGGTTTCCCGACTGGCCAACACGCTCAAAACCGAACGTTCCTGGGCCTATGAACTCGCCGTCAACCAGTGGGAAAAAGCGAAGCCGACGGATATGGAAGGGGATGACAAGGCGACCTTCGCCCTCCTGCGCTACGGCCCCCGCGGCTGGCGGCTGCAAAACTGCGCCATCCACAACCGCCTGTTTTCGGAGCTCATCGCCAACCTCGACCCCAAGACCCAGCAGGTTTCCGTCTCCGGGCTCACCACCTGCGATCAAATGGCCAGGGACATCGTTTCCAACGTCGGAATCTACAACTACTTCACAGCCATGGCCATCCCGGCCTTCGACCGGGTGATTCAGCAGGCCGCTCGCACCCAGACCCAGGCCTCGCTCACCGTCCTCGCCTGCGCCCTCGAACGCCACCGGCTCGAAACCGGAAGCTTCCCGGACAGACTCGAAACTTTGGTCCCGAAATATCTCGCGGCCGCCCCGGTCCAGACGGTCAACGGTGCCCCCTTCCTCTACCGACGAGAAACCGACGGCGGCTGCACCCTCTGGTCCGTCGGTTGGGACCTCAAGGACGACGGCGGCAGGTTCGAGGTCGGCGATGCCGTCAAGGAGGAGAAAGCCGACTGGGGCTGGCGCATGCCGAAGCCCTGAACGGGCTCGCCGCTTTTCTCAGCCCAACGGGCGTAACGAAAGGTCGGGAGCGGCTTGCCCCCCCGGCACTCACTCCGGAACAACGGCCGGCCGGGCCGCGTGTGGTTCCACACGGGTTGCCCGCCTCAGGGGAAGACCAAGTGCCCCAAGCTTTTAGACACTTTTGCTGCCGACTTTTCCGGCACCACCTCCGGGGTATGCCCGAGACCTGTCCTGGAGGGACCGTTGAGCTTAGCCTAAAAACGGCAATGGAAACTCGGGATTTCGCGGATAGTCCTTATCTTCAACACTTTGCACTAATATCGAGTCTCACCCAAATGGTGAGACCCTGTTTGAAGCGCAAATCATTGAATTTCAGTGGTATGCTTCAAATTCTTGAAATCCCATTGCCGTTTTTAGGCTTTATGTAAGTCACTCCGTGATTGCGAACGTGATCAACGGAGACCTCCGACCGGGCGCGGTTGAGCCACTGGTTTCTTTCGGGCTCAACCGCGAACCGGCCCGGCGCGCTCGACCCCGCCGGGCGGGGCGGACAGGCTCACTTTGTCGCCGGTCTGTCTTTATTCTTAGGTTCAGCGGGACGCCCCAAGCGCCCTCGCTTCGATTTAAGTCAGACGGCCGGTGGCTTCACTTGCGGTCCCGCACTGCCTTCATAGCCGGAAAAACTCGCGGTTTTTACTTGGCCATAAACCTAGGCGCGCAGGGCCACATCACATCACCACCCAAAGCAAACCCATCCGCCCCATGAAAACTCCTACCTCCGGCATAGACGTCGCGTCAACCTCCGCCTACTGCTGCCTGCTCTCACCCGAGGGCCAAAAACTCCACGAAGGCAAGTTCGCCGCCACCGCCGAGGACGCCGCCAGGCTTCTCGCCCTGCTGCCGCCCCAGACCTGCGTCTTCCTCGAATCCACCGGACGCTACCACCTCTTCTGGGCGCGCCTTCTGACCGCCGCCGGCCACACCGTTTACGTCCTCAACCCGCTTCTGGCCAAACGTTTGCAGGGACCAGGCCAGGTCCTGCGCCGCAACAAGACCGATCCCATTGACGCCCACAGCCTGGCTCAAATCGGACGCCTCCACGGCGACGAACTGCGCACCAGCATCTGGCGGGAGGATGTCACCAACGACGCCGTGCGAGCCCTCTGCCGCGCCCGCGTCAGCCAGCGCCGCCAACTGACCAACACCCTCAAACGCGCCGCCGACCTGCTCGGGCGCATGCTGCCGGAGGCGATCATGATCAAGCTCAACAAAAACCTCGGCTGGACCACGCTTTTCCTCGCCATCAACTCGCTGGCCAAACTGCGATCTCTGCGCCAGAGCACCCTCGAAGGCCACATCGGCGGCCACGCCGAAGAGCTCCATGGCCTGCTGCGCGGCCCGCTCAACGCCGGGGCCGTCTTCGATTCGCTGCTGCCCGCGCTCCAGGCCGAACTGCGTTTGTGCCAGGCCCACCGCGACGAACAGGAAAAGCTCGAAAGGGACATCATCGAGGCCGTCATCGCCGCCGGACGGGCCGAGGACGTGCGCCTGGCCCGCACCGTGCCCGCCATCGGCCCGCTGACCGCCCCCATCCTGGTGGCCGCGCTGCCTCGCGACCTGCACATCTTCGGCACGAAACGCCAGGCGGAAAGCAAGGCCCTCGCCTTCCTGGGGTGCGACCCGCGGGTGCGCGAGTCGGGCAAGTGGAAAGGCGGCTCGCATATGACGAAACGGGGAGACCGCATGGCCCGCACGGCGTTGTTCCAGTCAGCCAGTTGCGCGCTCAAGCACGTGCCCGAGCTGAAGCCCTACTACGACCGCAAGCGCGAGGAGGGCAAAAGCCACGCGGTGGCGATCAGCCACGTCATGCGCCGCCAGCTGCGTCGCTTGGTGGCGGTGCTTTACGACCGCAAAGCCTTCATCAACCTCACCCAGGAAGAGCTGCCCCAGCCCTCAAACTAACCTGAATTTATGCCTTGTCCGTGTTATAGCCGGCTTAGAGCCTGTTCACGATCTTTTCAAGAGTAACACGAGGAAGGCGAGATTGACGAACTGCAGGCTTGTGTTGAGCAACCTCTCGCAGTTCTTCCACAGTCGTCGGCATTTCTCCAGCCAAGCGAAGGAACGTTCCACCAC
>JANOBW010000370.1:0-7932 GCA_031411855.1 Opitutia bacterium
CTTATGACATCGGCACGTGCGGCTCTACTTCGGCCTCGTAGTCGATCCCCGGCAGGCCGAAGCCGAAGAGCTTCATGAACTCGGCGCGGTAGCCGGCGATATCGGTCAGCGTCGGCAGATTCTCGGTCGTGACCGTGGGCCAGATGCGGGCGACTGCTTCCTGGATTTCGGGCTTCATCTCCCAGTCGTCGATGCGCACGCGGCCGGCCTCGTCGAAGATCAGGGCCGAGCCGTTGTACATCTGCGTGGCGAAGAGGCGCTGGATCTGCTCGATGCAGCCTTCGTGCAGACCCTTGGCCTTCATCACTTTGAAGAGAATGGAATTGTAAAGGGGAACGACCGGGATGGCCGAGCTGGCCTGGGTCACGACGGCCTTGTTGACCGAGACAAAGGCGCGGCCCCGAAAAACTTTGAGACGGGCGTCAATCACGGCGGCGGCGCGGTCGAGGTCGTTTTTGGCGCGGCCGATGGTGCCGTTTTTGTAGATCGGCCAGGTCACTTCCGGACCGATGTAGCTGTAGGCCACGGTGGTCGCGCCTTCGGCCAGCACCCCACCTTGCTCCAAGGCGTCCATCCACATCTCCCAGTCCTCGCCACCCATGACGCCGACCGTCTGGCGCTGGTCCTCGTCGGAGGCGGGCTCGATCGTGACATTGTCCACCAACTTCTTGTCGGTGTTGAGGTTCTTGGCCGTGAAGGGTGCTCCGACTGGTTTCAAAACGGACTTGAACACCTCGCCGGTGACGGGATGCGTGCGGCGGGGTGAGGCCAGGCTGTAAACGACGAGGTCCACCTGCCCAAGGTCGCGTTTGATCAGGGCGACGGTCCGGTCCTTCACGTCCTTGGAGAAGGCGTCGCCGTTGATGCTCTTGGCGTAGAGTCCGGACAGGTAGGTTTCCTTTTCAAACGCCGCGGAATTATACCATCCGGGCGAGGCGCAGCGGCCGTCTTCGGCGGGTTTCTCAAAAAACACCCCGACGGTGGCGGCCCCGCAGCCGAAGGCGCTGACAATGCGCGAGGAAAGGCCGTAGCCGGTGGAGGCGCCGATGACCAAAACCTTGCGCGGGCCGTCCTTGACGGGGCCGCGCGACCTCACGAGGGCGATCTGTTCGGCAACCTGATGGGCGCAACCTTCCGGATGGGCGGTGATGCAGATGAATCCGCGGATCTTGGGCTTGATGATCATGGTGTAAAACAATCCAGAGAAGAGAGACAGGCCCCTTGGGCAAGGGCGGAAAACGGGCCGGGCCAACGGCATGGCCGGAAAACAAAACCGCCCGGCCGGCGCGGGGAAACGCGGCGGCCGGGCGGACGCGGGAATAATTCGTTGACGAAGGAACTCCGCGCCAGGACGCCTTTAGAAGATTTCGGTCTTATCCACGCCTTTTGCCAAAGCAACCGCACGGATGATGGCATTGAGCGTGCCAACCCGCAAAGATGAATGGTCTGGAACCGACAGCCGATGGTGGGCCGGATCTTCTGTTTGCAGAATCATATGGCTTCCCTCCTGGTTGACCTGAACATAACCCCATTTTCGAATCAGATGCCTGGCCACTTCCCTGCCACTGATGTCACGCGGAAGCTTCATGCAAGAACTTCATCCCTCACCAGATGCAGACGGATTCGGCCCGGAGCCACGGCATCAAAGTAAAAGGCCGAGACGGCCTCCCGCACATTTGACTTCAGCTCCTCCCAAGTGTCAGCCTCGGTGATAATACATTCGCCCAATGCCTCGGCGACAAAGCCCCCGTCGGCTTCCTGGGTCACTTCAAAAACAAGTTCGTTCATGGCCAAAGAGTTAAGTTAAAAAGATTTCAGCGCAAGCCTCACAAGCCCGCACCCACGGTCTGGGTGTGGGTCCTGTCCAGGAAGGCGACCCACTGCTCGGCCAGGGTGTCGCGGTTGAACTCGCGTTCGGCCAGCTGCCGGGCGTTGCGGCCCATGCGGCGGCAGCCCTCGGGATCGTTGCCCAGACTCTGGAGCGCGTCGGCAAAGGCCGCCGGATCATCCGGCGGGACGGCGGTGCCGCAGTCGTTGTCGCTGATGAAGCCGGCCAGCCAGCCCGGGTAGTTGTTGAGGACGGGGCGGCCGGCGCTGATGTAATCGAAAAACTTGTTGGGCGAGGTGCCGAAATAAAAGGCGGGAATGTTGGCCAGGATCTGAAGGCCGCAGTCTATCGAGCCGGTCACCTTGCAGAGCTCCGTCTTTTTGATGGGAGGAAGGAAGATGACATTTTTCAGCCCCATGTCCGCGGCCTTGGCGACGAGGCGCTCCTTCTGGTTGCCGTCGCCAATGAGGACGATCTTGATCCGCCGGTCACCGCGGCGCTGCAGTTCGGCGGCGGTGGCGAGGACGGCGTCAAGGCCGTTGGCCAGACCGTGCGCGCCGGTAAAGGCCGCCACAAAGTCATCCGGGCCAATGCCTTGCAGTTTCAGAGTGGAGCGTTCGCCCGGGACAAAAAGGTCGAGATCGCAGCCATTCGGGACAAAGGCGATGGGATGGCCGGGTGGCGCCCGGTGGGCGATCCCCTGGGCAATTCCCGGGGAAAGGCCCACACAGCCGTCGGACAGGCGGTAACTGAGCCATTCGAGCAGGCTCATCCCGGCCAGAACGGCGGGGTTTTTCACCACGCCCATGGCCCTGGGAAGTTCGGGCCACAGGTCGCGGACCTCAAAAACAAAGGCCTCGGTGCGGCCCAGGAATTTGGCGAAAATGCCGGGGATGCCGGCGGTCAGCGGCGTGGAGGTGGCGAAGAGGACGTCGTATTTGAGCTTGGCCGCCAGCAGGCAGCTCTTCAGGGCGAAGGTGAAGAAGACCTTGGCCCGGGCCACCAGCGGCATCTTGTTCGAGTAAACAAGGAGAAACTGCCACACCTCAATGCCATCCACAAACCCATGGCAGAGACCGGGTTCCACTTCGGGAAGTCTCAGGCCGGAACGTTCGTCGGCCGCGCAGACCATGGTGACCGAGTGCCCGCGCTTGATCAGTTCCTGGGCCATCTCATAGGAACGGATGCCACCCGAGCCGCTGGGAGTCGTGAAGTATTGGTGGAAGTAGAGAACGCGCATGCGCAAAATTATGAGTTATGAATTATGAGTTATGAAAATAAGACGGCAAAGAAAACGGGCCATCGGAAGAACGGTTTCAAAATCATTTAAGTTACTGAATTGAAATGCCTTGGGCACTTCATAATTCATAACTCATCCTTCACAATTTGCCTCAGTCCAGCAGCACCGCGAGGGTCGCGTGAACCGGCTTGTCCAGGTTGAAGACGACTTCGGTCTCGCTGAGGCGGAGATTGTCGTCGGGACGGGGAGTGAAGAGGGTGGCGAACACGACCGAGTTCCGGCCCGTGGATTGAAGGCTAAAGGAAAGGGCGGGTTCTTTCTTCAGGTAATGGGTCGAGTTCCAGCCGCGGGTGGACTTCGGATCAGCCCGGACGAGCTCGGGAGCGGCATCCGGATGGAGGCAGCGGGCGATCACACGGTAGGGTCCGGCCGGAGTTTGCAGCATGACGGAACCATCCTTCGCCAGGCGCGCCCCGGGATCGTCGCGAAGCAGCCAATGAAGTTTGTAGTGGTGCAGGCTGCGGGAGGCCAGCCGGTCGAGGACGATCCAACGGTCACCCGGCAGGCCGATGACGGCGCGGCGGTGGACGACCCCGAGGGCGGGGTTGAAGAAGGTGTTGAGCCGGCGGTAGCCAAGATGCCGGGCCACGAGGGTGCGGCCCAGGCCATCCAGGCAGGGACCTTCGCGGATGATCTCCCCCTTGGTCCAGCCCGACCAAAGAAAACGGGAGGCTTTGTCCATTTGGTCGAGGTCATCCACGCCCACGGTGTTGTGGACGGCGGTTTCCTTGAGGCCAGTGTCCCACGGAGCCGCGGCGTTGTAGCTGAACGTGCCGGCATCCAGGGCGATGTTCAACCCCTTCCACCACAAGTCCACGTGGAGGGCGTCGGCGTGGTGGGGGCGGTGTTTGAACTGGTCGCAAATGCGGAAGTAGGCGCGGGAATGCTCGCCCCGGAGCAGGTGCAGGCCGGCCTCGCGAAAGCGGGTGGCGGGAGGGAAGTGGAAGCCCTCGCGGGTTTCCAAGAACGGCGAGGAGAGACGCCTGGCAAAGGGCACGCGGGTCTGCTTGGCCACCTCGCGCGGGTTGACGGGAAGTTTGAGGATAAATTCCGAGGGCAGAACCAGTTGCGAAGACTTGTGGCTTTCGGAGGCGGCGGCCTCGAGGTTGGCGGTGCATCCCATCCAGAGCAGGGGCTCGTTCCAGGGGCCGGAACCGAAGGGGAGCGGCTGCTCGGCCACGGCGGCGGCCAGCTGGGCGCAGGGACGGAAATCGCGGTAGGCGCTGTTGGAAAGGGGCAGAATGAGGGCGCCGTCGTTTGCGCCCCAATTCGGGGTTTCCCCGCCGGAACCGGCGATGAGGGAAGCCTGGAAAACCGCCGAGCGGGCCAGGGCGGCCTCCAGCCAGGTGGAATCTTTCTTGTTGATCTTCAGGAGTTTGGCGGCCCAGACCAGGTCGTGGACCATGACCCGGTGGTAGTTGACCGAATGCTGGGCAAAACCGCCGTCAACGTAGCAGAGTTCCTCCACCTGGGCCTTGAGGGCCGACACACCTTCCTGCACCCAGCCGGACGCTCCGGCGAGCTGGGGGAACATGAGTCCGGCCGTGATCAGGCCGACACACTCGGACAGGCCGTGGTTGTTTTTCTGGGAAAGCGCGTAGTCCAGGTTGGCGCTGATACGATCGGCATGGGCGTGGACAAAACGAAGGGCCTGGAGCAGGCGGGCCGGAGTGGCGGCGGGAGTGTCGAGAAAGGCCCGGTAACCAAAGAGGAAGCCGAAGAGGCGGAAGGCGCATTCCTGGCCGCACATCCAATGGGGGCCCGCGTTGGGCGGATTCTTGGCGCAGAAGTCGTCGAAGAGAGACCAGAACGTCTCGGCCGGCCGGAGATCGCCCGTGCGGGCATGGGTGCGGACGAGGGGAAAAACCCAGCCGAAGCGGCCGAGCTCCCAGACACCTTTGACATCACCCAGGGCAAAGGCATTGATGGTGGACCAATGCTCCGTGGCGGGCCAGACGGTTTTGCCCACGGGGTCGCGATGCCAGTCGGGACGGGCACCGGCGTTGGAGGCAAAATGGCTGAAAAGGGTGGGATGTCCGCACAGGAGATTGGCTGTCTCGGCAACCGGGGAAAGGGGTGCGGCGGTCACGGCGTCCCACCGCGTGAGGCGGCTGCGCCAGAGGGGGAAGTCCTTGGCCGAGAAGAAGAAAGGCGGGGCATCCTTGCGCAGCCGCGCAGCCAGGGCGGCGGGTTCCGAAGGGACGCTTGGAGCCAAAAACTCAGCCGGAGCCAAGTCCGTCCAAGCCTTTACGGGAGTGCGGCGGACCAGGGCGCCGGAACGGAGGCGGAGGGCGTAGCGGACCCGAAAAAGAGCCCAGGAAGGGCCGAGTTCGCGAAGGACTGAAATGGCGGTTTTGAGTTTGGCCACGGGGAGGCTGAATAAGGGGAGACGAAAGGGGCGCGAAAGACGGTAAAGGCGTTTGGAAATGGCCGAGAGATGAGCAAGGGGCGAGCCGATTTTACGGCAAAGGCAGAAAAGAACCGAGGGGCCCGCCCGCTCACCGGGGAACCAGCAGTTTTTCCAAGTGGGCCACAATCCTTTCGGAAGTTTTTCCATCCCACAAAGGAGGGATGGAGCCCTTTTTCCAGTTTCCGGCGAAGAGTGTGTCGAGGTAAGGTGGAAGGTTGGCCGGGTTGGTGCCCACGAGTTCGTTGGTGCCGAGGGTGATGGTCTCGGGCCGCTCGGTGTTGTCCCGCAGGGTCAGGCAGGGAACCCCCATGACGGTGGTTTCCTCGGTGATGCCACCGGAATCGGTGATGACGGCCTTGGCATGGCGGACCAAGTGGTTAAACTCAAGATAACCCAGGGGGTCCACCATGTGGAAGGAGGGCCAGCAGCCGCCCAGCTCGAGGAGATTTTTGGCGGTGCGGGGATGGACGGGGAAAACCACGGGAAGCCCGCGCGTCGAGGCGGCGATGGTGTCGAGAAGGGTTTTGAGTTGCTGCTCACCATCCACGTTGGCCGGACGATGCAGCGTCAGGACAAAGTAGCTTTGCGGGGACAGTTTGGCGGTGTTCCAGACTTCCGGGGCGCGCAGGTGGGGAAGTTGCTGGAGCAGGGTGTCAATCATGGTGTTGCCGACAAAAAGGATGCGGTCCTCCCCCACCCCGGATGTGCGCAGGTTGGCGTTCGCGACCTCACTCGTGGTGAAAAAATAGTTCGTCACGGCATCGGTCGCGAGGCGGTTGATTTCCTCGGGCATGGTCCAGTCCCCGGAACGGATCCCGGCCTCGACGTGGGCGACCGGGACATGGAGTTTCTGCGCGGTGATGGCGCAGGCCATGGTGGAGGTGACATCGCCGACCACCAGGGTCAGGGCTGGCTTTCCATGCTCCAGGAGGGCCTTCTCGTAGCGAATCATGATGGCCCCGGTTTGCTCGGCATGGGAACCGCCGCCCGCCTCAAGGTTCAGGTCGGGATCGGGGATGCCAAGCTGGGTGAAAAAATCGCCCGACATCTTTTTGTCATAATGCTGGCCGGTGTGGATCAGACGGTAGCGGATGGCGGAGCCACGGGCCTGGGCGGCTTGAATCGCGCGGATGATGGGCGCGATTTTCATGAAGTTCGGACGGGCGCCGGCGATGAGATCAATCAGCATGCTGGAAGAGGGGAAGAGGCGAAGAAGCGAAGGGAAATAACGGAAAAACGAAAGACGAATGAGGCAGGATGCCAGTCTCTTGGTTCACCCTAACAGGAAACGAAGACGTGCGGTGGTTTGTTCGCGGTCCAAACGGCTGGCGACCACGTCGAGGGTGAGGTTTTCCCAGGCGTCCACCTTGCGCCGCATCGTATCTTGATCGGGCAGAAGATGGTTCACTTTGAGAAAAACAAGACAGGCACCCAAACCCGCACGCTTATTGCCATCAACAAACGGGTGATTTCGACAGATATAAAAAAGATAGGCGGCGGCGATTTCGACTGGATCAGCAAAAAGGGACTCACCGAAAGCACTGGCCTGCGGAGCAGCAACAGCAGATTCAAGAAGGCTGCGGTCCCGCAACCCAACTCCCCCACCGTGAGCGGCCAACACCTCGCCGTGGATTGCCTCGACCGCTTCGACGGTGAGATGCACGACTTCCAAACTCATGAAAGACGGCGGAAAAGTTCAGAATTTTCCGAGATGATCTGACGAGCCAACAGCCTGGCTTCATCAGCTGCAACTTGCTTACGCACAGGAGTAAGCGTAATGGTTCCACCTTGATGAACTTCAACGTTGACGGTGTCTCCGACCTTAAGATGCGTGAGTTCCATGAGGGCGGCATCAAGGATGATTCCCTGTGAGTTTCCGATTTTGGTGATGTTCTTGACCATGGAGTCAAACTATGTTTTACCATAGCTTAGTCAAGTCTTATGCCTGCTGCGCGAGCCGGATGGTCCAGTCGGCGACCTCAAAAAGTTCGTCCGCCGGAATCGGTGCCGGTTGGCCCTTTTGGGCGGCGGTGACGACGGCCTGAAGTTCGGACGGAACCCCTTTGTCCTGTTTGGAGAGGTTCATGCCGCCGAACTTCGGCCAGCCAAAGGCGTTGAGTTTGCGGAAGTTGTCCAGTTGGAGAATGCCTCCGCCGCAGAAAACCTCGAGGCGCTCCTTGGGAAAGTCCTTGGAGCCGTTGGCGAGGTAGTGGACGGTGCCGACGGAGCCGTCCGCGAAAGTCAGGTGGAGCGAGGCCACGTCGCGGGTCGTCTGGGCCGGGCCGCCGGCGTAAGTGGCCGAGGCCGAGGTGATCGGTGAGCCCGCCAGATGACGCAGCAGATCAATGAAGTGGCAGGCCTCGCCGAGGATGCGTCCGCCGCCCACGGCCGGGT
>JANOBW010000371.1:0-5303 GCA_031411855.1 Opitutia bacterium
CTCCGTCTGGGGCCCCGGCCGGGTCGGAGTCCACCTTGCCCCGCGGGGCGACGCCCACGACATGGGCGACTCCGACCTCGCCGCCACCTTCGGGCACGTGGCCCGCGAACTGGGGCGCCGCAAAATCGCCTTCATCTGCGCACGGGAGTCCTTGGGCGACAAGCGCTTGGGACCGGAACTGAAGCGCCAGTTCGGCGGTGTTTTCATCGCCAACGAGGGCTTCACCCAGGCCACGGCCGAGCAGGTCGTCAACGCGGGTGAGGCCGATGCCGTCGCCTTTGGCAAAACCTACATCGCCAATCCCGACCTCGTCCGCCGTTTCGCCACCGGCGCCTCGCTCAACGCGCCGGTTCCCACCACCTTTTATGGCTCCGGCCCCGGCGGTTACACCGATTACCCGGCCCTTTCGACAGTTTTCTAACTCTTTCTCCCTCAACCACAACACACACACCATGAGCACCACCATCCACGCCCCTGACCTCACCCAGCGCGCTCCCCGCAGCCCGCGCGTCCGCCTCGGCGGCTACGTCATCCTTCCCCGCATGCTCGACAAGGGCCGCGCCACCCTCGTCGGCAAAAACGGCCCCTACCACTACGCCTGCCCGCTCGATCAGCATTTCCTGAAGTTCGCCGGCATTGACCCCGACAAACTCAAGGAACAGCTCGCCCTTGGCCTCGGCGACGGCGCCATCCTCGAATGGATCACCGCCCACTCCGCCACCAAACGAGCCGAGTGGGAAATCGTGGCCTGGTCGGCCCATCAGGAAACCCGCGTCCCCGGCGATGTCGAAACCAAGGAATGGTTCACCGGAGAAGTCGCCAAACTGAGCAAGACCCGCGAGGACATGAGCACCTGGTTCGAATGGCTCGATGTGGACGACCACGTCACCTACGGCGGCCAGGCCTGAGCCCTTAACTTCTTTCTCATCAGCGGCATGCGTCTTAGGGGCGCGCCGCTTTTTTGCGCCCTCAGCGTTCCGGCAACCTAAGGCGGAAGGCCCGGAAAATCTGCTGATCGCGGGTGAGGAGTTTCTGTTCCTGGCCTTTGATCAGCATGGTGCCATCGTCGCTGAGGAGGTGGAGCAGGCCGGTGTCATCGGCAAACATGGCCTCGGCCTTGAAGTTGTCGGAGGGCCAGGAGACCGGAACGGCTTTCGGGGCCTCGGCCGGGTTGCCGGACCAAAGGAACAGGGCGAAGTTGCCGTCCGGTCCGGAGGGGCCGGCCGAGATGGCGTAGGCTTTGCGGAAGGGGAGCCATTCGATGCTGCGGACGGCGCGGCCGCCGAGGTCCAAAAGGATGGGGGAGAGGAAGTTGGGAGCTTCGCCTTTCTCGCAGACGCCCTGCGGGTTCGTCACCGGGACGAGGATGGCCTTGCCCTGGATGAGCGGGTTGCGGAAGCCGATCAGGAGTTGCCCGTCCGGTGTCGCGGTGAGGCCCTCAATGTTCATGCCCTCATCCTTGGGGGCGAGGGGGACGTAGTCCTTGACCTTGCCTTTTTTGTCGGTGTCGAGCTGAAGGTGTTTGGCCAGACCCAGGCTGGCGAGGACGGGGGAATCCGCCAGCTGGCGGTCAAGCCCGTGGTAGGACTTGCCGACAGGTTCGAGGGAGGGCGGGGTGGTGGCCGTGGCGTCGGTGACCTTGAGCGAGAACAACTGGAGGCGGTTGGGGCGGTATTTGCCGTCCTTGTTGCGACCGTGGGAGCTGATCCAGTAGCTCATGTTGCCGATGCGGGTGACCCCCTCCAGGTCGGCCTCCGGGCTCTTGCTTTCGGGATCGATGCCAAAGAAGGGATTCAGGTCCAACGTCTTGAGTGGTTTTCCCGGCTGGGACCAGCGGTGGAAGTTCAGGGTGTTGAATTCGTCCGAGGCGACGGCAAACCAGTCTCCGCCCAGGGGAAGCGCGGCGGAGGCGTCGGCCATGCCGGAGAAGTTCAGAAGGCCGGCCTTTTCAGCCGGGACGGTGGACGTGGTGGTGGCTGGCACAGCGGGCGGACTTGAGGGTGACTGGCTGAAGCCGAGGGCCGCCAAACCCAGGGCGAGGAGAGGCACGGTGAGGAGGCGGCGGGGGAAAGTCATGGGAGGAGGCGGAAAGGCGGAGAACCTGCGAGGGCAGGGCGTGAGGACACGGCCAGCCTAGGGAGAGTTTCGCCTCTCACTCGGTTCCCCAGAGGATGCGGTGGATTTCGCGGCGCTGCTGCCTGCTGGGGCGGCCCTCGCCGGCTTCGCGCCAGGCTTGTGCGGTTTCGGGCGGTTCCGGAGGGCTCAGGTCGTCGCAGTAGTTTCCCACCAGGGCGGCCCCGACGCGCAGTTGGAGGAGGGCCTTGACGCGGAGGATGAGCGTGCGGTCCTCGCGGCAGACGCTGATCTGCTCGCCGATGCGGACGGAGTGCGCGGGTTTGGCGCGTTCCCCGTTGATTTTGACGTGGCCGCCCCGGATGGCGTCGGCGGCGAGGTTGCGGGTTTTGTAGGCCCGGACGGCCCACAGCCATTTGTCGAGTCGCACGACGGAATCGGTCGCGCTCATCGGGCGGAGTGGTTTTCAGAGGATGCGGCCTTCATCGAAGTCAATCATGTCACAAAATGAAATCAGGTCGCCGCGGTGCCCGGCCCCCATCTTTTCCTTGGCGGCGGCAAGGGCCTCCCGGCCCATCGGGCTCATGCCTTTCTGGACCACGTCGCGGTTCCACCTGGCGGTGCGGCAGTCGGCGGGGAAGAGGACAGCCAGGCGTTTTTCCAAGTCTGAATCGTCGGTGCTAAACTTCACCGCCTCAATGACCTGGGCGGGTTCGACCCCCAGGTGCATGCAGAGAAAACCGTCGAAACCCTTGGTGAAATTCCGTTGGTAGGATTTGGGCAGCTCCCCCTTGAGATGCTTTCTGATCTTGGCGAGAAACCTCGGGAGGTGCAGCAGGCCTGTCGCCGGGTGGGGCAGGTAAGGCGAGGGGAGATCGCGGCAGATTTCACCGGTGGGTCCAAGAGGGGCTTCACTCATGCGTTTAAGTGGGCCTCAGGTTGGGCCGGAAAGGGTGTCCCGCCAATGCGAAAGTTTCCGTCCCCGGCTTTTTCGGCTTTCCCTGACACTCTTTTTCCTCAGCTTCCCCATTTCTTTCCCCCCTCCCACCCAAAAAAACAACTCCGCATGAGCAAAAAAATTCAAGTGCTTAACTGGCTGGTCTGCGACAACGTCCACACTGATCCCGCGACAGGCAAACAAACCATTCTGGGCGTTTTCCATTCCATCCGCGTCCGCCAACTCCCCGCCGTTCATCCCGGCATGGTCTGGTATATGACCCTCACCGGTCTGACCGCCGGCAAGCACACCGTCGAAATCTTCTGGGGCGTGCCCATGGAAGAAGACCGCTCCATCATCAAGGGCGAAGTCGAATCCGCTGGCCCTGACCAACGCGTCAACCTCATCCAAGGCATCCAGCAGCTGCCCATCAGCAAGACCGGCCACCACTCCATCACCATCAAGGTTGACGGTGTCGAAGCCCTCTTCACCACCCTCGAAATCGCCAACGCCTAAGCGTTGCCGCCTTTCAGTTTTTAAGAAAACCGTCCGGATGATTCCGGGCGGTTTTTTTTGCGCCATTTTCCCGGGCTCGGGAATCCCGCTTCTCAGTTGCCCTCCGGGACCGAGTTGCCACGTTTCCCCTTTTTTCCATGTCCGACCGCGTCATTCTCAGTTCCCGCACCCCTTCACCCGTTCTCGTGGTGGGCTCCGTAGCCTACGACAATATCGAGACTCCCAAGGCCAAGGGAGAGCGCATTCTCGGCGGCTCGGCCAGCTACGTCAGCCTGGCGGCCAGTTTCTTTGCCCCGACCCGCATGGTGGGCGTGGTGGGGCGCGATTTCGCCGCCTCGGATCTGGCCCGTCTTTCCGGCCGCGGCATCTGCCTGGAAGGCCTCCAGCATGACCTGACCGGCGACACCTTTTTCTGGGCCGGGAAATATCACGAAAACTACAACCGGCGCGATACCACGGATATCCGCCTGAACGTTTTTGAGCACTACAAACCTGTCCTGCCCGATTCGTATCGCTCCACCCCTTTCGTCGTCCTGGGCAACATCAGCCCCTCGCTTCAATCGCACGTGCTTGACCAGACCGTGGGCAAACCTTTCGTCATCGCCGACTCGATGGACCTGTGGATGGAAATCGCCCGGGCCGACCTGCTCAAACTGCTGCCCCGCGTGGACCTGTTCATTCTGAATGACAGCGAGTCCGAGATGCTGACCGGTGAGTCGAATGTCTTCCTGGCCGGGCCGGCTATTCAGAAACTGGGCCCGAAGCTCGTCATCATCAAGAAGGGCGAGCACGGCTCGATCCTCTTCCACCCGGAAGGCCTTCACTTCGTCCCCGCCAGCCCGGTGACCGATCTTCAGGATCCGACCGGTGCCGGCGACAGCTACCTGGGGGCCCTGGCCGGCGTCCTAGCCGCCCTGGGTGACAGTTCCCATCTTTCCCTCAAGCGTGCCATGAGCTACGCCTCGGCCACCGCCAGCATGACGGTGGAAGCGTTCAGCACGACCCGCCTTGAGTCCGCCGGGGTCTCCGCCATCCAGGCGCGCCACGACGACCTGCGCCGGATGGTCTCCCACTGAGACGAACCTGTCCTCCTTCGTTGAAACTTCCCAACTCTTCTCCCATGCGTCCCACTTTCTCCCTGCTGATCCTGGCCGTTTCCACCAGTCTCACCCTCACCGTCCGGGCCGAGGACAAACCCTCCGCCGCACCCGCCGCCGATGCCGCTGCCGGCCTGCCCAAGGCTCCGGCCGCCCCGGTGGCGGTTTCGGACGAGGCTCTCCGCGCCTATGGCTGGGTCATCGCCAATCGCGCCGGTCTGCACCTCGATCTCTCCCCCGAACAGCGCAAGCTGATCCTGGCCGGCATTGATGACTGCATCAAGGGCGAGGCCGAACCCGCCAAAGTGTCCACCCTCTCCGATGAGATCGGCCCCTTCGTCATGGCCAAACGCAATGAGGCCAGCCAAAAGGGCCTTGTTGTTTCCAAGGCCAAATCAGCCAAGTTCTTCGCCGGGCTCGCCGCCAAAAAGGAAGTGCAGAAAACCGCCAGCGGCCTCCACTACGAGATCCTCAAGGAGGGCACCGGTGCCAAGGCCACCGATGGCGACACCATCAGCGTGCTCTACACGGGTTCCGACATCTCCGGCAAAGTTTTCGACAGTTCCGAAAAACAGGGCAACAAACCCATGGAACTCGATATCGCCCAGACGGCGGTCAAGGGTCTGGCCGAGGGATTGAAACTCGTCGGCAAGGGCGGAAAATGCCGTCTCTATGTCAAT
>JANOBW010000372.1:0-10868 GCA_031411855.1 Opitutia bacterium
TGGGGTTCACCCACCCCGACCAGATCGCGGGCCGCTGCCCTGAATCCCTTTTCGCCCAGTTGCAGAAAATGCGCCCGCAGACCCCGCCCGACCGCGTGCGGCTGCTCCGCCTGGCCGTTTACGTGGCAGAACGGGGTCCGAACGCCGAAAAGGCCAAACTCCACCCCGACGCCTGGCGGTGAGACCGGGCCGACGAGGGGCTGAAGGGAAAGGCGTTTTCCGTCTCTTTTCTGCATCCGTTTTTTTTCTTCCGGCGGATAACCCTGACGTGAACCCCTTTCTCCCCTCCCTCAAGATCTGCCGTGCCACTGCTTTGACGGTGCTGCTCACGGTGCCGGCCGGGGCCCAGCTTTTTGACAACCTGCAGACGCTGTCCAACCGGGTGTCGGTGGGAAACCCCCGCTATGAACAGGATGTGTGGGGGGAGTGGGACTACCTGAACGAAAACCCCAAGGGTCTGGCCACCAGTGATTTTGACGGCGACGGCCATGCCGACTGGGTGGTGTCCCGCCTGGATGGCAGGCTGGTCTTCGCCTATGGCAAGGGGGACGGAACCTTTGACCTTGCCTCCCCCTTTCCCACCCCGGCGGGCACCTTCCGCCAGTTGCTGGCGGCCGATCTGAACGGCGATGCCAAACCGGATCTCGCGGGTTGCGACCCGTTCACGGGCACGGTGTATCTTTTTGTCAACAACGGCACCCGCTCCTGGGCCCAGCCCTTGACGCTGGCGGCCTGGGAAGGAGCGAGAAACCTGGCCTCGGGTGATTTTGACGGCGACGGGGTGGCCGACCTCATCGTGGCCGGCCCCGACCGCAACCAGGCCTACGACTGGGTCAAACATGAGCCGATTCTCCCGCCTCCCCCCGGCCCCCAGCCGGCCCACGGAGTGGCGTTTTACCGGGGGCTCGGAGGCGGCGCCTTCGCCGCGCCCACCTATGTCCCCGCCCTCGCGACCGTGGGTGAAGCTTCCTATGACCGGGAGGAAAGTTTCCCCCGCCCCATTTACTCCCTCAAGACGTGGCGGCCCGCCGGAACCAACCGGGACCGGTTGGTCGCGGCCCATGCCTTGTCCGGCGTGGTGACCGTCCTGGGCCATGAGGGCGCGGGCGGCCTGAAGGCGCTGCAAACCCTTCAGTCCCATGGGAAAGGCATCCGGGCCCTGGCCCTCGGCCCACTCTATCATGGCGTGGCTTCGGGTGTCCCCGACCTGGTGGTGGCCAACCGGGATGCGGGTTTTGCCGAGGTGTTCCGGGGGGACGACCCCCTGGGCTTCGCCTCCTCGCCTTCCGCCACCTACTCCATCCCCCTGGGCCCCCGGGCTTTGGAACTGGCCGACCTGAACCGCAACGGCTGGCTTGACCTCATCGTGGCGCAGCGCGAGGGGCACAAGCTGACCGTCTGGAATAACTCAGGCGACGGCCACCTGGCGTTGGCCAGCGAGACGGCCACGGGATGGAGTCCGCGCGAAATGGTCCAGGCCGATTTTGACGAGGATGGCAGGACGGATTTCGCCGTGCTGAACCGGGACAGCGCGGACGTCAGCATCCTTCTGGCCGACAAAGGCGCTGGCCCGGCCCGCACCGGCTTCCAGGCCCTGGATCAGATCTACCCCACGCCGGGTGATGTCGCCCAGCTGGCCGTCCAGGATCTGAACGGCGATGGGCGGGCCGATGTCCTGCAACTCCACCGGCAGGCCGGGGAGGTCAGCATCCGCCTGAGCCTGCCCGGCGGGAAGCTCGGGCCGGCCTCGTTTTTCAAAATGGGGGCGAGGCCGGAGTCCCTTTCCCTGTCCGATGCGAACAACGACGGGAAACCGGATCTCGTCACCACCAATGTCGGCGACGCCCTGGGCGGCCTCTACACGGTGCGCCTGGCCGATGGCGCGGGCTCCTTTGGCCCGCCGGTGACCTACCGGCCTCCCGTCAACCAGTCCCAGTTTTTTCCTCATCCCTCGGCCAGCCTGCCCGCCGGGGTCACTTCCCCTCTGGACTACCCCAGTCTCTTTTCCGTCCTCTCCGTGGACCTGGATGGGGATGGGATCAAGGACCTCATCGCGGGTTACTACGATTGCCGGGGGGCGGTTTTCAAGGGCCGGGGCGATGGCACCTATGTCACTCCCCCCCGAGACGATGTCTTTCAACTGGCCTACGAGTCGCGGTTCATGGTTTATGGCGACTTCGACCAGGATGGCGATCAGGACATCGCGGTGTGTTCCTGGACGGGGGCCGTGGTGGTGTTGGAAAACACCGGCAACTTTTTCCGGACCAACCCCGCCCTGCCGCAGTTTATCCGCCATGATTACCCCATCAGCTCCCAAGCTGCGGGGGCGCGGGAACTGGTGGCCCGGGATTTTGACGGCGACGGCGATCTCGATCTGGTCAGCGCCTCGGGCGAAGGCGTCCTTGTCCTGCTGGGCCGCGCCGGAGCCACGTTTGAACGGAAAACCTTCCCCAGTCCTCGTCCCGACGGCGCTCCGGTGCTCACCGTGCCGGGGCTGACCTTCCCGGTGCAGACGATGGCGTGGGGACGTTTTGATGCGAACGACTCCTATGACCTCGCCACCATCTGCCAGGATGACGGCTGCCTGCGCATCAGCACCTATGACAAAAACAACCCATCTTTTTTTGGCGAAGCCCTGGTGGTGGACTGCCCGCAGACGGACTATCTCCAGACGGGTGATGTGGATGGGGACGGCCTGACGGACCTGGTGGGCACCGGCGCGGTCCTCTGGGTCGCCCTGAGCGGCCACGCGGCCGGCGCGACTCCGCCCCTCGCGGAGGATTCGGCCCGCCCGCCGCCCATTCCCGGACTGGTGATCAACGAGATCCTGGCCAACAACGACAACATCCTGATCAACCTGGCGGGCGATCCGTCGGGCTTCGCGCGCCCTTCCTTTTTCGGCAAAGCGGAGGACTGCGTGGAGCTCTACAACGGGAGTGCGGAGGACCTCAGCCTCGCGGGTTGGAAACTCACCTACACGGCCGACGATGTGTCGCAGGTGTTTCTGCTCCCCGCGGAAACGATTCCGGCCGGCGGGTTCCGTGTCATCCTGTGTTATGACAAACCCCGGACCGGCGAGCCGTGGCGCTCGGGATTCACCCTGGCCAAGGAGGGCGGGGTGCTCCGCCTCTCCCGTCCCGCCGGCGAAACGGCCGATGCCGTCACCTACCCGGCCCTGGGCAGCGACCAGAGTTACGCCCGGTTCTCCGATGGCGATGTCTCCTGGCACCTCTCGGATCTCCCCAACCCCGGCTTCCCCAACGCGAGCGGCGCCCCGGTCGAGCCCAAGGCCAAGCTGAACGGCATTGATCTGGCCGAGTTTGTCGTGAACCGCCGGGTGCGGTTTTACGCGACCGCCACGGACGATCTTGGGGTCGTCGGCATGACCATCCGGTGGCGCCAGATCGGGCAGAAAGGCCCGTTTCGGAAAGTGGTGCTTTACGATGACGGCCTGCAGGGGGATGGTGGTCGGCTGGACGGGGTTTTCTCCGGCGTGTTCACGGAAGCTCCCGAGGCGGGAACTCCGGTGGAGTTCTATCTCGAAGGTGAGGATCTGAGCGGCTCCCTGACCCGGCTGCCCGGCCCGCCCCCGGATGCCAGCGACGAAAGCGGCCCCACGCCCCTTTACACCCTGACCATGCCGGGCTCCGTCCCCGCTCCCACGGCCGGTCTGGAAATCTCGGAAATGATGCCGGCGGGCAGCACCCTGGCCGATCCCACGGGAGTTCCCGCCAACTGGGTCGAGATCCGCAACACCTCCGGCGCCAGCCTCTCCCTCGATGGCATCGAGCTGGCCGATTCCCTTTTCGACGGCGGGGCGCGGGCGGTTTTCCCCGAAGGCCTCAGCCTTGCCCCCGGCGAGCATCGCCTGGTCTGGGCGCGTCCGCTGGCCCTGGCCGGGGTGTTGTCCGGTGATCTCAAACTGAGTTCCGGCGGCGAGGAGCTGGCCCTAGTCAGGCGGGATGCGGCCGGCTCCCAGCAGCTGCTTTCCTACTTCCAGGCCGGCGCGGTGCCCCGCGGCCTGTCCGCCGCCCGGGTCGGGGCGGGAGGGCCTGTCCTCGTGCTGCCTCCGACACCGGGAACACTCAACGTCCGTCCGCAAACCCTGGTGCCGGTGACGTTTCCCGGCGCGGACGGTTTTCACGTCGGCCTCGTCTATCCGACGGCCAAGGGTGTCGTGCCGGCGGTGGAGTGGAACCATGGCCTCGCCCCGGAGAATTGGTTTCCCCTCGATCTGTTGCCGGGCGATGGTTACGAGCGGCTTTTTGACGAGGCCCAGCCCGAACGCGTCCTCCAACGTTTTTTCCGCCTGAAACCCTAACCCATGGAATCCGTTCTCCAGTCCTCCGCCGGCCAGTGTGGCAGGGAATCCCCGGTCGCGGCCCCCGCCGCCGGCGAAAGGGCGGTGCGCGATGCCACCCTGCTCCGGCGCATGGCCAACCAGGATGCGCGCGCCCTGGCCGAACTTTACGCGGTCTGGTCCGGGCCGCTCTACAGCTACGCGCTCCGGACGCTGGTCACACCGGAGGATGCCGAGGACGCCCTTCAGGAGGTCTTCGTCAAATTCTGGAAACGGGCCCACGCCTACGATCCCGCCCTGGGCAGCGGCTTCACCTGGGGCTGGATGATCATGCGGTCCCACTGCTGCGACATCCTCCGCCGCCGCGGCCGCCGGAAGGCGCTCCATTCCGGCCCCTCGCTGGACGACTCCGGCTCGGCCCCCATCCTCGCCATCACCGGGGCCGACCTGCTGCAGCGGGACGAGGTCCGCCGGGTCATCGGCGCCCTCGACCAGCTGCCCGCCCCGGAGCGCCGCGCCGTCGAGATGGCCGTCTTTCTCGAATACACCGGCGAGGAGATCGCCGGCGAACTCCGTCAACCCCTCGGCTCGGTCAAGAGCCGCATCCGCCGCGGCCTCATCCGGCTGCGGAACATCCTGCAACGCCATGAATGACAAAGAACCAGTGGATCAAACCGGCCTGCATGCCCTTGGGTTGCTGGACGAGCGCGAACGTCTTGACTACGAGCGGGAACTGGCGGCCGATCCGGCCCTGCGCCAGGCCCTCCGAGAGACCCGGGACCAGCTCGCCGCCATCGCGCTGACCGCGCCGCAGGTCGTGCCTCCCGCCGGCGTGTGGGACCGGATCGAGGACCGGCTCAACCTGTCCGTTCCCGGCGCCCGGGGAAACCGCCGGACCGCCTCCCGGCTCCTCCGTTTTCATCCGGCCTGGGCGGCGGTGGCCGCGCTCGCCGCGCTTTCGACCTGGCTGGGTGTGCGTCACCATGAGGTCTCCGCCCGTCTCACCGCCCTGGAAAACTCCCAGGCCGGTCGGCCGGGAAAGGCGGGGCCGCGGGGCGGGCCGGCCCCGGGGGCGGAACGTGGAGGCCCCCGTCCCGGCCAGGAACCGGGCGACCTTCCGGGCGGTGTGGCGCAGGGTGCCGCCGGCCGCGAGCTCCAGCCTCTGGACGGCCGCACGATGCGCGCGATGGGCCTGCCCGCCTCCGTGCAGATCGAGCTCGACCGCCTGCGCGCCGCCCAGCGGCCCGGCGAGCCCACCCCGAACGGCGTGGCGGACCTGCGCCTCATGGAGATGCACCCGCCCGGCCGCGAGGCGCCGGCCCGCCGCGAGGGCGGTTCGCTCGTCACAAAGGTGGCCGACGCCATCGCGGCGGCGGCGGCCGCTGCCAACCCGGCCGCGCCCTTGTCGCCGACCCCGGCCGTGCTGCGCGGGCAGGGCTCCTCGCCCGCCTCGGACATCGTCATCGAGCAGGGCGGCACGGTGAACCTCAACTCCCTCAACCTCCACCCCGACGCCCAGGTGGTGCATCAGAACTTCCCGGCCGACAGCGAGTTCGGCCGCTACGGGCTCAGCCGTCTCGACGCCGACCGCGTCTGGGATGGCAACGGCGGCATCTGGTATCGCCAGCCCGACGGCCACTCCTACCTCGGCCAGAAGGCTCCGGCCGGATTCCACCCCCCCGATCCGGACGACCCCGCCCCCGTGGCCGATACCACGCTCCGCCCCGGCCCGGCCAAACCGGCCGCGCCCGAACCCTATGCGTTTCCCGTCATCTCCAACGACGGCCAGGGCATGATCGTGACGCAAAACCTGCCCGAACCCGCGCCCGGTTTCGGGTATGCCCTCTGGAGCCAGGATGCCAACGGCGGCTCCCCGGTGCTGCTCGGTTTCCTTCCCCAGGCCGAGGGCGTCAACGGCGTGTTCTCGTTTGACCTCCCGCCCGGCACCTCCGTCCCCGGCGGCTACCGCATCACCCGGCAGATCCTCACCGATGTCACCACCCCCGGTTCCACCCTTCTGCAAGGCCCTTGAAACCCCGCGCCGCCCTTTGCCTCCTCGGTGGCCTCGGCCTTTGCGTTCCCGTTGACGGACTGCGGGCCGGGGCCCCGCCCGTGCTCCACCGCCACCCGGTTCCCCAGGTGGCCATGGCCGGGACGAGCGTGACCCTCATCGGCGGCACGTTTGACCCCCAGGCCACCTTCCATTGGGAGAAGGACGGCCAGGTCCTTCCCGGGGCCGGCTCCACCACGCTGGTGCTGCGCCATCTCCAGCCCGGAGACTCCGGGGATTACCAACTCGTGGCGGAAAACAGGCAGGAGGGTCCGGGCCTTCCCCCCCTGGGTGAGGCCGCCACCCGGACGGCCCGCGTCGAGGTCATCACGCCCGCCCTCGCGGCCGGCCAGTTGGACCAGGCTTTCGGCGATGCCATCCCCGCCGGCCTGGACGCCCGCGCCGTGCTGGCCCTGCCGGATGGCGGCTGCCTCGTGGCGGGCCAGTCTGCTTCCGGCCGCCGCCTGGTCCGGCTGAACGTTGCCGGCGAGGCGGACCCTCTCTTCAGCCCCGTGGGGGCCGCGAGTTCCGCCGGCGTGAGTTCCACCATCCGCTGCCTGGCCGCCCAGGGAGGCGGTTTTCTGGTCGGCGGGGATTTTGAGACCTTCGCGGGCCGCGCCTTCCCGCGCCTGGTCCGCATCACCGCCGAAGGGGCGCTGGATGCCTCGTTTGCGCCGGTCTCCCCGGCCGTCAATGTCCGCGCCCTCGCCGTGCAGCGCATCGGGGGTGAGGACCGGATTCTCGCCGGGCTTTCCGCCTCGCCCTGGCTCAGGCGTTTCCGTCCGGATGGCTCGGCCGATGCCTCCTTTGTCACGCCTCCGCTGACCGGGCGCGTCTCGGCCATCACCGTGCAGGCGGACGGCCGCATCCTGCTGGGGGGAAGCTTTACTCCTTCCGCCTCATGGCCTTACCATCTGGTGGCCCGCCTGCGGGCCGATGGCTCCCCCGACACTTCCGGCCCTTCCGCCTTCGCCCCTGTCTCGGGCGGTCCCGCCGGCTCGGCCGAGGTCCTGGCCCTTGTCGAGCAGGCCAACGGCCGGATCCTGCTCGGTGGCTCGTTCACCGCCATCGCCGGGGAGAACCGTTTCTACCTGGCCCGCCTTCTGGGCAACGGGGCCCTCGACACCCTCTTCCATCCCGTGGCCAACGATGTGGTCAGCGCCCTCGCCGTCTCGCCCGACGGGCGCATTCTCGTCGGAGGCGCGTTCTCCCGCCTGGAGGGGGCCAACCTCCGGGGAGTGGGCCGCCTGACTTCCGGAGGCCTGACGGACGCCACCTGGACGGCGGCCGGTTTCGATGGCAAGGTCAACGCCCTGGCCCTCTCGGGCCCCCTGGTTTATGCGGCGGGAAACTTTGGGCAACCCCATGCCTCGGCCGTGCGCCTGCTGACGGATCCCGCCCCGGCGGCCCCGGTCGCGACCCATCCCGCCGCCTCCCTGCCCGCCTTCCAGGCCCATCCCGGCCGCCCCCTGCTCCTGACCGTCCCGATCTCCTCCTCCGCCGAGACCACCTACGCGTGGACCCGCCCCGGTTTCAGCCCGGTGCTCACCACCGCCCCGAAACTCTTCTTTCCCGCCGCCTCCACCGCCCTGGCCGGCACCTGGACGGTGACCGCCGTGAACGATACCGGCTCGCTCACCTGGGGCCCCTTCGAGGTCCGCGTTTCGGCCCCCTCCGCGGGGCTCCGTCCGGTGCTGGCCGTCTCGGCGGCCTCGCTTCCCTTGGCCCTCCCGACCCTGGGCACCGTGGCCCTGTCGTTTCCCGCCCCGGCCATGACCCTGGAGGATGTGCGGGTCCATCTCGAGCTCCAGCACACCGATGTGAACGACCTGGGGATCGAGCTCATCGCCCCCGACGGCCAGCGCCTCAGTCTCATCAGGGCCAACAGCACCCGCCGCGGCTCCAACTTCGAGCACACCACCTTCGCGGATGACGCGCCCCTCGTGATCAACGCCGGGGCGGCCCCGTTTCGCGGCTCCTGGCAGCCGGAGCAGGAGGGAGGTTTCGCCTCCCTGCGCCGCGCGCATGCCGCCGGCATGTGGCGCCTCAGCATCGAGGACACCGACGCGGACGCCAGCGCGGCCAGCGTCCAGGCCGCCCTCCTGGAGTTTTCCACGCCCGCCACCCTGCCCGCCTTCACCAGCGCCCTTCCGCCCGGCCGCCCGGCCATCCAGGTGCGGGGCGCCGGCGCCCTCCTCCGGCACTGGAACGCCCCGCCCGGCCTTTCCGCCTTCACGGAAACCAGCGTGAACCTCTCGCAGTGGCTGCCCTCCGCCGTGCTGGCGATCCGGCAGGAGCCCGACCAGTCGCAGAGCCGCACCGTCGCCGTGCCCGCACTGCCCGCCTGCCATTTCCGCCACAACGTCCGCTGAGGCGCCTCCGCACTCCACGGTGCTGCGCACGCCAAGGCCTGGCCGTTCCCCTCCGCTCAGAACGGCTCCGTGCTGACCTCCACCTTGCCGAGGACAAACGGCTGGGATTGTTCGGGAACGAAACTAAAGTCCCGGCCCCACATCTTGGCGAAGCAGGCTTCCTTCACGTGCCAGGTGTGCGTCTGCCAGCCGTCGCCGTTTCCGAGGGCGAACCACACGCCCACGTTGCGGTAGGGGTTCCGGCCCTGGCTGTCCGCCACCTCGTGGTGCAGGTTCATGCCCACATTGCCGGGCATCACGCGCCGCACCGTGACACGCACCTCATACTCCCGGGTCAGGATCGAGGCGAAGGAGGGATGCACGTGGAAGTTCGCCGCCTCGTTGGCCCCCAGGAGCAGGCCGGATGTGCCGTCGGGAAACGTGACCTTCGGCTGGGTCGGTTTCCCCGCCAGAAACACCCCGCCGGGCGCGGCCGAGGCCGCCGAAAATTCCACCCGCCGGGCCTTCGAGTAATCCCCGCCCCAGGGAAACGGGCGGTCCCGGTTGGCCGCGGCCTCCTCCACCAGCGCGGCGGCCGGACTCTCCACAAACACCGGGGTGCCATCCAGCGTGTGGGTTTCGTGGTTTCCCCCGGTGACGGTGGTGGCGGGAGGCTGGCCGGCCCCCCCGGCGGCTTTCCAGGCCGCCAGCACGGGACCGGCCGGACCTTGGAAAACGAAACCGAAATCGCGGCCGCCCGCGCCGAGCGCGACCCAGCCAAGGTAGCGCGGCGACGGCCCCAGGGCTTTCGTCATGTTTGCAAACGCCAGATAGGTGGCGCGCGGCGAGCCGTCGCGTTTGAGCAGGCCAAACCCGGGCTCCTCGCCGGCCGGGTCGCGGCCCTCGAACCATTGCACGCCGCGGATGCCCTGGGCCAGGGCCATGACATAAAGTTTCACCAGCGCGGCGGCGGCCTCGCGTTCCGCCGCGGGCTGGTCCGGACGGCGCGCGATGTTGCGCCCGATCTCGGTGATCCACACCTCCGCCCCGGCCTTCTCCGGCGCGCTCTGTTTCAGCAGGTCGCGCAGCAGGCGGGTCATCCACAGGTAGGGGATTTCTCCGCCGGGAGCGTCCACGTTGTCGGCCAGTTCATACGGGTGGAGGCAGAGGTAATCGAAACCCAGGGGCGTGCCGGCGGCCTTCCGCGCCAGCAGGGCCTGGTGCAGGTAGGCGGGGTCGAAACTCGCCACGGACAGCCCGACGAGCGCGGCCGGATCGGCCTTCTTCGCCGCCGCGTAGGCCGTGGCCGCCAGAGTGGCGTAGTCCGCCGCCGTGTGGTGGCCGTCGTTGAAGCCGCCGTTGCCCTCGTTCCACACCTCCCAGCGGTGGACGCGGCCCTGGTAATGCGCGACGGATTGCCCGACAAAACCGCCCCAGCCTTCCAGGTCCGCCAGGGGAAACGTGTGCACCTTCTCCCCGCCCCACGGCACCGAGCCCATGAGGATGGCCGTGAGCTCGATCTGGTTGTCCCCGGCCGCGCGGACGAGGGCGTCGGACCGCTGCCAGTTCCATTCGCCTTTTCGCGGCTCCACACTGCGCCATTCCGGAAACAGCCGCACCGAGGTCACCCCCGCCTCTTTCATCTTGGGCAGCCATTCGCCGATGTCCTTCGCCCCGCTGGAGGACGACGACACGCCCCACGGCGAGGAAACCGCCGCCGCCCCGGCCGGAGCGGGGAAAAACGGGCCGGCGACCAACGCGAGCAGGGACAACGGTTTCAGACGGCGGGGCAGGGGCATGGCGGCAAGGGAAACCGGGGTGTGAGCCGCGAATCGCCGGCGGGTTCACCTTTTTCACCACCACCCGGCCGCAGACCCCTTCCGGCCTTGGCGGAATGGCCCCTTTCATTCGGAAGACCCCATCTTGCCAGCCGGGAATGGCCCCTTTCATTCGGAAGACTCCATCTTGCCAGCCGGGAATGCCCCCTTTCATCCGGAAGACCCCTTTCCGCTAGTGTAGTGTTTGTGAATTAGCTATGCACAATTGTGATGCCGTTAGAGCGGCGCGGGCGCGCTGGATCTTTTCCAAAATCGCCTGACCCTCCGCCTTCCAGCGGTAGCGCACGGGGTTGAGGTCGCGCTCCACGAGATAGGCTTCAATGCTGGCG
>JANOBW010000373.1:0-7139 GCA_031411855.1 Opitutia bacterium
GTCACCCTCCCCGTCGCCGCCTCCCAATACCAGGGCGACCCCGCCGCCCACGATCCCCGCCACGGCGGCTCCCCTTTCCCACCCGATCTCCTCTGGGAAGACATCCTCGGCCGCCACGTCTTCGGCCAGGCCGAGCCGCCCCGCTGGGTCATCCTCGTCTCCCCCGCCACCGTCCTCCTCCTCGACCGCACCAAGTGGGCCGACAAACGCTTCCTCTCCTTCGACCTCAACGAGCTCTACTCCCGCAAGGAGGAAGCCTCCTTCCAGACCATCGCCGCCCTCCTCCACCGCGATGCCCTCTGCCCCGGCGAAGGCCGCCCCCTCCACGACTCCCTCGACGACGCCTCCAACCGCAACGCCTTCTCCGTCTCCGAAAAACTCAAGGAAGCCGTCCGCGAATCCGTCGAACTCCTCGCCAACGAGGCCGTCGCCTACCTCCGCTCCAAAAACCTCCCCCTCGGCCGCGACGAAGCCTCCTTTCCCGACGAACTCCGCACCGCCTGCCTCCGCTACCTCTACCGCCTCCTCTTCGTCTTCTACCTCGAAGCCCGCCCCGAATTAGGCCACGCCCCCATGAAATCCCGCGAATACCTCGCGGGCTACTCCCTCGAATCCCTCCGCGACCTCGAAAACATAGACCTCACCACCGACCACGCCCGCCACGGCTCCTACTTCGACCAATCCCTCCGCCTCCTCTTCAACCTCATCTACCAAGGCCGCTCCGGCTTCGCCCAACTCCATCTCCCCCAACAACAAGAAGAATCTGCCTCGGCTGCTTCTCCCAATCAAAAATCATTAATCATTAATCATAAATCCGCAGCGGCTGCCTCGCAAAATCAAGAATCAAGAATCTCAAATCAAGAATCCGCTTCCGCGAACAGCTTCTCCTTCCCCCCTCTCCCCGGCCACCTCTTCGACCCCGCCCGCACGCCCCTCCTCGAAAAAGTCCGCTTCCGCAACGAGATCCTCCAGCAGGTCGTCCGCCGCCTCTCCCTCGGCAAATACGGCACCGGCCGCCACGCCCGCGAAGGCCGCATCTCCTACGCCACCCTCGGCATCAACCAACTCGGCGCCGTTTACGAAAGCCTCCTCAGCTACTCCGGCTTCTTCGCCAAGGAGGACCTCTACGAAGTCAAACCCCGCGACGAGGACTACGACCCCGCCATCCACGCCTACTTCGTCCCCGCCGCCGACCTCGAAAAGTTCGACCCCGAGGAACGCGTCCACATCACCGACCCCGACACCCGCCTCCAGCGCCTCCTCGTCCACCCCAAAGGCCGCTTCCTCTACCGCATGGCCGGCCGCAACCGCCAGAAATCCGCCTCCTACTACACCCCCGAATCCCTCACCCGCTGCCTCGTCAAATACGCCCTCAAGGAACTCCTCCCCGGCAAAACCGCCGACGACATCCTCCAGCTCACCGTCTGCGAAATGGCCGTCGGCTCCGCCGCCTTCCTCAACGAAGCCGTCAACCAGCTCGCCGAAGCCTACCTCCGCCTCAAACAACAGGAAACCGGCCTCACCCTCTCCCACGCCGACTACGCCCAGGAGAAACAGAAGGTCAAAATGCGCCTCGCCGACAACAACGTCTTCGGCGTGGACCTCAACCCCATCGCCCGCGAACTCGCCGAAATCTCCCTCTGGCTCAACACCATCTACAAGGATGCCTTCGTCCCCTGGTTCGGCCTCCAACTCCACACCGGAAACTCCCTCGTAGGAGCCCGCCGCCAGACCTACCCCGCCCACCTCCTCAAAACCCAGCCCGGCCGAGGCGGCGACAAACCCCGCTGGCCCGAAACTCCCCCCACCCAAGTCCCCTGGAAGAATGACGAAGCCCGAATAACGAATGACGAAAACAAGGCCTCGCCCCCGGGAACGCCGGTCTCTGCACCGGCTGCCTCGTCTTCCTCTCCCGGGAACGCTGGGCTCCGCACCAGCCCTGCCTCGTCTGCCTTGGGCAGGGACGTTTCGCCGCAAACGTCCGCTGCCTCGCAACGGAGCGCGGGCATCCTGCCCGCTGCCCCGCAAAGTGAAATCCCGCCCACGCTGCTGAGCGAAGCGAAGTCCCGCCAAAGCGGGGCCTCGTCCCTGGGAACGCCGGTCTCCCGACCGGCTGCCTCGTCTGCCTCGAAACCTGCTTCGATAAATCAAGAATCAAAAATCAAAAATCAAGAATCCCCTTCGTCATTCGACATTCGTCATTCGTCATTCCCGCCCCGCTCCGCGGGCTCGGTCTACCACTTCCTCACCCCCGACCCCGCCATGGCCGACTATGGCGACAAAGTCATCAAAAACCTCCGCCCTGCCGACATCCGCGCCCTCAAAGACTGGCGCTCCGCCTTCACTGCCGCCTTCGACCCCGCCGACCTCGACACCCTCCTCAAACTCTCCGACGCCACCGACCGCCTCTGGCAGCGCCACCTCGCCGCCCTCGCCTCCATCCGCGAAAAAACCACCGACCACCTCCCCGTCTGGCCCCACCCGCCCTCTGACAAACGCCCCACCGACATGGCCTGGAAGGACCTCGTCTTGGCACGCGAACTCCGACACCCCTGCTCCCCCTACCGCCGCCTCCACCTCGCCATGGACTACTGGTGTGCCCTCTGGTTCTGGCCCATAAGCAAGGCCGACCTCCTCCCCACCCGCGATCAATGGCTCATGGAGCTCAGCGTCATCCTCGGCACCACCCCCACCGCCCCGAGCCTAGAACTTACCCAAGGCACCCTCATCTTCAATGCCGACTTCGGCGGCACCCCCACCCGTGTCGAGGCCACCGTGGACCTCCACGATCCCTCCGGCGTCGTGGATGTGGACGAACTCTGCCGCCAGCTCCCCCGCCTCGCCCTCGTCCAGGACCTCGCCAGCCGCCGCCGCTTCTTCCACTGGGAACTCGAGTTTGCAGATGTCTTTGCCCGCCGGGGCGGCTTCGACCTCATCGCCGGAAATCCCCCCTGGGTCAAAGTCGAGTGGAACGAAGGCGACCTCCTCTCCGACTACGAGCCCCTCTTCGCCGTCCGCGATCTCTCTGCCGCCGAGATAGTCCCGCTCCGAGCCGAACAACTCCGCCACCCCAAACGACTCGCCGCCTACTTCGAGGAATATGAGGAAGCCGCCGGCACCCAAAACTTCCTCAACGCCCCCGCCAACTACCCCCTCCTCAAAGGACAGCAGTCCAACCTCTACAAGTGCTTCATCACCAGGGCCTGGGAACTCAATTCTCAATCAGGAACAACTGGTTTTCTTCATCCCGAAAGTGTGTTCGACGATCCCAAGGGTGGCAAATTAAGAGCGGCTTTATATAAAAAACTTCGAAAACATTTTCAATTCACAAATGTGAATTTATTATTTCAAGAAGTTATGATTTGGGTTAAATACTCAATTAACATTTACGGCCCAAGCAAAAATCAAATAACTTTTGATTCGATTTCGAATTTATTTGCCACCAGCACAACCGACAATTGTTATGAAAACAATAACAATATACTCGAGGGAATAAAAAATAGCGAAAACGAATGGAATACGGCAGGTCATCTTGATCGAATAATAAACATCGATCAAGATTCGCTTACCTTATTTTCAACAATTTACGATGACCCTAATACTCCGTTTGAGGAAGCCCGACTACCTGCCCTACATTGCAAACAATTGGTAGAAGTTTTGAAAAAATTTGCATCATATCATATGAATATACAAAAAATGGATAATCAATTTTATTCATTGGAAATGTGGCATGAAACAAACGCACAAAAAGATAATACGATTAAACGAGAAACTCGATTTCCGATTAGCCAAAATGAATTAATCATATCAGGCCCACATATCTTCGTTAGTAATCCATATTACAAAACTCCGAGAGCAGTATGTGATACGCCAAGAGCATATGACAATTTACACCTTGGCGAACTACCTGACAACTACTTGCCAAGAACAAATTACGTTTTGGCTTGTGAAACACCTGAATATGAAATTAGAACAGCTAAAACACCTTGGGACGAGAATAAAAAAGTAACGGACTACAATAGGTTGGCTTATAGAGCCATGCTATCCCAGTCTGGAGAACGAACATTAATCGGAGCAATATTACCCAAAAAATCGGCCCACATAAACGGTATCGTAAGCGTTGTTTTTAAAAGTGAACTAACATTAGTTAGCGCCACTGCTATTTCAAGTTCCATATTAGGAGATTTTTTTATAAAAACAACTGGTAGTTCGAACTTACATTACAAGTGGACCTTTCTACCAATAATAGAAAATTGCAAACCAATCATAGCACGCACTCTCGCCCTGAACTGTCTGACGAACCACTACGCGGACCTTTGGCAGGAATGTTGGGACGAAGCCTATCGCCACGAAACCTGGCTCGGCGACGACCCCCGCCTCGACCCCGCCTTTTGGCGCCACCTTACCCCGCAATGGTCACGCCACTGCGCCCTCCGCACCGACTTCGCCCGCCGCTGGGCCTTGGTCGAGCTCGACGTCCTCGCCGCCCGCGCCCTCGGCCTCACTCTAGCCGAACTCCAAACCATTTACCGCATTCAATTTCCAGTTCTTCGCCAAAACGAAGCCGACACTTGGTATGATCAAAATGGTAAGATTGTTTTCACGGCACGCACGGATTCAGGAGGACTGGAGAGAAACGAGTGGAACGAAGTCAAACACCTCCAAACCGGCACCGTCTCCCAAACCATCACCGACGACACCCTCCCCACCGGCCCCCTAGAACGCACCCTAACCTACAAAGCCCCCTTCACCCGCCAAGACCGCGAAACTGACTACCACACCGTCTGGCAAAAACTGGAGTAATAAAGTGACATTACCAATCATTAAACGCACCTGCACCAAGACTCATAAAATATCAATCGAAAGACTCAAAGGAGTTCGCTCCCTAGATGAGCTCTCTTTCGAGAATAAACCTATTACCGGAATCTTTGGTCCAAATGGTAACGGTAAATCCACTGTTCTTCATGCACTTGCAGCTGCTTATCAACCTCCATCTCATTGCCAAGGTCTCCATTATCTCAGTTTTTTCCCAAGATTAGACCAAGATGTTTGGAATGGAACAAGATTCTCTATCACACATAGCGGTAGCTTGGATACAGGTGCAACGTTCTCTAATGTAACTGAATCATATTCCAAAGGAACTATCACAACAAGATGGAAACCGATTGAAACACGTCGTCCAATTAGAGAAGTCCTATACATAGGATTAAAATCCTGTATGCCAGCGATTGAAAAATATACAACACACGATCTTTCTGGTGCTAAATCAACACCGTTTACTGAAAAGCCGTGCTCCCGCGCGCTAGAAGCTGTTGGAAAAATATTAAATGCCAACTACATCACTGCATCAAAACTTACCCTCACGAATTTTCCGACACGTGAGTATATAACTTTCGAACGTTCAGACTGCGGAACTTATCCAAGCGTAACAATGGGAGCAGGAGAGCAAAGACTTTTTGCGATGCTCTCTGAAATTGAAAAAACTCGAAAAAATGCGTTAATATTGATAGACGAGATTGATATTCTTTTACACGGCGATGCTCTCGTTAAACTCATGGAACACCTCAACGAGCATTGCACTAAAAATTCCAACGCAAAACAAATCGTATTTACCTCACACAGGGAGGAATTATTAGGTCTTCAGGAATTAATTAACATACGTCATTTACATAGAGATTCAACTCAAACACCTGCTCGCCATCGTTGCTTCCCATCAACCGACCCAGACTCTCTGAGAAGACTGACCGGTAAGCAAGAGCGAAAAATAGAAGTTTTTGTAGAAGATCGCCTTGCCGAAACAATCGTGAGACATATCGCGATGGAGCTAGGCATTCCACGTCATGTAAAAATAATAAGGTTTGGTTCAGCGCAAAACTGTTTTGCTGTCCTTTCTGGTCTACTCATTAAGGGTGAAAGTTGTGATAATAGTTTATTTGTTCTTGATGGAGATGTTCATCTTAAGGCAGAAGAAAGGCAGAATCTCATTAATTCGGCATGTAGTGGAAATGATGAAAATGCGACTAGAATCAGAACTATTATGCCGCAAAAAATCTGTGATTTAAAGCTACCAAACGGCATTAAACCAGAGCCTTTTCTCCACCAATTAATAATAAGCCAGGACCCCGCCACAATGAATGTAAGCGAGAAAGAGATACATAGATTAGCAACAGAAATTATTAATCCTGCCGACACGCATGCTTTCATTGACGAGTTGAGTGAAATTCTCGGTGAAAATCGCGATGTTCAACTTGCACAAATAGTTCCCCTAGCCGCAAAACACAAAAATTGGGTTAGTTATACCCAACCAGTTAGAGACTGGTTAAGTCTAAAGAAAACATCCCTAAGCCTATTATGAAAATAAACAAAACTTCAGTAACCAAGCCGAGTCGTCTCAACAAATTTGAACCTACTATTTTGCAAATCCTATTATTAACATGAAAAAGATTTTTATAAGCTACTCACATGAAGATGAAAAACATAAAAATGATCTCGACACACACCTGTCTTTATTAAAACGAAATGGTTTAGTCGAATCATGGCATGATCGCAAAATTTCGGCCAGCGAGCTATGGAAAGACAAAATTGACTGCAACTTACTTTCATCCGATGTCATTGTTTTTTTACTAAGTGCAAATTTCATTGCATCAGATTATTGCTATGACATAGAGGTTAAAAAAGCAATCGAATTACATAAAAACGGAACAGCAGAGATAATCCCAATTATCGTAAGACCTTGTGATTGGAAAGATTCACATTTAGGAGATATTCAAGCTCTGCCAAAAGATGCAAGGCCAATTGAAACTTGGCAAAATAGAGACGAAGCATGGCTTGATGTTATTCAAGGCATTAAAAAAGTTTTCACTAGTTCAAATACCAGAAAAGTGGACAATTTACCAAAAAACATTACCTTCACTGCTAGCCACGAACTTTGGATCAACGATCTTGATGTCAATTTTTCACATAGAAATAAATCTCGACTTTCCTTAGACGACATAGGTATTTGTCCGGATCTAAAACGAGTTGGCGTAAATTTAGATAAACTCGCCCAAATTTATCCAGCAACGGATACTTGCGATAAATCAAATCGCTATCTCATTTTTGGGGATGAACAATCTGGAAAAACGACTCTACTAAAAATT
>JANOBW010000374.1:0-7392 GCA_031411855.1 Opitutia bacterium
TAGTTGCCGTCGGCGATGAGAATCTTGGAGTGGTGCCCGGCCTTGGCTAGGACGCGCAGGATGTCGGGGTGGGTCAGGGAAGTTTTGAGCATGGGACTTTTTATTAAATTTAACCGAGGCAGGATTGGTCCACGAATTTCACGGATGGCCACGAATGAGAAGCCGTTTGTTTCATGCGGTTCATGGATACCATTGGTTTGAAGGTGAATAGTTTACGATTCAGCCCACAAACCTGCGGAAACTCTCCATCGTCTGCTTGGCGGCGGCTTGCGAATCCGGCAGGGGCAGGAGTTCGCCCGAGAGGTAGCCTTGGTAGCCGATGCCGCGCAGGGCGGCGATGACCGGAGCGACATTCGTGTGGCCCCAGCCAATGGCCCGGCGGTTGGAATCGGCGAAGTGGACATGGCCGACAAGCGGACCGGCCTCGCGCAGGGCGGCGGCCAGGTCGGACTCCTCGATGTTCATGTGGAAGAGGTCGCTGAGGAGACGGATGTTTTTGGTCTTCAATGTTTTCACCCACGCGGCGGCGTCGGCCTGGCGGTTGATGAGGTTGGTCTCGTAGCGGTTGAGCGGCTCATAGAGGAAGACCTGGCCGAGGCGCGCGGCATGTTCTCCGAGGTCTTCGAGGGCCTCGCCCAGCCAGACCAGGGCCTGCTCACGGGAAACGTCCCCTTCCCAGCGCCCCTGCATGGAGCCAAGAATGGCGGGAGCTCCCAGGGCGGCGGCCACGGCGATGATGCCGCGGATGAACTCACGGGCACGGGCGCGGATGGCCGGATCGGGGCTGGTCAGGGTGAGCTTGTGAGCCACCCAACCTCCCCCGGTGCCGACGGCGGCGACGGACAGTTTGTGTTTGGCCATCAAGGACTTGATCGCGGTGACATCCAGGGCGGAGGCGTCCGGGGGGAAGATTTCAATGGCGTCGAAACCCAAGGCGGCGGCCCGCACACAGGCGTCCTCCAGGCCGTCCCAGAAAACAAAGGGGCCTCCCCGGGCCTGGGGGACAAGGGAGACGGTGATGGCGGAGCGCATGGCGTTTCAGCCCACGAAAAGCGGACGCAGGTGGCGGTCGTAGAGGTTTTCCGTGACGTTCCTGGCCACGACGGCCTCGTTGGCCTTCAACAGGTTGAGGTAGCGGTCGCCTTTTTTGGCCGCGATCTTGAAGGCCACGTGGAGGAGTTGGCGGAAGCTGGCGTTGAAGAGCGGGTGGCCCTGGATGTGGCGGAGGGCGCCGGTGAGCTGGTCGCTGGTCCAGCCGTTGACCTCTTGGGCCGAAGGCAGTTGCGAAGGTTTTATGTCAATGACCGAGGCGTAGGGGCCGGTCAGCTCGTCCACGTGCTCCATGGCGTAGGCGTAGATTTCCTTCACCAGGGCGAGGCCTTCCCCACCCGCTTCGGCCAGACCAATGAGTTCCTCCAGCCAGGTCGTTCCGGCGGTCTTCACATGCAGGCCGGCGTTGAACTTCGGGAGGGTGCGGCGGATGATGGGATAGAGGGAAAACTTGTCGCTGCCGCTATGGACGCTGAGCTTGAGGTTGGCGGGCAGCCCGTAGCGGGCGATGGCGAAGGCGATGACGGCGAGGTCGTCGTGAAACTCCTTCTCAAACTGGACCAGGTCGCCCACGTAATCCACGCCCTTGTTGAAACGGCCGGTGAACTTCGGCGCGATGGTCTGGATGGGGATCTGCTCGTCGGCGATGGCGGCCAGGATGATGAGAAGCTCCGGAGGAGTCTGCGGGGCGTCCGTCTCGTCCATGGATATTTCGGCAATGAAGTGGTTCGAGCCCTTCTTGGCGCAGATGTGGCGGTAGATTTTACCGGCGTCCTGCACGGCCTGGAGGAACTTCTGGACCACGCGCACGACCTCCCCGCGGGTGATCTGGAAAGCGGTGGCGATGCGGGGGATCTCGACGGTGCCGACCAGCTCCGGGTGGCGGCTGAGGAAGGCGTTGACCTCGGCCTCGGGGGCGGGTTTTCCGATCGAGTCGGCCACGTCCAGGGTGAAAAAGTCGGAGTGCGGGATGAAACGGTCCACCGTTTCGAGGCGGATGTGGTCGGCATCCACGTGCCAGCCCTGTTTCCAACCCAGCTCGGCCACGGCGTTTTTGGCCGCATGAAGAACGCTGGAGGGCTCGGAGCCGATGAAGGTGTGCTCCCGGTTGGACTTGTTCCAGACCGGAACCACTTCAAAGCCGTCGGCGGCGATCAACTGGCAGGCGCGGAGCTGGGCCTTGGCCTGGTGGGCGAAGCGGTCGCCGACACCTAAGGAAAATTTCTCGAGGGTGAGCATGGGAAAGTTGTATCATAAGTGATGCGGCCCCAAGAGCGTCGAGAAAAAAAGGCAATTTGCGTTAATTTAGAATGATTTACACCGTTGAAAACGACCTTTCACCCCCAAGGCTATATGACAGGATTGAAGCTCAAAGCGAAGAAATGAGGTTGCCTCACAAAAACTGTTTTCCTGCTCCCCTTTCCGGTTTCGACCTGCCACGGTCACACGCAGATGACCCATGCTGAAGTGGCTTTTTGAACCCTGGCAGACCGAATGGATGCGCACCGCGTTGCTGGCGGCGGTGCTCATCGGGGTGAACTGCGCCGTGGTGGGGACCTATGTGGTGCTGCGCCGCATCGCCTTCCTCAGCCACTCCATCGCCCACACCATCCTGCCGGGGGTGGGCGCCGCCCTGCTGCTTCAGATCCATCCGCTGTGGGGAGCGGTGGGCGCGGCCCTCTTCACCGCGGTTACCGTCGGTTTTCTGAGCCGCCGCCACATGGTCCGGGAGGACTCCGCCACGGGGATCGTGGTCAGCGCCATGTTTGCCCTCGGCCTCGTGCTCATGCACTTCGCCCCCTCGCGCAGCCTGGAGGACGCCCTCAAGGGACACCTCTTCGCCGTGGCCCCCGCCGAACTCTGGTTCCTGGCCGGTCTCACCGTGCCCGTTTTTCTTGTATTGTCGTTGCTGCACAAAGAGTTGGAGCTCTCCTCCTACGATCCCGTCTATGCCGGGCAAATCGGCACCCGCCCGGAAAACCTGACGCGTCTTCTCCTCCTCTTAACGGCCTTCACCTCGGTTGGCGCCATGCAGGCGGTCGGTGTGGTCCTGACCAGCGCCCTCCTCGTCACCCCGGCCGCCACCGCCGCGCTGCTGGGCGGAAACCTCCTCCGGGTCATGGCCACGGCCTCGGCCTTGTCGGTCGCGGCCGCCGTGATCGGGCTGCACCTCTCTTGGCTGAGCGACGCCCCGCCCGGGGCTTGCATCGTCCTGGTCTGCACCGCCGAATTCGGCCTGGTCTGGGCCTGGAAACGGCTGATCCGCCGGGCCGCCTCGGCCGCCGCCTGAGCCACAGCCTCAGCGGTAATGGAAGTGGATGACGATTTCCTCCTCCTCGTTGAGCACCCGCACCATCTCTTCCGTCCAAGGCCCGTAGGGGGCGCGCGATTTGATCGCGTCCATGCAGACCGAGGCCGTCACCCTTGAGGTGGTGGAGCGCCGGATCTCGCAGGAAACCACCTCACCCAGGCGGTTGATGCGGAAGAGGATAAGCGCATCGGTTCCCACCTCGCCGCTGATGGAGGGCACGGTCCGGTTGAGCTCGTGCCAGCGGGCCTCGATGGACTCGAACATCTTGGCCAGATACTCCCCGTATTGGGAAAACTTCAGGTTCAGGGCCTGTCCGGCGGCCTGCTGGGCGTTGCCATCACGTTTCATCACGACCTGGGAAAACACATCGGGACTCAGCTTGGGGCGGGGGCGTGGGGCGGGCACCCCGTTTCGCTGGGCTTCGGCGGCGGAGGCAGTGCCTCCCTGTTCCGCCCCCTCCCGTCGCTGCGGGGATTCGGGCAGATTCAAGGCCACGAGGGAGGTCGAATCATTCGCCTTTTTTCCGGCTGCCTCCTCCCTGCCTTTCTCGGCGGGTGACAGCCGGCTCGCCAGCCCGTCCGGCGTGGTTTCCAAGTCGGGACGCGCCTCGTAGAACGAAGGCTGCGGTGGCGCGGGGGCAGGAGCAGACGCCTGTCGGGGGAGGTTTTGGCCCGGTTTGGTCGCACCTCCAAGGTTGTAGGCACCGGGCAGCATTTCGGGAGTTCCCTCTGAAATGCTGTGGCCGGTTTTCACCGAAGTTGAGTCGGCCAGCTCGCCCTCGATTTTGGAAACCGTTTCAGGCTCCTTCAACATGGGCGATTTCTGGGCCTGCCGCTGGTTGGCTGCCCCGAAAAAATCCTCCCGATCGGGTTCCTCGGCCGGCAGATCGGGGTTTACCTGGCCAAAGTTTGCCGGCTGGGCCGGTTCCGGGGGCTTGACTTCAGGAACCGGCACAGCGGGCGCGGAGCCTTCAAAGACAAGTTCGATCTGGGAAGGCCCCTCCTCCGCCTCCACCGGCTGAGCCCCATCCGCGGGAAAAGGGGGCGACTTCCAATCCGGGGCACCCTGCCACACCAGCAGGTGAAAAAGCACGGAAACCCCCAGGGCGGCCGTCCAAGTCACACCGGCACGCGTTCCCGACTCCCTGTCGGGGGGCATGGTCTGCGCTGGACTGTTCAAGGACGGTTTCAAAACTGACCTTGAAACGTAGGCCGGTCCCGGTGTTTCGCAAGAGCGGGTTCGAGCGATCATGCCCCAGGGGCTGCCACGGCGTTTTCCCACACCCGGGTTTGACGAAGGTGGGTTCTTGTGGCCAGTTGCCCTTCATGCCCTCGTCCCTCCTTCTCCGCTGCGCCTCCTTCTTTCTGTTTCTCGCCCCCGGTCTTTTTGCCGCCGACCCCTACCGGGTGGGTGACAAACTCGACGCCTTCACGGTCAACGACCAGCACGAGAAACCCTACACCTTTGTGCCGGGCAAGGTCACCACGGTCATCGTGAGCTTCAACATGAGCGAGGGCAAGGAGGCCAACGGCTACTTCGCCAAGAAGGGCGCGGCCTGGCTCCCCGACCACAAGGCCGCCTTCATCGCCAACATCTACGGCATGCCCTCCGTGGGCCGCTTTTTCGCCCTGCCCAAGATGAAAAAATATCCCCATCCCATCCTGCTGGGTGATGCGGAAAAACTGCTCGAACGCTACCCCGTCTCCAAGGGGAAACTCACCGTCCTGAGCCTCAACGACAGCGGCAACATCACGGAAATCCGCCACCTGGATCCCGAGAAGGAACTCGACAAACTCTTCCCCGAGGCGGCCCCGGCCGAACCCGCCAAAAAGTGACCCGGGTCAGAATCCCGGCTCATGTGACGAACCCGCCCGGCTGATAACCCGTTTCTTCTCCGCCTTCCGCCATGGACAACCTTGTTTCGCCTTGCCGAGGAGCGGCGGCCCGCGTGCTTTCACACGCTTTTCCCTAAACTCCAACGGACCATGAGCGAACTCATCACACACGAATGCGGCATCGCCCTCGTCCGCCTGCGCAAACCCCTGGCCCACTACGTCGAGAAACACGGCAACGCCCTTTACGGGTTCAACCAGCTTTTCATGCTGATGGAGAAGCAGCACAACCGGGGTCAGGACGGGGCCGGCATCGGCTGCGTGAAACTGAACATGCCGCTCGGCCAGCCCTACATGTTTCGCGAACGGTCGGACAAGTCCAACGCCCTCCTCAGCATCTTCGAAACCCGGCTCGACCAATATGACGCCCTCCTGGCCGAGGGCCGCATCTCCCCGGTCGGCGCGGCCTCGGTCAAGGAACACTTCGACTTCGGGGGCGAGGTCCTCCTCGGGCACCTCCGCTACGGCACCTCCGGCAACTACGACATCGAGTGCTGCCACCCCTACCTCCGCCCCTCCAACTGGCCGACCAAGTCGTTGATGGTCATGGGAAACTTCAACATGACCAACACCGAGGACCTCAACCAGGTCCTCATTGACCGCGGCCAGCACCCGGTGTTTTCCACCGACACCCAGACCGTCCTGGAGGAGATCGGCTTCCACCTCGACGAGGAGCACACCCGCATCTACCGCGAGGAACGTGCCAAAGGAACCCCCGGGGCCGACATCCCCGCCGTCATCGCCGAAAAGCTCGACCTCGCCGGCGTCCTCCGCGCCGCCGCCACCAACTGGGACGGCGGCTACGCCATCTCCGGCGTGGTGGGCCATGGCGACGCCTTCGTTCTGCGCGACCCCAACGGCATCCGCCCCTGTTATTATTACGTTAACGAAGATGTGGCCGCCGTCGCCTCCGAGCGGGTCCCGCTCCAGACCGCCTTCGGCGTCAACGACTCCGAGATCCGCGAGGTGCCCCCCGGCCAGGCCCTGCTCCTCCGCCGCAACGGCGACATCGAGATGGTCGAGATCCTCGAACCCCGCGAGCGCAAGTCATGCTCCTTCGAACGCATCTATTTCTCCCGTGGCAACGACGCCGCCATCTACAAGGAACGCAAGGCGCTGGGCGCCGCCCTCGTTCCCGCCATCCTCAGGGAAATCGGCAACAACCTCACCAACAGCGTCTTCAGCTACATCCCCAACACCGCCGAAAGCGCCTACTACGGCCTGATGGACGCCCTCCGCCTCCACCGCCGCGCCGAGGTCCGCCAGGCCCTGCTCGACGCCCAGGCCGCCGGCAAACTCACCCCCGACCTGCTCGACGCCCTCATCCTCGACAACTGGCCGCGCGGGGAGAAGATCGCCCACAAGGACATCAAGCTCCGCACCTTCATCTCCCAGGAGAAATCCCGCACCAAACTGGCCTCGCACGTTTACGACATCACCTACGGCGTCGTGCAACCCAATGACTTTCTGGTGGTGGTGGACGACTCCATCGTGCGCGGCACCACCCTGAAGCAAAGCATCCTTAAGATTCTCGCCCGCACCAACCCGACCAAGCTCGTCATCGCCTCGACCGCCCCCCAGATCCGCTATCCCGACTGCTACGGCATAGACATGAGCGAACTCGGCCGCTTCATCGCCTTCCAGGCCGCCGTTTCCCTCCTGCGCCAGTCCGGCCGCGAAAAACTCCTCGACGAGGTCGCCGACGCCTGCCGCGCCGAACTCGCCAAACCGCTTCACGAGATGCGCAACGCCGTGAAGGCCGTTTACGCCCCCTTCACCGAGGCCGAACTGGCCCGCGAGATCACCAACCTCGTCCGCCCCAAGATGGAGTGGGCAGGCGAAATCGTCATCCTCTTCCAAACCATCCCCGACCTCCACACCGCCCTCCCCGGCAACTCCGGCGACTGGTATTTCTCCGGCGACTACCCCACCCCCGGCGGCACCCGCACCGCCAACCAAGCCTTCCTGCACTTCTTCAGTAAGCGCGGAGGCCGCGCTTACTAATTAATAATTAAGAATTAGTAATTAGTAATGAGCCAAGACACCAGCTTTCAGTTACCAGTGAACCCTCCATTCCAACTTGCAGCTCAATATGCCTTTCAATTTTTAATTTTTAATTCTTAATTTTTAATTTGTATG
>JANOBW010000375.1:0-13415 GCA_031411855.1 Opitutia bacterium
GGGTGACTCGGGCACCGCCGACAAAAATGCCGCCGCTGTCCGCGACGCCTTCGCCACCGTGCATGCCAAGGTCCCGGCGCAGTTCATGATCATGCTCGGTGACAACGCCTACACGAAAGGAACGGACGAACAATACCAGGAGGCGGTGTTTGACATGTATCCGACCCAGCTCCGGCAGCTTCCCCTCTGGTCCTGCCTCGGCAACCACGAGACCTACAGCGGCAAGGGCGCCACGGGCATCCCCTATTTTCAAAACTTCACCTTTCCCACCAAAGGTGAGGCCGGCGGCGTGCCTTCGGGCACGGAATACTACTACAGTTTCAACCACGGCAACATCCACTTCATCTGCCTGGATTCCATGCTCAGCAGCCGGGCCAAGGACGGGGCCATGGCGAAATGGCTCCAGTCCGATCTCCAGGCCAGCCTCCAACCCTGGAACATCGCCTTTTTCCACCACCCGCCCTACGACAAGGGCACCCACAACTCCGACACCGAAATCGAGCTCATCGAGATGAGGAAAAACTTCCTCCCCATCCTGGAGGGTTACGGGGTGGACCTCGTCCTCAGCGGGCACAGCCACGTTTACCAGCGTTCCAAACTCATTGACGGGCACTACGGCAACTCCTCCACCTTCACCGACGCCTTTGTCAAGGACGGCAAATCCGGCAACAGCGACGAGACCGGGCCCTACCGGAAATCGGGGCCGGGCATGGTTCCCCACCAAGGGACCGTCTATGTCGTGGAGGGAAGCTCCGGCAAGACCGGCGGCAAGGAGGTCAAGCTCAACCACCCGGCCATGTTTATCTCCCTCAACAAGTTGGGATCACTCGTCGTGGATGTGAACAAAAACCGTCTCGACGTCAACATGCTCCGGGAAACCGGCGAGGTGGACGACCATTTCAGCATCATCAAGGGCTCGCCCTGATTCCCCGCGCAGTCTAAAAGGAGACGGGGTAACCGCTGTGGCGCCGGCTTTCCGGCTCTTGACGGAGAGGAATATCCTAACATGTTTCGGATCACCCCTTTATCCCGAAGGAATGCCTGCTGAATGAAATCCCTGCCCTCCCTCTGCCTGTGGTGTGTCAGTTCCACCCTTTTCGCAGTTCCAGCCCTGACACGGGGGCCTTACCTGCAAAACTCCTCCCCCACCGCCCTCAGTGTGCGCTGGCGCACCGATGAGGCATCGCTGGGAACGGTCCGGTTTGGCACGGCGGCCGGCACCCTCTCCCAATCGGCCTCCGAAACGGTGGCCACCACCGAACATGAAGTCCGGCTGACGGGGCTTACCGCCTCCACCAAAATCTACTACCAAGTCGAGGCCGACGGCACGATCCTTGCCACCCCCTCCGACTGTTTTTTCACCTCCGCCCCCGTCACCGGTTCCACGGCCCCGATCCGTTTTTGGGCTCTCGGTGATTCCGGCACCGGCAATGCCAACGCCGCCGCCGTGAAAAATGCCTTCGCCAGCTACCAGGCGGCGGCTCCCTCCCAGTTCATGATGATGCTGGGCGACAACGCCTACCCGTTCGGAGCAGACGAACACTACCAGGCAGGGGTCTATAACATGTATCCCACCCAACTCCGCCAACTGCCCCTCTGGACCACGATTGGCAACCATGAGACCTATTCCTCGGGCGGCGGCCCCACCATGCCCTACCTGGCGATGTTCACCCTCCCCACGAACGGAGAGGCGGGAGGAGTCGCTTCCGGCACCGAGTATTACTACGGCTTCAACCACGGAAACATCCACTTCGTCTGCCTTGATTCCATGGTGTCCAGCCGCGCCTCAAACGGGGCCATGGCTCAGTGGCTCCAGGCCGACCTCCAGGCCAATCTCCTGCCCTGGACGGTGGCATTTTTCCACCACCCCCCCTACACCAGGGGTTCCCATAATTCCGACGTCGAGGTCGAGCTCATTGAGATGCGCCAGAACATCCTTCCGATCCTGGAAGGTTTCGGGGTGGACCTCGTCCTCAGCGGGCACAGCCATTGTTACGAGCGTTCCTACCTTCTGGACGGCCATTACGGGCTCTCCTCCACCTTTTCACCGGCCAACCAAAAAAACGCCGGCTCGGGAAACAACGACACCACCGGCCCCTACCGGAAACCCCACCTCGCCATGACCCCGAGGGAGGGCACGGTCTATGTCGTCAACGGCAGTTCCGGGCAGATCAGCGGAGGGGCGCTTAACCACCCGGCCATGTTCCTGTCCCTCAATCAGTTGGGCTCCCTGATTGTGGACGTCGCCGGCAACCGCCTCGATGTCCGTTTTCTTCGGGAAAACGGGGTCATCGCCGACTATTTCACCCTCGTCAAGGGACCGGATTCCGCCCCTACACCTCCGGCCGGCCTGGCCGCCCTCGCCACCTCCACCACCGGCGTTCAGCTTTTCTGGAACGACACCTCCGCCAACGAGGATAACTTTCTGCTCCAGGTCTCGACCGATGGGACGGTCTTTTCCCCGGCCGCCACCCTTGCCGCCAATACCACCACCTGCGCCGTAACCGGCTTGGCCGCCTCCGCCACCTATCACTTCAAACTCTTTGCCCGAAACGAGTTGGGTGATCAGGGCAGCTCCGGCACCGTCGTCGTGACCACCCCCGCCGTCCCTCCGGTCATTTCCAATCTGGAGATGTGGCGCTTCAAAAACTTCGGCACCACCGCGGACAGCCCGTCCACGACGGATCTTTCCGACCCCGACAAGGACGGGCACAGCAACCTGCTGGAATACGCCTTCGGCACCCTCCCCGCTTCCGGCAACTCCCTGTCACACCCCTTCACCACGCTCACCTCCGGACATGTTCCGCAGATCACCTTCCAGCGTCAGGAGCTCCCGGATCTGATTTACACGGTGGAGTCCGCCGAGGATGTTTCCTCGCCAAACTGGACCCCCATTTACTCCAGCACCGGGGCCGCCAACACCGCGGGCCCCGTCACCGTGACCGTTCCCGCTTTCAACGGCAAAAGTTTCCTGCGGGTGAAAATAACACGCTGAGGCCAAGGCCCTCACCGGGCCCGTAAATCAGCCATCCCCCCGTCGCAACTCCACACCTGTCCCGTGACCCAGGCCGATTCGTCGGTCAAAAGCCAGCTCATCAGGCCCGCCACATCACTGGGCCGGCCGATAAAACCGAGAGGGTGCATTTTTTCCGAAACTTTCCTGACCTGCTCATTGCTCAGAAGTCTTTCCGTCAAAGGGGTTTCCACCAATCCGGGTGCCACCGCGTTGATCCGCACTCCCCGGGGCGCATAGGTCGCGGCCGCCGCGCGGACCAGGCCTTCCACCCCGGCCTTGGCGGCGGCGATGGCCTCATGGTTGGAAAGACCCATCTTCGCCGCCACGGAACTGGTCATCACAATCGAGCCTTTGCCGTGTTTCTGCATCACCTTCACCACCGCCCGCAGGCCGTAAAAACTGGTCGAGAGGTTCACATTGAGCGTCTGAAACCACTCCTCGTCACGGGTGATGTGGGCCGGCTTCAGCAAAAGCGACCCGATGCAGTGCGCGTAGCCGTCAATCCGGCCATGACGGGCCTCCACCGCCGCCGCAAAGGCCTCCACGCCGCTCGAATCGCAACCATCCAAAGTGCTTAACTCCATCCCCGGACACTCCTCCGTCAGGGCGTCCAGACGGTCCTGGTGACGCGCGAAACCTGCCACCAGACACCCCTGGCTCCAGAGCTGCCTGGCCAGGGCCGAGCCGATGCCGCCCGTGACGCCGGCGATGATGATGACCCGGGGGTCGGATGGCTTGCTCAAAACCTTGTTCATGTGGAGGCCAAAGTGCCGGGACCGGCTCAATTATCCAGCCGCCCTTGCCGGACGGACGGAGAAGGGGCTGACCGGTGATTGCAGGCGTCCCACCGCTTGAGGACGGACTATCGCATGAGGAAAACTCAGCGAACATAAATTCACAAAATTCAAACAAACGTTTGAATAAGTTTGCTTCGGCGCAAAACCTGCTCCTTCTCTCAGTCCATTTTTAACATGCCACGTCCTGTCCTCTCCTCCTTAACTTTTCTGGCCTCGGTGGCCGTCATGTCCGGTTGCGGCAAGGTTCCGCCACTCCCCCAGCCTCCCATGAATTCCCGTGTGGTGGTGGCTCCCGTGAGGTCCGCCACCTTGGAGGACTCCCTCCGCCTGAGCGGCTCGCTTGAAGCCCGCGACCAGGTCACCCTCAAAACCGAAATCGAAGGGGAACTTCTCGAGATCGCCGCCGAGGAAGGCTCCCTCGTGACCAAAGGGCAGGTGCTCTTCCGCTTCGACGAATCCAAGCTCCGGCCGCGCCTCGCCTCGGCCGAATCCGACCTCGCCGTCGCCCTTTCCGATCTGGAACGTCTCAACTCCGCCAAAGCCTCGAATCCCACGCTGGTCAGCAAAAGCGAGTTCGACAAAACCTCCGGAGCTGTCCGGGCCGCCGAGGCCGCGGTCAATCTCATCAAGGCCGAACTGACCGACGCCGTCGTCACCGCGCCGTTTGAAGGGGTGGTCGGACGCAAACTCGTCAGCCGCGGACAATGGCTCAACCGTGGACAGGAACTGGCCACCCTCACCCGCCTCGACCCCCTTGATGTCAGTTTTGGCGTTCCCGAAACCAAAGTTCCCAAACTCGCCCTCGGACAAGAGGTCAGCCTCACCTTCCCCGGCGACGCCACCCCCATCAAAGGCAAGCTGCGTTTCATCGCCGCCCAGGTGGACGCCGGCACCCGCACCCTCCTCGTCAAAGCCGAGGTGGCCAACCCCAAGGGCGCGCTCCGCCCCGGCCTTTTCGCCACGGTGGACCTCAGTTTCACCGCCGCCAAACCCTCCCTCCTCGTGGACCAGGCCGCCGTCATGTTCAAAGGGGGCAAGCCCCTCGTTTACCGCATCAACAAGGAAAACAAAGCCGAGTTCGTCCCGGTCACCATCGGCCGGCAGCTGCCCACGGAAACCGAAGTCACCTCCGGTCTCGCCGAAGGCGAACTCGTGGTCATTGAGGGAACCCAGAAGGTGTTCTTCCCCGGCATGCCGGTGGACATCTCGGTGAAGTCCCGTTCCCACGGCGTGCCTGATGCCAGGACGTTAGAGCCCAACGCCCCCCTCCTCCCGCCCATGACTCCCCCGGACGCCAAGCCGGAGCCCAAGAAATAACCCCCTCACCAAGGGTTTACCCACATGAATTTCCTCGAAATCTGCGTCCGGCGGCCGATCCTCGCGACGGTTCTCAGCCTGACCATCATCGTCTTCGGCATCGTCGGCTTTCTCGGCCTGCCCGTCCGTGAACTGCCCGACGTGGACCCACCCGTGGTCAACGTCCTCACCACCTACCCCGGCGCCTCCGCCGAGGTCGTGGAAACCGAAATCACCGAGCGTCTGGAGGAGGCCATTTCCAGCGTGGACGGCATCAAGCTCCTCAGCTCCTCCAGCAAAGAACAAGTCAGCTCCATCACCGTCGAATTTGTTCAGGAACGCAACGTGGACGTCGCCGCCCAGGACGTCCGCGACCGCGTCAGCCGCGTGCGCTCCCTCCTTCCCGACGAGGTGGACGAACCCGTCGTCTCCAAGCAGGACAGTTCCGCCCGCCCCATCATCTGGGTCGCCTTTTTCAGCGACAGCATCGGCACCCGCGAACTCTCCACCATCGCGGACATCCAGGTGAAACAGCTTCTGCAAACCGTTCCCGGCGTGGCTTCCATCATCCTCGGCGGTGAGAAACGCCTGGCCATGCGGGTCTGGCTCGACTCCGCCCAACTCACCTCCCGGGGACTCACCATCCTTGATGTGGAACGCGCCCTGCGCCGCGAAAACCTCCGCCTCCCGGCCGGCCGTGTCGAAGGCCTCGACCGCGAGCTCCAGGTCCAGTTTGAAGGCAAACTCGGCACTCCCGAGGAATTCGGTGCCATCATTTTGAAATCCCTCCCCGGCGGTGGCGAGGTCCGCCTCCGCGATGTCGCCCGGGTGGCCGAGGGTGACCAGGACGACCGCGTCATCGGCCGCTTCAAGGGCCGCCCCTCCATCGGCCTCGGCATTGTCCGCCAGTCCAAGGCCAACACCCTCGATGTGGCCCGCCTCGTCAAGGCCCGCATGGCCGAGATCGGCCCGTCCCTGCCACCCGCCATCCAGTGGGACTTCCCCTACGACGAATCCGTCCACATCGAGAAGTCCATCAAGGAGGTCTTTGAGACCATCGGTCTGGCCTCCATCCTGGTGGTCATCACCGTCTTCCTTTTTCTCGGAAACCTCCGGGCCACCCTCATCCCGGCCCTGGCCATCCCCGTTTCCGTCATCGGCACTTTCGGGGTCCTCTGGGCCATGGGTTACTCCATCAACAGCTTCACCCTTCTGGCGCTGGTGCTGGCCGTGGGTCTGGTGGTGGACGACGCCATCATCGTCCTGGAAAACATCTCCCGTCTCATTGGAGAGGGGCTGACCCCGATTGAGGCCGCCAAACGCAGCGCCCGCGAACTGGGGTTTGCCATCATCGTCATCACCCTCTCCCTCGCGACCGTCTTCCTTCCCCTCGCCTTCATCGGCGGTCTGACCGGCAAACTTCTGACCGAGTTTGCCGTCTCCCTCGCCGCCTCGGTGGTGATCTCGGGCTTCGTCGCCCTCACCCTCACCCCGGCCGCGTCGGCGCGGATCCTCGACCGCTCCAACTCCCCCAAATGGCTGGGCTTCATCCTCGCCCCCGTCGGGGCCATCTTTGGCTGGAACCACCCGGAACTCGACTCCGAACGCCTCCTCTGGGCGGGCGGTGGCATCCTCGCCGGCCTCGGTCTCACCGGCCTGGTCCTCCTCGCCTTCAAATGGTCGGACTCCCGTTCCGTCACCCACGTCGAAGGCCCCGTGTTCGGCTGGATCCACCGCCGCTACACCTCGATGCTCGACCGTTTCCTGCGCAACCGCTGGGTCCTCGGCCTCATCGTTCTCGGTTCCTTCGGCCTGTCCGGATACTTCTTTAACAACCTTTCCAGCGAGTTTCTGCCCGAGGAGGACAAGGGCTCCTTTGTCGCCGTCGTCCTGACCCCGGAAGGCTCCTCGCCGGACTACTCCAACCGCATGATGGCGCAGATGGAGAGCTACATCGAGAAGGTCCCCGAAGTGCAGAGTTTCTTCGCCGCCGTGGCCCTTCCCTTCAACGGCCCCGGGGACTCGTCCTTCAGCATCCTCTTCGCCCGCCTGAAAGAGGGCAAACGCCGCCACCTCCGCGACATCCTCTACAACCCCGACGGTCTCTTCTTCCACGCCTTCCTCGATGTCGAGGGCGCCTTCGCCATCCCGATCATGCCCAAGGCCGTGGACACCGGCTTCACCGACCAGCCCTTCAAGCTCGTCATCTCCCACCCCGACCTCCCCCGCCTGGCCGAGGTCTCGCAGAAGATCGCCGGCCTTCTGGCCAAAACCGACAAACTCTCCAGCCCCCGCGCCAAGTTTGAGCTCTCCAAACCCGAAGTCCGCCTCCGCCTCGACCGCGACCGCGCCGCCGCCCTCAACGTCTCCATCGAGGATGCCGCCCGCACCCTCCAGATCCTCGTCGGCGGCATTGACATCGGAAACATCCAGCGGAACGGGAAACAATACGACGTCATCGCCCGCCTTGACCGTTCCAGCCGCCTGGAACCCAACGACATCAGCAACATCAACATCCGCACCCTCTCCGGCGGGCTCATCCCGCTTTCCAATCTCGTGACCATGGAGTCCGGTTCGGGACCGAACCAGATTGACCACCACAAGCGCCGCCGCTCCGCCACCATCGAGGCCTCCCCCAAGACCGGGGTCGCCCTCGGGGATGCCATGAAGGCCGCCCGCGAGGTCATAGACAAAGAGATGCCCAAGGACTTCGAATGGGCCTGGGAAGGTGACGCCAAATACCTCAACGAGTCCTCCACCACGATCTACATGTTCATGGGGCTCTCCATCGTCTGCGTCTTCCTCGTCCTGGCCGCCCAGTTTGAAAGCTGGACTTCCCCCCTCCTGGTGATGCTGGCCGTGCCGCTCAGCTTCGTCGGGGCCTTCGGAATTCTCTACCTGATGAGCTGGCTCAACTACATGGGCTGGCAGATGTGGGGCTTCTCCACCTTCGTCCCCAACGCGCCCGACTGGGCCAAAATCGCCGCCGACCTTCTGCCCCGCACCAGCGGCATGAACATCAACATCTTCAGCCAGGTGGGGCTCGTCCTCCAGGTCGGGCTCGACACCAAGAACTCCATCCTCCTGGTGGACTTTGCCAACCGCCGCGTCGCCCAGGGTGTCTCCGCCCTTGAGGCCGTGCGCGAGGCCGGCCGGACCCGCCTGCGCCCCATCCTCATGACCAGCCTTTGCATGATCGTGGGCATCCTTCCCATCGCCCTCGGCTGGGGTGAGGCCGCCGAAAGCCGCCGCCCCCTCGGACTTGTCGTCGTGGGCGGCATCATCAGCAGCACACTCCTGACCATCTTTGTCGTTCCCGTGGCCTACGTGGTGCTCGCCAACCTCCGCACCCGCTTTGGCAAACCCGCCCCCGTCGAAGCCCCGGCCGGCAAGGATCCTTCCGAAATATCGGCGGACTTCTGAAGCCCACCCCAGAGTGGTGTTTCCGCCCACCGGTTTGAAGTTTCACGCCAAACTCCCGGGCACCGGAATAACGCGAGCGAAAGGACCCCCACCCCTCTTCCCCAGGGAAGAAACCAGGACGCGTTTATGACGAAATCAGACACCCGTTTTCTTTTCTCTCTTGCCCATCCGCGCCCGGAACCGCATGGCCCGCTGTTTGCCCACATCACGTTTCGACACTGAACCAACACATGAAGACCCTTGTCATCGCCGAAAAACCCTCCGTCGCCACCGACCTCGCCAAAGTGCTGGGAGTCAAGAAGAGCGGCGATTGGTATGAGGACGACAACCACATCATCTCTTCGGCCGTGGGCCACGTGGTCGAACTCCAGATGCCCGAGGACATAGACAAAAAACTCTCCTTCTGGACCCTCGAAACCCTCCCCATCATCCCCGCGAAGTTCGGCCTCAAGCCCAGCGAGGACGCCAAGGACCGCTTCCAACTGCTGGACAAACTGATGTCCCGCAAGGACGTGGGAACCGTCATCAATGCCTGCGACGCCGGGCGTGAGGGCGAGCTGATCTTCACCTACCTCTACGAGCTGGCGGAATGCAAAAAACCGGTGAAGCGCCTGTGGATGCAGTCCATGACCAAGACCGCCATCCAGTCCGCCTTCAAAAACCTCCGTGACGGGGTGGAGTTCAAACCCCTGCAGGACGCCGCCCGCTCCCGCTCCGAGGCCGACTGGCTCATCGGCATCAACGGCACCCGCGCCGCCACCAAACGCCTTTTCGGCCGCGCCGGAGCCGGCAACGTCGCCTCCCTCGGCCGCGTCCAGACCCCCACGCTTTCCCTCGTTTACGAGCGCGAGAAACTGATCCGCGCCTTCGTTCCCCGCACCTACTGGCGCCTCGCCGCCGAATTCCAGGTCTCCGAGGGCACCTACTTCGGCATCGCCCAGAAACCCGGTTTCAAAAAGGGCGCGGACGAGCACGACAAGGCCGACCGCTACTGGGCCAAACCCGAGGCCGAGCGCCTCCTCGCCGGCCTGGCCAAATCACCCATCGGTTTCCCGGTGGACGAAAAGAAACGCCAGCGCCAGAACGCCCCGCGCCTCTATGATCTCACCACCCTGCAACGCGAGGCCAACGGCCGTTTCGGACTCTCCGCCTCCAGCACCCTCAAGATCGCCCAGGCCCTCTACGAAAAACACAAGGTCCTGACCTACCCGAGAACCGACTCCCGCGCCCTGCCCGAGGATTACCCCGACACCGTCCGCAAAACCCTCGGCCAGATCGAGGGCGGACTCGGCGTCCACGCCAAACGCGTGCTGAACAACAACTGGGTCAAGCCCGGCGACAAATCCGTCTTCAACAACTCCCAGATCTCGGACCACTTTGCCATCATCCCCACCGGGGAAACGGCAGACCTTAAAGACCTGGAGGCCAAGATTTACGACATGGTGGTGAAACGCTTCATCGCCGTCTTCCACCCCGCCGCCGAGTTCGACGTCACCACCCGCACGACCACCGTCGGCGAGGTCCCCTTCCTCACCACCGGCAAGGTGCTGGTCGTCCCCGGCTGGCTTGAGGTTTACGGCAAGGGCGAGGCCGACACCGAGGAGAAAAACAAGGACCAGGCCGTCCAGCTTCCCGCCCTCACCGCCGCCGACGGCAACCCCGCCAAAGCCCGGGTCATCGGCAGCGAACTGGAGGAGGACGCCACCCGCCCGCCGCCCCGCTACACGGAAGCCACCCTGCTCTCCGCCATGGAAACCGCCGGCAAGCTCGTCGAGGACGAGGAACACGCCGCCGCCATGAAGGACTCTGGCCTGGGGACTCCCGCCACCCGCGCTTCCATCATTGATAACTTGGTCAACACCAAATACATGGAACGCGGCGGCAAGGAGCTCATCCCCACCGCCAAGGCCGGAACCATCATGGAGTTTCTCGTCGCCACCAAGGTCGAGGTGCTCACCTCCCCCGCCCTCACAGGCCAGTGGGAAAAGCAGCTCAAGGACATGGAGGCCGGCCACTTCACCCGCGAGAACTTCATCAAAGGCATCTCCGACCTGACCCGCACCATCGTCGAGAACATCAAGGGCTTCACGGAAAACTCCGCCGACTCCCGCGAGACCACCATCCTGTCCCCGACGGACGGCCTGCCGATGCGCGAATCGCTCCGCACCTACGTCTCCCAGGACGGGCTCGTCAAAATCTACCGCACCATCGGCCAGCGCAACCTGACCGAGGAGGAACTCGGCATCCTGTTGAAGGACAAGGCCATCGGACCACTCGAAGGTTTCCGCTCCAAGATGGGCCGCCCCTACAAGGCCAAACTCGTCCTCGGGGAGGACTGGAAGATCAGCTTCGAATTCGCCCCCCGCCTTGACGCCAACGGCGAGGTGGACGTGGCCGCCAACGAGCCGGTGGACTACGCCAAATGCGAGGTCGTGGGCACCTGCCCCGCCTCCGGCCTGGCCATCTACGACACACCCCGCGGCTACCGGGCCAACCCCGAGGATGTGGCCTCCGCCAAGGCCAAAAACGTCTTCAGCCTCGGCAAGACCATGCTCGGCCTCCCCATCCCGCGCGAACAGATCGTGAAACTCCTCTCCGAGAAGAAAACCGATCTCCTCCAAGGGTTTATGTCGAACCGCACCAAGCGGAAATTCGACGCCTTCCTCCTCGTCAAACCCAACGCCGGCATCGGCTTCGACTTCCCTCCCCGCGAACCCAAGGCCAAAAAGGAAAAGGGTGCCGACGGCGAGGCCGCTCCCAAGAAGGCCTCCAAAAAGGCCGCCCGCAAAAGCACCGCCAAGAAGGCGGTCAAAGCCGTCGGTCCCGTGGCGGACGAGCCCTTCTGAAGCCCTCGCGCTTGTTACCAGCTTGGCGGCATCAAAAGATGCCGCCTTTTTTGCGTCTGCCTCCACACCTCCGGGCGGTCAGCGGCAGATCCAGGAGATGGTCTTGGAGGCCAGCCGGTCAAAGGCCTGGACACACAGGGCCAGATCCTCCTCCCGCGTGTCCTCGATCTTGTTGTGGCTGATGCCATGCAGGCTCTGGACAAACATCATGACCGTGGGCACCCCGGCCCGCGCCACCTCGGCGGCGTCGTGCAAAGGCCCGGAGGGAAGCCGGTGGGAAACGCCGCAGGTTTCGCGGATGGCGGTGTCGCAGAGGCAGATCAGTTCGGGATCGAAGGGTCGCGGGGCGATCTGCCAGATTCTTTCCCAGGAAACCCTCACGTTTCCCTCCCGCGCGAACCGCTCGCCGGCCTCTTTCGCCTCGGCCAGCATCCGGGCCAGCTTGTCGGCGTCCAAATGCCTCTGGTCCAACGTGATGCGGCATTCCTCCACCACACTGGTCACGATTCCGGGCCTGGTCGTGCAGGATCCGATGGTGCAGACTCCCTGGCCACTCCTCTCAGCGATGGCATAAATTTCCGAGGCCATTTTCCCCGCCGCCAACAGGGCGTCCTTGCGGCGGTTCATCGGGGTGCTGCCGGAATGCGCCGCCTGTCCATGGAAGGTGATGGCATGGCGCTCCACGCCAAAGGTTCCGAGCACGGCCCCGAGGGGTAGGCCTAGGTCGAGCAGCACCGGACCTTGCTCGATGTGCAGCTCAAGATAGGCGGCGGCGTTTTGCAGTTCCACCCCGGACTCCTTAACCCGCTCAAAATCAATACCTACGGCCTTGAGCGCCTCTGGCAGCGCAACCCCCGCCCGGTCCTTCAGCACACGGGCTTCCTCCATGTCGAGGTTGCCCGAGCAGGCGGCCGAGCCAAACAGGCTTTTGCCAAAGCGCGCACCCTCCTCGTCGGCCCAGTCCACCAGGCGGACCGTCACCGGCGGCCTGCCCGCGTATTGGGCGCTGATCCGTCGCAGTATCTCCAGTCCGGCCAACACGTTAAGGCAACCGTCGAGCCACCCGCCGTTGGGCACGGAGTCCATGTGGCCCCCCATCAGCAAGGCCTTTTCCGAGTCGCCCCGGAGCGTGGCCCAGAGGTTTCCGGCCGCGTCCTCATGGACCTCCACGGGCAACCCGGAGAGCTTGGCCTTCAACCACTGGCGCGTCGCCACCCAGACCGGGGTGAAGGCCACGCGCTGGGCTCCGTCGTCGTCGCCCGTCAACTGGCGGAGTTCCTTGAGTTCGGCGATGGTTCGTTGGGGGTCGGCGGAAAAGTTCATGAGGGGCGTTACAGGAGTTTGCGGCGATGTCGGCACATTTGCTGCTGGAAATCCTTTCCCTTCTTTGCAACAACCAAGCCAACCCCGCCACCCCGACACGTTTAGCCTCAAAGCTTTGCAAGGTCACTCCGTCCCCTCCCTTCAAACTTTTACGGCAGTCTCCACGCTTACACCGAACCAGTTCTGAAACGCTAATCTTCGCTAATAAACGCTAATGAGAACCACCAAGACCAAGCGCCCCAGTCTTCCTCCTCTTCTGCGCAATTCTGCGCCCTTCTGCGGTAAAAACTGCCTTGAACTGCCTCGGCCCTATCCGCGCTCGCCTGCGGTAAAATAGCTTCCCACTGCCTCGCTGCTTTTCAATTTTTAATTCTTAATTTTTAATTTTTAATTACTGCCTCCTCCCATGCCCACACTAGCCACCACTGTTGACGGTCTCAAACTCCCCAATCCCTTTGTCATCGGCTCCGGTCCGCCCGGCACCAACCTCAGCGTCATCAACCGCGCCTTCAAGGAGGGCTGGGGTGCCGTCATCGCCAAGACGGTCAGCCTCGACGCCTCCAAGGTGGTCAACGTCTCACCCCGCTACGCCAAACTCCACTCCAACAACGGCGAGGTCATTGGCTGGGAAAACATCGAGCTGATCAGCGACCGCCCCTTCCGCCTCTGGGAGGATGAATTCAAACGCTGCAAGGACGCCCAGCCGCCCGGCGC
>JANOBW010000376.1:0-3235 GCA_031411855.1 Opitutia bacterium
TGAACTAAATCCGAAACGATACGTGTGGAGGGCAAAGGGTGAGGAAATTTTAGCCAAGCTCCAGAGAGCCAGGGAGGCAGTGGGAAAAGTCAGCGGGCTTGAAAAATTCTGTTCAGCTACTTCTCAGGCAGCACACTAGTGTAAATAGTCAGGCACTCTCATACGATAGAAACGGGAACTCCCAAGTATTTGCGGTTTCCAGCAGCTTCAACTTTAGAAACGCTTTGGTTGGCTCGGGAGGGGAGCTTGCATCACGAGTGCAATTTTTTAAGAGGGATGTTCTTAACCGTGTTTTTCAAGAGATATCTTCAACCGGAGAATTTACAAATTTATTTTACAAAAGCTGGCAGAACATTGCGTCAGTGACGGCCGGGTTTCCTAAGGATCACATTTTTGGACTGAGAATTGACGATCTTCTTGCCTCCTTCGAGGCTGGGAGTGCGCAACATTACATTGCCAATGATCTAAGCACAATCGTTAAGCGAGTCTCATCTGGTGGAAATTTGCTGGAGGAATACGCATATGCAGATTATGGAGAAAAACCACCATCTGCAAATTCAAGATTCGGTTTTCAGGGAAGAGTTCAACTCGCGAACCCTGATTTAATTGATTTTCGAAATCGCACGCTGTCTGCATCCATCGGACGGTTCCTGACAAGGGATCCAATCGGAGTTTGGGGGGATGCAGTTAATCTCGGAAGCAGTCTTCAGTTTACCGGCGGCAATCCATCTTCCCGTGTGGATCCGCTCGGCCTATGGTCCGGGGCTGACGCCTTTCTGGTGAATTACTATGGATTGAGGGCAAATCCGCTTACCCGCTTCAGCACTCCGGGGCACACCGATGTCTCGCTCTGGTCCGGTGATTACCGAGCCGATAGTAGTGCCCAGAAGGTAGTCGACGAGGTAAATAAGAAAATTGCGTCACTCGCAAATTCAAAAAAGGGTTGCGATGGGAAATGCGAAAAACTCTACATCAACGGCACGAACTCCGTTTACATCACCACGATTTTTTCTTTTGGCGGAGGCTATTTAAAGCATTTTGGCGAGTGTAATCTGTGCCGCAAAAAGTGTGATTCCTGCCCGAAAAAACCCGGAGCAAGCATTACGTGCAACCTCACTTATTTTACATTTGATGATTTCAAGGACCCTGTTGACTTGCATCAGGGATTGGGATTGCCGCTTGCGGTGGCAGATGTTCCTTGGGCTCCTTTCACTTTTTCGTTAAGCTGGAACGAATCACAATCATACACAACATCTGACGAATGAACGCCCGACTAACCCTGCTGTTGATTGTATCTGAGGGTTTATGTGGCTTTGGTTTCGCCCAAGAGCCCGCCCAAACCTACCACTACGCCGTGGAGGACATCTCCACGGCGAACGCGATCCGGCGCGGGGTGACGACGAGTCAGGGGATTGCGAACGGGGGGCTGATTCTGGCTTCGGACACGAAATACCGGCTGTGGCAATACAACTCGGCGACGGGGTTGGTGGGCCAGGTGGACTTCACGACGCCGTCGGCGGGAATTGCGTTCACGGTGCCGCCGGTGCCGTCGCGGCGGACGCTGACGGGGGACAAGGATTTCGATGGATTGAGCAACGAGATCGAGTTCATCCTGGGGACCAGCCCCACGGTGGCAGACACGGACGGGGACGGGGTGCCGGACGGGGCTGAGATCAAGAACGGGACGAATCCGCTGGACGGGCTGGCGGCGCGGACGGGACTGGTGAATTCCGTGGACCTGCCGGGCACCTCCGTGGATGTGATGGCCTTCAACAACGTGGCGGTGGTGGCGAACTCGGGGGCGGGGATCAGTGTTTTTAATGTCTTCAACCGGATGAGCCCGACGATCATCGCCACCGTGGACACGCCCGGCAATGCCACGGCGGTGGCCTACGCGGGGGGGAACCGAATCGCGGTGGCGGACGGGGCGGCGGGTGTGGCGATCGTGGACATCACGGATCCCCCGGCGGCCCGGATCATCGCTCAGCGGCAGCTCTTTGGGGACGCCACTTGCGTGACCATCCAGGCGGGGCTGGCGCTGGTGGGCACCAGCTCGGGGCAGATCGCCGTGGTGGACACGGCGGACGGGGAGGTGCTGGCCAGCAGCACGCCTTTTCCCGACATGGTGCATGACCTCGCCTGGTCCGGGGACCGCCTCTTCGCCCTGAGCCCCGGCCGGCTGACCGCCTTCCGACTGAACGGCACCTTGTTGGAGCAGGTGGGCCAGATCACCGGCGTGCCCGGATTTGCCGCAGGCGTGGGCCGGCACCGGCTGGCGGTGGGCGGCGGAGTGGCCTACGTGCCCTACACCACCGGCTTCCGCACCTACAACGTCAGCAACCCCGCCGCCATGACCCTGCTGGGTGACCACAACAACTCCCCGTCCCAGGGTTGGAAGCAAATCCTGCCCAACGGCTCCGGCCTCGGGCTCGCCGTCGTCGGCCCCGCGCCAAACGCCGATCTGGCCTACAACGTCTCCCTCTACAACCTGGCCGACCCCGCCAGCCTGAACGGCAAATTCCTCACCGAATTTCCCACCCCCGGTCGCGCCCATGCTGTGACGATCTACAACGGCCTCGGCTACGTGGCCGACGGCGGCTCCGGCCTTCAGGTGCTTAACTACGCCAACACCGACGTGGGGGGCGTGCCACCTACCATCACACTCATCACCAGCGCGGTGAACGCCCAGGTCGAGGAAGGCCAGATCCTCCGCCTCGCCGCCACCGCCGCAGACGACGTGCAGGTCAGAAACGTGGAGTTCTACCTCGACGGCCAGCTCATCGTCACGGACGGCGGGTTCCCTTTTGAGCACGCGTTCACCACGCCGCTCATCGAGGGACGACCCAGTCCGGTCATCAAACTCCGCGCCCGGGCCTCGGACACCACCGGCAACACCGCCTTTTCCAGCGAGATCAGTTTGACCCTCACTGCGGATGTGACGCCGCCGACAATCAAGCGCTCCGTGCCCGACCTGGGCGGAGTCATCGGCCAGGTGGACACCCTGATCATCGATTTCAGCGAGCCGATCAACCCCGCGACCGCAACGCCCGCCGCAGTGGCTCTGCGCTCATTCGGCCCGGATGGCGTGCCTGGCAATGCAGACGACATCCTCCTGAGCAGCTTCACCGTGGAGTTTCGACCGGCCACGAATTCCCTCACCATCAAACTGCCCGCGCTGCTGGCTGCCGGAGGGTATGATCTGCGCATCAGCTCCGCCATCACGGACACCCGGGGA
>JANOBW010000377.1:0-16630 GCA_031411855.1 Opitutia bacterium
TGTTGTCTGAAATCTCAAATTTGAAATCTGAAATGCCGGTTTCCGGCCCTCTGCCTCGTAATTTTCAATTCTTAATTCTTAATTTTTAATTCCCAAACACCATGCCCCGCCCCGTCACACTCTTCACCGGCCAATGGGCCGACCTCAAACTCGCCGACCTCGCCCCCAAGGTGAAGGAAATGGGCTACGACGGCGTCGAACTCGCCTGCTGGGGCGACCACTTCGACGTCACCGCCGCCCTCAACAACAAGAACTACATCAAGGAGAAGTGGCAGCTTCTCGCCGACCACGGCCTGACCTGCCACGCCATCTCCAACCACCTCGTCGGCCAGGCCGTCTGCGACCTCGTGGACGAGCGCCACCAGTCCATCCTCTCCCCCGCCGTCTGGGGCGATGGAGATCCCGAAGGTGTCCGCCAGCGCGCCGCCAAGGAGATGATCGCCACCGCCAAGGCCGCCCGCAAGTTCCTGAACGCCAAGCCAGGACGCAAGAAGGCCGACGAGTTTCCGGCCGTCGTCAACGGTTTCACCGGCTCCTCCATCTGGCACGCCCTCTACGCCTTCCCGCCCACCAACCAGGCCTACCTCGACAAGGGCTTCCAGGACTTCGCCAAACGCTGGATTCCCATCCTCAACGCCTTCGACAAGGAGGATGTGAACTTCGCCCTCGAAGTCCACCCCACCGAAATCGCCTTCGACATCGCCTCCGCCGCCCGCGCCCTCGACGCCGTCAAGGGTCACAAGCGTTTCGGCTTCAACTACGACCCCTCGCACCTTGGTTACCAAGGGGTGAACTATGTGAAGTTCATCCGCACCTTCGCCGGCCGCATCTTCCACTGCCACGTCAAGGACGCCTGGTGGAACCACGGCAACGGCGATGTCGGCGTCTTCGGCGGCCACACCGATTTCGGCGATCCCCGCCGCCAGTGGGATTTCCGCAGCCCCGGCCGCGGCGACATCAACTTCGAGGAGGTCATCGTCGCCCTCAACGACATCGGCTACCAGGGCCCCCTCTCCGTCGAGTGGGAGGACATCCGCATGGACCGCTTCTATGGCGCCCGCGAGGCCGCCGCCCTCGTCCGCAAGCTGGACTTCCCCCTCTGCAACGTCGCCTTCGACGCCGCCTTCGACAAGAAAAACCAATAACCCGGACTCAAAACTTCCCCACGGCCCGCGACCCTCACCGGCGCGGGCTTTTTTTGCGCCCCACAGGCTCGCATCTCCGCCCCCCCGGTAAACGCATTTCCCCCTTCGTCTCCCACTTTAGGCTTTCACTGACCCTCAACTATTTGCCAATCTCCACCCTTCCTACCCTTCCACACATGGCACTAGACCTCGCCCAGTATCTTCCTCTCCACGGACAGTCCCTCGAATCCTTCTGCGCCCCCGTCATTGACGAGCAGCGCATCGCCGCCACAGCCCTCGAGCTGATGGTCTCACGCTACTTCGCCTACGTCCGCAAAAACCCCGTTTTCCTCCTCAACACCGTCCACCCGGCCGGCCGCGCCGCCGACGACGAAAAGAACCTCCGCACCTGGCTCACCGACTGCCAATGGAAGGACCTCGAAGTCCTCGGTTTCGCCGGCGGGCAGGAAACCGACCGCGAAGGCCTCGTCGAATTCCGCGCCGCCTACACCGAGCGCGGCGAATCCAAGGTCCACCACGAGGTCTCCCGCTTCATCCGCGGCGCCAACGGCCAGTGGTATTACCTCGAAGGCCGCGGCGGCCGCCTCCCCCGCAAGCCCGCCAAACGCGGCCCCATCCGCAACCCCTTGAAGGCCAAAGCCAAGGCCTGAGAAACGTCGAACCTCGAACTTTGAACGTCCAATTCCGAACTTTCGGAGTTGGACGTTTTTTTTGCGCCCCGAACCGGGAACGGGAACGTGGCAGGAACTTCAGGCCCTCACACGTTGCCAACAGGGATCTGACATCCTCGGTCCATGCCCCCGCTCCCCTCCCTGCACCGCCGCCACTTTCTGGGTTTGCTGGCTTCCGCCTCACTGGCCGCACTTCCCCTGCCCGCCGTCGCGGATAAGGACCTGGCCCCCTCGGCCGAAATCGCGGACCGTCTCCGGGCTCTCGTCGAAAACCTGCGCAAGATCAACCCCGAGGCCAGCCTCCTCGCCTTCTGGGACTTCGACGGCACCCTCCTCAAAGGAGACTGCTCCGAGGGTTTTGCCGAAAACGGCGTCGTCCGTTACAAAGGTCTGGTCGAAACCGCCATTGAAGCCGGCCTCTCCCGCCTCTACCCGCCGGGCTCCTTCTCCACATTCTGGAGCGACTATCAGGACCTCGACAAACGTTTTGGCCACTGGCTGGCCTACGGGTTTCTCACCCAGATTTTCCAGGGCGCCCACCGCGCCGATCTGGAGGAGGTGGCCGTGCAGCACTTTCGCAACCAGTTGAAGCCGTGGTTTTTCCGCGATTCGCTTCACCTCTGGAAAACCCTCCGCGGACTCGATGTCTCCTGCCACGTCATCTCCGCCAGCCCCCGGTTTTTTGTCGCCGGGGCCGCTCCGCTGCTCGGCATTCCCGCCGACCACTGCCACGGCATCCAGCTGGCGGAAAGCCGCCCCGGAATCCTCTCCCACGAGATCATCGCCCCCATGACCTATGCCGAGGGCAAGGCCGCCACGGTGGAAAACATCATCGCCCGGCTGCTGGCCGAGGCCGAAATGGGATCGCGCCGGAGGCACACCGGTTTCCTGCCCGTCGCGGCCTTCGGAAACAGCCACTCCACCGATGGCGCCATGCTCCGCCTCGCCGCCCGGACCAGGCTCCCCGCCGGCACTCCCCTCGCCCTCATGGTCAATGGCGGCACCTGTCCGCCCGAAAACCAGGGGCTCTTCACCGAGGCCCGGTTCGAGGACACCGCCAGCCCGGAGTGATGCGTCCGTCCGAAGCGGAATCACGCAAGTGGCCGGAACTTCAGTTCCTCGGCCCGGGCCTTGAGCGCGGTTAAAGTCGCCCCCCGCTTTCCCCCAAACTCCTGGGAGCGAGCGTGGCCCGTTTCAGGCCAAAAACTCCGGACCGGTTTCCTTTTCCCACTAATATCGAACGTTCGGCGTTGAACGTCCGGTGTTCGGCGTTCATGGTTTTTCCTTTTCAACATGTCGTCCGCCACCAAACCCATTCTCATGCTCGGACTGCCCAAGGGCAGCCTCGAGGAGGCCACCCTGGCCCTTTTCGCCAAGGCCGGCTGGAAGATTGGCAAGTCGTCCCGCTCCTACAAGATCACCATTGATGACCGCGATCTCGACGGGCGTTTCGTCCGCGCCCAGGAAATCAGCCGCTACGTCGAACACGGCTATTTCGACTGCGGCCTGACCGGACACGACTGGGTCGTGGAAAACGGCTCCGATGTCGTCGAGGTCTGCGATCTCATCTACTCCCGCGCCTCCAACGTCCAGTCCCGCTGGGTCCTCGCCGTCCCCGAAGCCTCCCCCATCCGCACCGTCAAGGACCTGGAGGGCAAACGCATTGCCACCGAGGTCGTCAACATCGTCAAAGGCTACCTCGCCAAACACGGCGTCACCGCCGAGGTCGAGTTTTCCTGGGGTGCCACCGAGGTCAAGGTGCCCGACCTGGTGGACGCCATCGTGGACCTGACCGAAACCGGCAACTCTCTCGTCGCCAACAAACTCCGCGTGGTGGACACCCTCCTTTACACCAACACCAAACTGGTCGCCAACAAGGCCGCCTGGGCCGACCCCGCCAAGCGCCGCAAGATCCAGCAGATCGCCCTCCTCCTCCAGGCCGCCCTCAACGCCGGCACCAAGGTGGGCCTCAAACTCAACTGCCCCCGCTCCTCGGTGGACGCCATCGTCAAGGCCCTCCCCGCCCTCCGCAACCCCACCATCGCCAACCTCACCAACCCCGACTGGGTCGCCCTCGAAACCATTGTGGACGAGGCCATTGTCCGCGAGATGATCCCCGTTCTCAAGGACCACGGGGCCGAGGGCATCGTCGAATATCCGATCAACAAGATCGTTTACTGAGCCCCCGCCATGCCGCGCATCGCCCTCCTGCAAAACCAAGGGTCGGCCGACCGACGCCTCAACCTCGACCGCACCATCGCCGGCATCCGCCAGGCCGCCGCCGGAGGCGCGAAGATCGTCTGCACGCAGGAGATGTTCACCACGCTCTACTTCTGCACGCGGCAGGACCCCGCCTTCCACGACCTCGCCGAGCCCATGCCCGGCCCGCTCACGGACGAGCTCGGCAAAGTCGCCAAGGAGTGCGGCGTGGTCGTGATCGCCGCCGCCTACGAACGCCGCGCCCCCGGCCTCTACCATAACACCGCCGCCATCCTCGATGCCGACGGCTCCCTCCTCGGCCTCTACCGCAAGATGCACATCCCGCAGGACCCCGCCTTCGAGGAGAAGTTTTACTTCACCCCCGGCGACCTCGGCTACCGCTGCTTCGAGACCAAACACGGCAAAATCGGCGTCCTCATCTGCTGGGACCAATGGTATCCCGAGGCCGCCCGCCTCACCGCCATGGCCGGCGCGGAAATCCTCTTCTACCCCACCGCCATCGGCTGGCTCCCCGAAGAAAAAGCCGCCCTTGGCGAGGCCCAGCACTGCGCCTGGGAAACGGTCCAGCGCGGCCACGCCGTCGCCAACGGCTGCTACGTCGCCGCCGTCAACCGCGTCGGCACCGAAGGCAACTCCGAGTTTTGGGGCCAGAGTTTCGTCTCCGATTTCTGCGGCCAGATCGTGGCCAAAGGCTCCGTCGCCACCCCCGAGATCATCTAAGCCGACTGCGTCCTCAGGGCCCTGGATGAACACCTCCGCATGTGGCCCTTCTTCCGCGACCGCCGCATAGACTCCTTCGCCGACCTGACCAAACGCTGGCGGGACTAAGCGCCTGTCTCGGCCGTGCGCGGCACTGGTTCCGTTTAAGTCACCGCCTTTTGCCTTGCCGGATTCCCCCCACGCCGGGCATCACTCAAGGTTTTTCGCCACTATGCGCCAGATGACACCGTTGGAAGAAATCCGCCACTCCGCCGCCCACATGCTCGGAGCCGCCGTGCTACGCCTTTTCCCGGAGGCCCAGCTCGACATCGGCCCCCCCACCGACAACGGCTTCTACTACGACTTCGACCTGGCCCACAAGTTTACCGCCGACGACCTCGTCAAGATCGAGGAGGAGATGCGCAAAATCTCCAAGGAAAACCAGCGTTTTGAACGTTTCGAGTGCTCCCGCGAGGAGGCCCTGGAACACATCAAAAAGTTTGGCCAGACCCGCTACAAACCCGGCCGTCTCGACGACATCCCCGAAGGCGAAAAAATCAGCTTCTACCGCAACGGCGAGTTCCTCGACCTCTGCGCCGGCACCCACGTCAACTACACCGCCAAGGTCAAGGCCGTGAAGCTGCTCTCCATCGCCGGTTCCTACCACCGCGGCGACGAGAAAAACGCCCAGCTCCAGCGCATCTACGGCACGGCCTTCGCCACCCGCGAGGATCTCGAAAAACATCTCGTGCAGGTCGAGGAGGCCAAGAAACGCGACCACCGCAAACTGGGCCGCGAGATGAAACTCTTCCATATTGATGAGGCTGTGGGCCAGGGACTTATCCTCTGGACGCCCGCCGGCAGCGCGCTCCGCCAGGAGCTTCAGGACTTCATCTCCAACCTGCTCCGCATCCAGGGCTACTCGCAGGTCTTCACCCCCCACATCGGCAAGCTGGAACTCTACAAAACCTCCGGCCACTTCCCCTATTACAAGGACTCCCAGTTCGCCCCCATCGTGGAGCGCGACCACCTGGAGCAGGCCATCACCGAGGGCTGTTCCTGCGCCGAGCTCATGGCGCGCCTGGAGGCCGTCCCGGCCAAACTCCGCGAGGAGATCAACGAGCGTTCCGGCCGCGAGGTCATCCCCGCCGACCGGGTGCGCCCCGACGCCGAGCTGCTCGACGGTTTCATGCTGAAGCCGATGAACTGCCCGCACCACATCAAGATCTTCGCCTCCCAGCCCCACTCCTACCGCGACCTGCCCGTGCGCCTGGCCGAGTTCGGCACCGTTTACCGCTGGGAACAGTCCGGCGAGCTCAACGGCCTGACCCGCGTCCGCGGTTTCACGCAGGACGACGCCCACCTTTTCTGCACGGAAGACCAGGTGGCCGGCGAGATCCAGGGCTGCCTCAACCTCGTCAAAACCGTCTTCACCACGCTGGGCATGAAGGACTACCGCGTCCGCATCGGCCTGCGCGACCCCGACTCCAACAAATACACCGGCCTGGCCGAAAACTGGGACAAGGCGGAAAACGCCCTGCGCCAGGCCGCCCAATCCCTCGGCGTGCCCTACACCGAGGAACCCGGCGAGGCCGCCTTCTACGGCCCTAAGATTGACTTTGTCGTGCGCGACGTGATCGGCCGCGAATGGCAGCTCGGCACCGTGCAGGTGGACTACAACCTGCCCATCCGCTTCGACCTCTCCTACGTCGGGCCCGACAACAAGGACCACCGCCCCGTCATGATCCACCGCGCCCCCTTCGGCTCGCTGGAGCGTTTCACCGGCGTGCTCATCGAGCACTTCGCGGGCAACTTCCCCGTCTGGCTCTCGCCCGAGCAGGTCCGCCTCCTCCCCATCACCGACCGCGCCCTGGAGTTCTGCCGGAACTTCGCCAACAAACTATCCGCCGCGCGCCTCCGCGTCACGGTGGACGAGGCCAACGAGAAACTCGGGGCCAAGATCCGCCGCGCCGAGATGGACCGCCTGCCCTACGTCATCGTCGTGGGCGACAAGGAGATGGAGCAGAACCAGGTCAACGTCCGCTCCCGGCACAACAAGGCCCACGAAGGCAACCACACGGCCGACGCCTTCCTCTCGCTCCTCCTCGACGAGGTGGCCCAGCGCAAGCTGCCCGCCTCCATGGCCTGATCCGGGGCCCGCCACACCCAATGCCGCTGGTCCTCTTCTGCCGGTTTTTCGGATGGGTCTTTGCCCGCCTTCCGGAATCCTGCGCGAAGGTGACCTGCGTCCTGCTGGGCGACCTGATCTATTTCCTTCCCGGCCGGCGGTCCCGCCGCCGGGCCGGACTGGTCAACCTCAGCTACGCCTTTCCCGGCCAGAGCGAGGCCTGGCGGAGGAAAATCTGCCGCGAATCGTGCCGCCGGCTCGTCGAGCTGACCCTCTACGTGCTCGTCACCCCGCACCTTCCGGCCGAACGTATCCGCCGCGTCATCGGCATTTCCCCCGAGGCCGCGGAAGAGATCAAACGGCACCTTGCCAACAAACAGGGCGGCGTCGCGATCATCCCGCACATCACCCTGTTCGAGGCCATGAACTGCCTGCCCGCCCTGGTGCCGGAGACGAAGGGATTCGGGGCCGTTTACCGCCCCTTCAAAAACCAGCATTTCAACGACTGGGTCAAAAGCACGCGGGCCCGCTGGGGCGTGCGCCTTCTCTCCCGCAAGGAAGGGTTCATCGAGGCCATGTCCCTCGTGCGGGGTGGCGGATGGATCGGCATCCTCTTTGACCAAAACGCCGGCAACAGCGGCTCGCTCATCACCCTCTTCGGGCGCACCGCCTCCGCCACGGACCTGCCCGGCCTGATCTGCAAACGGTTCCAGGCCCCCGGCCTCATGGTCTGGCCCGAGCGGACCGGCTTCTGGCGCAGCGTGATCCGCCATGAGGCGCTGACACCCTCCGACCAGGCGGTGGACTACACCATCGCCTCGAACCGCTGGCTGGAACGCTACCTGTCGTCCTCCGACGGCCGCGCCTCCGACTGGATGTGGACCCACCGCCGCTGGGGTCACGGCAAGAACCTGGAGGACCGCTTTAACCTCAAGGTGAAGAAGGACTTGCGCCCGGCCTTCTCCCCGGACGGCACCATCCGGCGCGGCACACGCTACTGGTTCTGGCTGCCGGCGGACCCCTCCGAGGCGGCCGAATTGAAACCCCTTCTGGCCCACCTCCGCACGGTCCGCCCCGACTGCGCCTTCACCCTCCTCGGCTCGGCAGCCGTCCTCGAAACCTTCCGCGCTTCCGGTCTGGCCGAGGAGTTCCTGCCGCTGCCCCAAGGCTGGCCCAAGGAGTTTTTTGCCAGCCTGGCCCTGCTCTACCCCGACACCGTTTTTGTCCTCGATCCCTCCCCCGCCGCCGCCCGTCTCGCCGGCCTGACCGAGGCGGATTTCATCCTCGGTTTCGCCCTCCCCGGGGGAAAGAAACCAAAGGGCCTGACCCACGCCCACCCCAGGGAAACCACTCCTTCGACCCCGGTGGCCCGCCTCAAACTCTGGCGCGGCTATTTCGAACAGTGGGGACTGGAAAAGGATTCTTGATTTGTGATTCTTGATTCTCGATTTAAACAGCTAAAACAGAATGTCTTAGAGCTTTGAAAAAAATCATTTGCCCCACAACTTGCATCGTTGTTCCACAAATCGAGAATCAAGAATCATAAATCAAAAATAGCATGTCCTCCGCCCTCGAAACCCTCCGCCTCCTCGCCGACCCCACCCGGCTCCGCCTTCTCCGCCTGCTTGATGGCGAGGAGCTTTCCGTGGCCGAACTTCAGGAGATTCTCGCCATGGGGCAGTCCCGCATTTCCTCCCACCTTTCCATGCTCCGGCAGGGCGGCCTCGTGACCGACCGCAAGGAGGGCAAACGTTCCTACTACAGCCTCGGAGGCGAACTCCCCTCCCCCGAACGCGCCCTCGTCCGCGCCGCCTGCGAGGCCGCCTCCGACACCACTGAGGGAAAGGCCGATGCCCAGCACCTGCGCCGCGTCCTCGAACGCCGCAGCCTCGCCACCGAGCGCTATTTCAACGAGGTGGCCGGACGCCTCGGCCGCAACTACTGCCCCGGCCGCTCCTGGGAGGCCGTGGCCCACCTGCTGTTCCAACTCGTTCCCCCGCTTGATGTTGCGGACTTAGGCGCCGGGGAGGGCACCCTCTCCCAGCTCATCGCCCGCCGCGCCCGCTCCATCGTCTGCATTGATAACTCCGCCCGCATGATCGAGGTCGGCACCGAGTCCGCCCGCCAGCACGGCCTGGCCAACCTCACTTACAAACGCGGCGACATCGAGGACGTCCCCCTGCCCGCCGGCTCGGTGGACCTCGCCCTCCTCAGCCAGGCCCTCCACCACGCCCGCCGTCCAGCCCGCGCCATCTCCGAGGCCTTCCGCATCCTCCGCCCCGGCGGGCAGGTGGTCATCCTCGACCTCAAGGAACATGACTTCGAAAAGGCCCGCGAACTCTACGCCGACCTCTGGCTCGGCTTCACCGAACGCTCCCTGCAAAACTTCCTGACCGACGCCGGGTTCACCCAGATCGAAATCCGCGTGGTCGCCCGGGAACTGAAAGAGCCCGGCTTCGAGACCCTCCTGGCCACCGCCGTCAAACCGGCGGTTTGAAAGGATGAGGGATGAAGGATGAAATGGAACCAAACACTTCACTGTCAAAATCTTCCACACCATCTTTGCTTCGCTGTCTGAAATTTGAGATCTGAAATCTGAAATGCCGGTTTTCCGGCCTCTCCTGCCTCGGCTTCAACCTTCATCCCTCAACCTTCATCCTTTGCCCTCCATGACCAAAGACCCCGTGCAACGTGAACGCGAACTCGCCTGGATCGGCGACTCCGTCCTCGGCCTCTATGCCCGCCAGTGGATCCTGGACCAGGGCCGCTACGACGCCGAGGAATACTCCGAATTCACCCGCAACCAGAGCCTCTCCGTCCTGGGGCCGCCCACCTCCGTCGAGGCCATCATCGGCGACCTTTACCTGCGCGAGGGCCTTCCGGCCGCGTTTGCCTGGATCGAGGAGAAAATCCTCCCCCTCCACTTGAAACGCCTCTCGGCCAAGGCCCGCAGCCGCGGCCGCCACTGAGGCGGATCAAGGGGAGCCAGCCGCAAACTTCCGCGCCGGCCCCCGCGAACGGGCGTTGACCGGAACCGCTCCCCTGAGCGAGTTTGGGACACCTTCTCCCATGTCTCTGATCGTCCACAACGCCCGTCTGCTCGATCCCGCCACCGGACGCGACCAACCCAGCTCGTCCGTCCTCGTGGACGACGCCGGAAACTTCGTCTCCGAACTTTCCCCGGCGGCCCGCTCCGGAGCCCGCGTGGTGGACGCCCAAGGGCTCTGCCTCGCCCCCGGCCTGGCCGACCTGCACTGCCACCTGCGCGAGCCCGGCTTCACCCACCAGGAGGACATCGCCAGCGGCACCCGCGCCGCCGCCGCCGGAGGGTTCACCACCGTCGTGGCCATGCCCGACACCAGCCCCGTGGCCGACAACACCGCCGCCGTCCAGCTCACCCGCGACATCATCCGCCAGAAGGCCGTCGTCCGGGTCCACACCACCGGCTGTGTCACCCTCGGGCGCAAGGGCGAGGCCATGGCCAACCTGGGCTCCCTTTCCACCGCCGGCGTCGTGGCCCTGACCGACTCCCCCGCCTGCGTCCAGAACAACGACCTGATGAAACGCGCGGTGGACTACGCCCGCATGTTCGGCCTGCCCCTGCTCGATCCCTGCCAGGACGCCTCCCTCTCCGCCGGCTCCCAAATGCATGAGGGCGAATGGTCGCTCCGGCTCGGGCTCAAGGGCTGGCCCGCCGCCGCCGAGGACATCATCGTCTCCCGCGATGTCCACCTCTCCACCTACATCGGGGCGCACATCCACCTCCAGTCCCTCTCCACCGCCAACGCCGTGGACATCATCCGCCGGGCCAAGGCCCGCCAGGTCCGCGTCACCGCCGAGGTTTCCGCCCACCACCTTGTCTTCACCGACGCCGACCTGCACGACTACAACACCTTCTTCAAGCTCTCCCCTCCCCTGCGCTCCGAAACCGACCGCCGGGCCCTCATCGAAGGCCTGCTCGACGGCACGCTGGACTGCATCGTCTCGGGCCACGCCCCGTTTGCCGTGCATGAGACCGATGTGGAGTTTGACCACGCCCCCTTCGGTGTCACCGCCCTCGAGACCACCCTCAGCCTCGCCCTCGAAGCCCTCCACCACTTCGGCCGGGCCAGCCTGCTCCAGACCCTGGGCTGCCTGACCCACCGCCCCGCCGGTGTCCTGAAACTAGCCGCCGGCACCCTCGCCCACGGGGCCGCAGCCGACTTCATCCTCTTCGATCCCAACGAGGTTTGGACCCCGGTAGCCCCGGGCCTGAAATCCCGCAGCCACAACACCCCCTGCCTGGGCCGCCCCCTGCGCGGCAAGGTCCGCCACACCTTTGTCAACGGCGTGGAAGTGTCTTTGTGAGCCGGAAGGCGGGGTAAGCGGCCTGTTGTTTCATTTTGAGTGAAAAGTGCGAAGCACGTGGAGTGCTACAACCCAGTTGTAGCCGTGGCCCAAGGCGACCCTGTCGCCGGGCCGTGGGAGGTCGTCGCTGCGAATCACTTCCACAAACTACAGAAATTCCCGGCGAAGGTCACGTTTGAGTCTGCGACAGGGTTGCAGCACTCCACGGTGCTTCGCACTTCAGCCGACGATGACTTGGCCGTTCATCAGCATCGAGAGGTGAAAAGGTAGGGCGCTCTCGCCGAGAGCGCCGCGTGGGAGGTGGGAGCTTCGGACGTTTTCGTGGGAGGCGGGAATCGTGGGCTTTCGGGCGGCGGTTTGGGCCAAACCGCCCGACCAACGACGATTCCGAGGGGCGTTTACTCGGGAACGCCAGACTCCGCACTGGCAGCGCGCAGCAGGCAAAACAATAAGTGATGGTTGCGATAAGGGGCCTTGACTTACAACCCGTTTATAACGTTAACAAAATCGAATCTTCGATCTTTTCATGAACCTCCTCATCGCCCGCCTTCCGAGTGTCGCCAAGATGCTCGCCTTCCCCACACTTCTTCTTCTTGGTGCCTCGGCCCAGGCTGACGTTAACTTCACCTTCACCGGCACCAACACGGATGGCCTTGTCGGCTACAACATCGGCCAGTCCTACACCTTCACCTTTGTCGTCAACGGTGCTTTTGCCGTGGGAACAAATGCGTTCTCCACTGATAATGACATTTGGCAGCAACTAGCCCCCACGGATGATGTTTTGTTTAGCAACTTTACTGGTTCGGGAATTGCTGGCAGTCTGACGGGAAACCCCCTTGGCGTTGTGCAAGTGGTCGATAATTATACTGGCCCCGGTCAAGATGCCATAATCACGCAGTTTACAGGAGCTAGTGGGCTTACCGCCAACGGAGTTCCTCTGTTTACGGCGTTGGCTGTTATTATCGAGGGGGGCAACATCACCGATACTTTTCCAGGTGCCTACATCGCCCCTCAAAGCGTTTTTTCAGCCATCACAACCACCCCTGCGGGGTCTGGTTCTGCCATTCGACTGACTACTGCAGGTGGACAGGCCTATTTTGACATGGATTCCTTCTCCATTGATGCTGGACCCGCCGAAGTTCCCTTCGGAGTGGATTCCAGCGTGGGCCTCGCCGTCCTTGGCTTGGCTGGGGCCTGGAAACTGCGCCGCCGCAAACTGGCCGCCGCTCAGGCCGCTAGCTGAGGCTTTCCTCCACCGCCCGTTTTTTCTCGAAAGCCCGGTCCTTCCCGACCGGGCTTTTTTATGTCTTAATAGGAGGCGGGATGTGGCCTTTTCCGCTTTGGCCTTGGCTTGCGCAGCACCGTAGAGTGCTACAACCCAGTTGTAGCTGTGAGGCATCGCGACCCTGTCGCGGCCTCGGCGTGCCCCTCGCCGGAAACTTCGGAAACACTTCGGCACGGTTCGCCACCCTCACGTCCCACGGCCCGGCGACAGGGTCGCCCTGGGCCACGGCTGCGACAGGGTCGCAGCACTCCACGGACTCCGTCGGCCTCAGGGCAGGCGCGGGTCGGGACCCGAGGGCATAGGTTCCTTGGCGGCGGCGGCGCGGCGGGCCGGATCGCTGAGGCCGGCGCTGGCGGGATCGAGGGGGACGAGGTTGCGGGCCTGAAGCGGGGAGTCTGCCTTGAGGTGGAAGTCGCCGGCTTTCGCGTCCACGAACCCCGGATCCATGCTGACCGAGCCCTTCTCGCGACCGGCCTTCTGGGCCTCCTGCAGCTGTTTTTCCGCGGTTTCCGGTTTCTCCGGATTCCAGTAAACATTGTTCGAGGCCTCGATCCTCATCTTGGACCAGTTGGAACCAAAGAGACGACCGCTTGTGCCCATCACCACGTTGTCCGTGAAGCTGAAGGAGAGGTGCGGCTCGATCCGGGTGCCCTGCACCTCGTGGGTGGGGCCGTTGAAGAGGAAGAAGTTATGGCGGATGAGATTCTCCTCCCCATAGTGCTGGTGGAAGCCGCCGTGCTGGGTGTGGTGGACGAGGTTGCCCTCCATCACCACGCCGGTGCTGCCCTCGTCGGTATAGAGGCCCCAGCCGCCGTAGCCCCGGGCCCGGACGTCGTGGATGTGGTTGCGGGCCACCACGGTGCCCTCGGATTTGCCCAGGGTGTAAACCCCGCCGAGGTCGCCCAGGACACCCTGCCCCACGTGGTGCATGTGGTTGTCGGTGATCTGGTTGCGCTTGCTTGGACTGTCGGCGTAACCCCAGACCCAGCCGGCCGAGACGGCGGTGTAGTGAAGGTCGGCGATCTCGTTGCGGGAGATGACGCAGTCGGAAGCGTGGGTCAGCAGCACCCCGGCACCCGACCAGTAGCTGCGGCCCAGATGCACGATCTGGTTTTCCGTCACGGAGATGAAGGAGTTGGTGCGTTCGGCGGAAGGTTTCCTCGTCTCCCCGATGCGCACGCCGCCGGCCCCGAGCTCGCTGAGACGGCTGCCGGTCAGCTCGCAGCGGTGGCAGTTCTCGCGGAAGAAGACGGCGTAGTTCGCGGTGTCAGAAACGGCGAGGGAGGACAGCCGAACCTCGCTGGCATCAGAGAGTTCCACCGCGGCCCCGGCGTCCGAGGCGGACTGGTTTTTCTCCCGGATGACCGGGGAGGAGTTGCGGGCAAAGGCCAGTCCTTCGACTGCGACATAAGAAACGGGCGCACCGGGTTTGCCCTGGATCTTGAGCAGCACGGGCAGCGCCGCGACCGAGAAGACGGGGGGAAGGTCGGAGCGGCCGGGCGTCGGAAAATAGAGCAGTTGATGGCTCTGCCCACGGGGCCCGATCCAGTATTCGCCGGGTGTGTCCACCGCCTCGGGAAAGTTTTCCAACTGGAACAGCGTCTCCTGGTTCAACTGCCACCAGGGCGGAAGTTTGGAGCCGGTGATGGAAATTTCCGTGGCGCCGTTGAGGACGCCGGCGACGGGGCGGCGGACGAAGTCCCACTTGTTCAGGACCGTGAGCCGAGCGCCTCCCTCGACAAAACCGGGCGAGGCCGCGGCGGGGCGGAGGTTTTCCGGCAGGGTCAGGATCAGGCTGGTCTCCGCCCCCGGTTTCGGGGCCGCCGCCGGCTCCTCGCGGGACTTGGTGCGGACGGCAAACTTCTCATCCGGCTCCCGCGCCACCAGACCGGGTTTGCCGTTGATGAAGAGCTGGCCCGGCACGGCCTTGCCGGGAAGCAGATCGGGACTCCAGGAGAGGCTCCAGCGGCCGTCGCGGAGCTCGGGGACGCCCGGCAGGACCACGTCGCCAGTCAGGACCGGAGTTTCCCCCGGATAGGCCGCGTAGGTGACCGTCGCCCCCGCCTGCCCGGAGTCCTTCTCCGTCAGCGTCCAGGTGTGGGCCAAACGGTAAACCCCTTCCCGGAAGAGGACCTTGACGGGCTGGGCCGGAGCGGTGGAACGAAACTGGCGGACCGCCTCGGTGGCACGCGCGGGCGTGGCGAAGGGTTTTTCCATGGTCCCGGGATTCGTGTCACTGCCCGAGGGGCTGACCCAAAAATCCGCCGGGACCGAAGTGGAGGCGGAAACACATCCGGCCAGGCTTAACGCGGCCAGGGAAACGACAGGGCGAAATAACATCACAGGGGAGAACGCGCCCCGGGCTTTGGGTTCAGGGGAAAGTTCGATTCAGCGAAGGGAACCGGACGGGGCCGCCGACCAGGCCAGACGGACCTTGCGCCGCCACCGCCCAGGCACCTTGTTCACGGCCCCATGGAATGCCGCCCCGGCTGCGCTGCCTGCTGCATCGCGCCCTCCATCACCTCTCCCCTACCCGGCATGCCGCATGGCAAACCAGCGGGCATTCCGTGCGTGCAGCTGACGGACGATTTCGGCTGCGCCGTGTTTGGCAAACCGGAACGGCCGGCCTTCTGCGCCGGACTGCGTCCGCACAAGGAGATGTGCGGGACGAACCGCGGCGAGGCCCTGGAGTTTCTGACCCGGCTGGAGACCCTGACCGATCCCGCCCGGTGAAGGGTAAGGCCATTCCGGGTTGGTTTTTGGACTTCAGACATCCGCACCCTTCGCGGTGATGGTGGGATGATTCCCGGGGTGGCGGCACCAAGCGCCTGCCCCCGGGCTAAGCTCAACCGTCCCTCCGGAACGTGCTCAAGGCGGGCGCAAAAAAAGGCGATCCTGACGGACCGCCTGAAGGGGAGGCTGCGGAAGCGCCGAGGCTTAGAGCTTCTTGATGAGGATCTTACGGAAGCCGACAGGGTCGTTGTGGCCGGCGAAGCCGAAGAAACCTTCGGTGAGGGCGAGGCCGGGGTGCTTGCTGTTGGCCATGTATTCCTTGGCGGTCGTGGTGTCGCCCTCGAGGATCACGTTGCCGTTCAGCTCCACGCGGATCTTGGTGCCCTTGAGGGTCACGTCGTAGAAGTTCCAGTCGCCGGTGGGACGGAGGTAGCCGCGCTGGGCGGGAAGGACGCCGTAAACGGAGCCGCAGTATTGGCGTTTGTCGAGTTTTTCATAGTCCTTGTGTTCATTATCAAGGACTTGGAGTTCGGTGAATCCCTCGTAGGCGGGGTTTCCCGTGCCGGGGTAGCGGAGGGCGAGGCCGTTGTTGCCGGCGGGGGGGAGCTGGAACTCGACGCGGACGGTGAAATCGGCGAATTTGTCGTTGGTGAAGACGTTTCCGCCCTTGCCCTTCTTGCAGTAGATGGCCCCGTCGCGGACCTCGTATTGGTCGAGGGCGCCCTGCCAGCCGGTGAAGTCCTTGCCGTTGAAAACACTGACAAATCCCTCGCTGTTTTTGGAGGCGAGGATGGCGTTGGATTCCTCGGAGGTGAGCTCCTTCACGCCGATGTTGCGCCAGGTGATTTCACCGCCGTGGGTTTGGAGCTGGATGTGTCCCTTCTGGCGCAGGGGCAGGTCGCGTTTCCAGTAGTTTTCCATGATCGCATGGTCCACGACTTGCTGGCCGTTGAGCCAGACGCTGGTGCGGGCGCCGGTCTGGACGACGCGGAACTTGTTCCACTCGCCAAAGGGTTTGTCGGCCTTGACGAGGGGGTCCTTGCCGGGCTTGCCAGGAGAGTTGTTCCAGAGGCCGCCCGAGCCTTTGTCGGCCCCGAGGTTGAACTTGGCCTTTTCGGTGTAATCCCAGATCTGGACCTGGGGGGTGGTGCGGAGGTAGATGCCGGAATCGGCCAGGGCCACGGTCTTGTATTCGACGGTGAAATCAATGTCGCCGTATTCCTTTTCGGTGGTGAGGAAGGCACCGTGGCCGTCGTTGTAAAGTTCGCCCGGAGTTTTCACGTTCCAGTGTTTTTTGGCGTCCTCGGTCTGCTTCTTGATCTGGGCCTCGCGGGCCTCAGGGGTCATCTCGTCGAGTTTGTAAGGGCTGAAATCGAGTCCGATCCAGCCGGTCAGGTCCTTG
>JANOBW010000378.1:0-7800 GCA_031411855.1 Opitutia bacterium
CCTTCGCCCCCAACAACCAAGGCTCGATGATGTCAGCGGCTCCGGTTCTGCCCTCCCCCGTTCCGAGACTCGCGGAGGAATGGAAGGCCGCCCAAGCCGCTGCCCTGTCCTTTTGGAGCAGGGTCTCGGTGGACCCTCTCATCAGCCCTGGTTTTCAGGATTTGGCACGTGCCATGATAAAGAGGTTCAGCGATAGGTAACGAAGGCTACGCAAGTCCAACCAAGGCGGCAGCCCCAACTTCAGCCTGACCGGAGTCGTGGAAATGGCGTTTGATCGAAAGTTTTCGGATCAATAGTTGGGTCAATTTCCGGACCCTATCCGGGAAAACAATGAGAACTCGGAGAGGCTTTCCGGGGATCAACGACTCTGCCGGGCAGGCTTCCTTGGATCGGGAAGTTTGGCCAGGGCCTTGCGGATATCTTTCTCCCCTTGATGGGTGTAACCGGAATGAATATCAGGAGTGGTATGGCCGAGGATACCCATGCGATCCTCGGCGGAAACACCCTGCTTGTAGAGTTCAGTAGCGGCGGTATGGCGGAGGCTGTGAAAGGATTTGCCAGAAAACTTTCTCCCAGCCTTGGAAATGACGGTGGCAGTATCCACTCCAGCCTCGCGCATGAGAACGCCAAAGGCCAAGGAAAGCCCTTTGCAGCCAGAGACTTGCATCCCGGAGAGAACGGGGCTCAAGAAGGCCGATTTGGCCGGTTTTTGACGCTCATTGAGCTTGGTCAGGTGCTCAACCAAAGCCTCCGGAATCGGGACCACGTGGGCGGCCTTTCGCTTGCGATTGGTTTTCTCCGGCACCCAACTCAGAAGACGTTCCTCCAGATTGACATTTTCCCACTTCATCCGCGACGCATCCCCGAGACGGCAGCCGGTATAAAAAGCCAGCAGAATTAGGGTCTCCCACTCCCCTCCCCTGGCCTTCTCCAATAAGCTGCCGACCTCGGCCACCGTGAAGGGTTTCTTTTCCTCAGAGGCCGAGTCCGGAACATCCACCAGCAAGGCGGGATTCTTCTCGATTTCACCGGCAACCAAGGCCCGCTTGAAGGCATCCGTCAGGATTTTGATATCAATCCGGACAGTCTGGGGTGAGACCTTCTGCGCGAGGCGTAGATCGGCATAGGCTTGAATATCCGACGGAGTGACGGAGGAAAGCGGTCCTTGCGCCTTCCGTCCCAAGGAACTGAGGAAGATCCGGGAGACTGGTCGGTAGCGGTCCATCGTGGCCTTCTTGGTGCCCTTTTCCTTGCGGGCCAACCACGTCTTGAAATGCCCCTCAACGGTGACGAGTTCGACTTTTCTTCCTGACACCCGCTCGACGGATCGGCGGATCATTTTGACGGTATGGGTGGCATCGGGCGGCACTCCCGAGGACAGTTCCTTCTCCGCATCCTCGAAGGCGATAGCCACCTGTTCGGCCTTTTTTTTGTTGGTCTCCTTGGTGCTCTTTCTGACCCTTAATCCATCAGAGGTCGTAAAATCGGTAAACCAGAACGGAGAACGGGGTTGCAGAAACAGCCTAGGCATCGGATTGGGAAGCGAAAATTGAACCAAATTAAGTATGCCAAAAGTATGCCATTCACTGCCATTTTTCAAGGTTTTTCCACGTTCACAGATACGATACCTAAGCGGTTTTCTCGATAGGTAGGCCTTTAGAATCGAAATCCCAGTTCGATTCTGGGCGGGGGCACCAGTGGCCTGCACGCCGCATAGATAAAGGATTCGGAAGAAAAAACAGACCTCCTCCAAACGGCCCAAAGGATGGCAGAGGCAGGCCATGAAATTTTTATTGAGTTTACGGACGGCCTCCGCTGTGGCGGGAAGGAGGGTGGGACACCGCCCGGGGCGGTATCGCGAGCGCCTGAGCGTCTGCTGGCTGATGGCCGCTCTCTGGCACGCCTGATGAGGCATGTGGCACGCGGGGTCAGCCAGAACTTAGGTGGAGCCCCAGGCTCGGTCGCATCCGCAGAGGACGAGTTCGGCGACCGTGTCCTGGAGTCCCCACTGCCGGGGCTTGGGTTCGCGGCCCGCACGCGCTCGGTAATCCCCGCCTGCCGTTTCATCCTGCCCACCCTGTTTGTCCTGTCCAAAAAAACCTTTCCAAGGCAGATTTGAGACAGGATCAACAGGATTTGCAGGATGGTTTAAACCAGCTTTCCAGCCACCGCCAACGGCGAAGCGTCCGATCACAAGTTTCAGTCAGCCAGTGTGTTGCAAGGGGCTGTCCTCACGTTTTCAGGATGTGGGCACCGGAAGGCGGCAGCGTTGGGAGGTTCTACCCGTTCGCGCGAGAAAAGGGCGGCATACCGCAAACTCTCAAAGCAAGCCGGCCTCGATCTGGTCGAGGTAGATGAAGTCAGGGGCTTTCACGCCCGCTTCCCGGCGGATCCTCACCAAGCGGGGAGACTCAAAAAACGCCTTGGCCTCGGCGAGGGAGCGCCAGTGGGAAAAGTGGACGATCCGGTTTGGCTCCTTCTCGTATTTCAGGACCTGGTAGGAGATTTCCCCGGCCTCCTTGCGGATGCCGGCGGCGTTATCAAAAACCTCTTTCCAGGCCGGGTAGTTTTCGACCTCATGGATGATCAGGACGTATTGCATGTGCTTGCGGTGGAAGGATTCGGTGAAAAAGTCAGGCGGCGCGGGTCATTTCGTCTTCAAAACAACGGAAACGGGCCGCGCTGGCAAACCTTCCCGTCCGCGAACAGGCTGCCCCCTCCTGTTCGCTTTGCAGCAATTCATTGAGTCCCGTAACTCAGAGTGAGGCTGACCTTCTCGCCTGCCACGCCGACCGGGAAGATACCGCCTGCCTACCCCAGGCTTTTCTTTGCCCTGGTGAAACTCTTTTGCTTTCCAGCTCTCCCACCCGTCATGCGTTACCTGACCCTGCTTCTGGCCTTGCTTTTCTCCTCCCTTTCCCCGGCCCGGGCCGAGGACGTGCTCAAGGGGGTGAAACGTATCCTCTTCCTCGGAGACAGCATCACCTACGCCGGGCAGTATGTGCAGGACGTGGACGCGTTTCTGGCCGCCACCTACCCCGACCGCGATTTTGTCGTCATCAACTGCGGCCTGGGCAGTGAGACGGTCAGCGGCCTGAGCGAGGCGGGCCACGCCGGCGGGGCTTTCCCCCGGCCCGACCTTCATGAGCGCCTCGACCGGGTCCTGGCTCTGGCCAAGCCCGACCTCGTCTTCGCCAACTACGGCATGAACTGCGGCATCTACCAACCCCTCGACGAAGGCCGTTTCAAAGCCTACCAGGACGGCATCCTCTGGCTGCGCGCCTCGGTGGCCAAGGCCGGGGCCAGGATCATCCACCTGACTCCCCCGATCTACGACCTCGGGGCCGCCAAGTCCAAGTCTGGTTTCGATTACAACGATGTGCTCGACCACTACGCCGCCTGGCTGGTGGAAAGGGGGAAAAAGGACGGCTGGCAGGTGGTGGACGTCCACTCCGCCATGGCCCGCGCCCTGACGGAAAAACGCAAGGACAACGCCGCCTTCACCTGGGCCAAAGACAAGGTCCACCCCGACGCCGCCGGCCATCTCGTCATGGCCCGCTCCGTTATCGAAACCCTCTTCCCCGACAAACTGAAGGGCTTCGACGAACTTTTCTCACCCGCCTCCCAAACCGCCCACAAACCCTTTTTCCAAGCCATTGCCCAACGTAATAACCTCACGCGCGACTCCTACCTGACCGAGGCCGGTCACAAACGTCCCGGCGTGGCCAAAGGCCCACCGGTGCAAGAGGCGCTCACCAAGATAAAGGCGATGGACAAAACGATCCGCGAGACCGCTCCGAAACTCTAAAGGCGGAGCACCCCTGGATTTTTCCCAAAAAGAGCTTGCCCTTAAAGGCATTGTGGCCAGTCATTACCACATGAGTTACTCACTGACACGCACCAGCATGGCTTTGGATCAAAGCACCCTTCTGGCCTTGGACGATCTTTCCAAACTTTGGAAGATTTCCAAAGCCGAGGTCATGCGCCGTGCCGTGCGCAAACTTAAGGAAGAAGCCGCCCGCGAACCTGTTCTCCTCCCCCCCCTCGACGCCTTGGAGTGGCTGCAAAAAGGCGGCGGCCTCAGCCCCGAGGAAGCCGAAACCTTCCGCTGTGAGGTGAATGAGGAACGCCAGGCCAAACGCTTTTGGTGGGAAACATGATCCACCTTGATACCAACCTCATGGTGGATGCGGTCACGGCGGGGTCGCCCCACGTGAAACTGCTCCGGGAATGGCTGAGCGAGGGGAAAAAGCTGGGGACCTCGGCCGTGGCATGGTCGGAGTTTTGCAACGGACCCCATAGCCGCGAACAGAAGGACGCCGTCTTTGCCCTCCTGGAAAAAAGGGTCGCCGATTTCACCCTGAAACAGGCGGAGGAGGCCTCGCGCCTTTTCCACCTGACGGGCCGCCGCCGGGGTTCCCACGCCGACTGCATGATCGCGGCGGCCGCCATGAATCTCGGCATCCCCGTCGCAACCCGCAACATCTCTGACTTCCAACGTTTTGTGCCTTATGGCCTGAAACTGCTGGCCGTGCCGAGCTGAGCCATCTCCGTAGCCAGATCCCAACCGGCCAGAAGGCTGGCCCCCAGGGCGATGCCTTTGCGATGGTTGCCGAGAAACCGCAGATGCGGGTAGGTTTGCTCCACCCCATCCAGACCGGCGAGAATCTTCCCGTAGCCTTTCTCGTATTGAGGAATGGCTTTCGCCCAGAGTGTGGTCTGACGGAAAACTGGCTGGCCGGTGATGCCAAGAAAACGGGCGACATCGGCATGGGCCTGGTTTTCCAAGTCCGTGGCGGACAGACCCGAGACATCCCGGCGCGATCCGCCCATAAAAACCGTCAGCAGGACGTGTCCAGCCGGGGCGCGACCGGGAAAGAGGGAACTGGGAAACAGGCACCCGAGGATGCCGGCCGGCTCCTTCTCGGGCAGCAGCATGCCGAAACCATCGAGAGGATGCGCCACCTGGCTGCGTTCGTATCCCAACGAAACCGAGGCCACCGCCGGGTAGCGAACCCGCCACAGAAACTCCAGCCGGCGGCCCAGTTCGGCGGGCCAGGGAAGGTTTCCCACCGCGTGGGCCGGAATCGCGCAAACCAACTCCGCGTCAACCACTTGCCCGCCCCCCTCGGGATCCTGCCAAGACACGTTCCAACCGTCCGTCCCGTGCTCCAGCGAAGTGACCGTGGCCCCGGTGCGCAGCGAGCCTGCGGGAAGTTTGCCGGCCAAGGCGGCCATCAGTTCGGAAAGGCCTCCGGCGCAGGAGCAGGCGCGTTTGGGGAAACCGCTGTCGAGGTGCCTCATGGCCAGGGCGCCACGGATGAAGGAGCCGTGATTCTGCTCCAGATTCCACAGTTTGGGAAAGGCGTGCCGGGCGGAAAGGGTCCTCGGGTCGCCCGCGTAAATCCCCGCCACAAAGGGTCCGGCCAGGCGTTCCAACGCCTCGGCTCCCAGCCGGCGCGTGACGAAGCTGTCGAAGGTTTCGTCGGGGTCCATCCCCTTGGCAATGAAAGGTTCGCGCATCATGCGCAGCTTGCCGCGCCAGGTGAGCAGTCGGGAGGCGAGGAAGGAAAGTGGCGAGCCCGGCGCTTCCACCGGCTTCCCCCCCAGCGCGATGAAACGCTTTTTCGCGGCGGGCAGTGTTTCCACGAGGATGCGGTCGAGACCCCGCTTCACCAGCCCCTCGTGGAGCCTGGCTTCGGCGATCTGGAGTGAGTTCGGCCCGGTCTCGACCAGCCAGCCGTCGCGGCGGATGGTGCGGACCGCCCCACCCGCAACCTCCTGTCTCTCAAGGACAACGACACGGCGGCCCGAGGAGGCCAGATCGGAGGCGACAGCCAGGCCGGAAGGCCCAGCGCCAAGGACGACGACCGGTTTTCCACCTCCGTTTGCAGGGATTGCCATCTCAGCGCGCCTTCGCTTTGGACTGGCCGGTCTTCACCACCCGCTTTGACTTCTCCGCCACCGGTTCGGGCAGAGGGCCAAACACCAGGGGCAGCACCCGCAGGATGTGGTCGGCCGACTCCTGGTTGATCCAATAAATGACATCGCGGCACATCTTTTTCCCCCGGATGATGTCCGCCTCCTTGAGCACTTTAAGATGATGGGATACAGTGGGTTGCGGCATGCCAAGCTGCTCGGCCAGCAGCGTCACGTTGGAGGCGTGGTTGCAGTCCGGCTCCGGCGGGAGCAGGTTGAGCAGGCGCAGCCGCACCGGGTCCCCGATGGCCTTGAGCTGTTGTCCGAGTTTTTCCACGCGATCCATCAGGCAACAGATGCCCTTTCACCGCTCATCCGCAAGCAAAGCCGTTCGCCTCACATCCATTGACAAATTTGGATGCGTCAATACATGTGGAAACTTTCTTATGGATAACACCGCCGACTTGCGCTCACGCTGGTTCAAAGGCCAGGGCCTCTGGGCCCACGTGCCGGCGTCCGACTGGAACGACTGGGGCTGGCAGCTTCGCAACCGCCTGACCCGCCTGGAGCATCTGGAAAAACACCTCACCCTCTCGCCCGAGGAACGCGCGGGCTGCCTCTTTGCCGACAAACGTCTGGCCCTGGCCATCACGCCCTACTTTTTCAACCTGATCAACCGGGACGATCCCGACTGCCCGATCCGCCGCCAGGTCGTCCCCCGGGTGGAGGAAACACACACCGCGCCGGAGGAACTGGAAGACCCCGTGGGCGAGGAAGGCACCATGCCTGTCGAAGGCCTGGTCCACCGCTACCCCGACCGGGTGCTGTTTCTGGTGACGGACCGCTGCGCCGCCTACTGCCGCTATTGCACGCGCAGCCGGCTGGTTTCCAACGCGCAGGACTACAACTTCCATCCCGAGTATGAGGCCGGGCTCCGCTACATCGAAAGCCACCCGGAAATCCGCGATGTCCTGCTCAGCGGCGGCGACCCGCTCCTGCTTTCCGACGCGAAACTCGACCACCTTCTGGGCCGGCTCCGGGCCATCCCGCACGTGCAGTTCATCCGCATCGGCTCGCGCATCCCGGTGTTTCTGCCCTCCCGCATCACCCCGGCCCTCTGCGACATCCTCCGCAGGCACGGCCCGATCTGGATGAGCATTCACACGAACCACCCGGACGAATGCACCGAGGAGCTCTACCAGGCCTGCGAACGGCTCAGCTTTGCCGGAGTGCCGCTTGGCAACCAAAGCGTGCTTTTGCGCGGGGTGAACGACGACCCCGTGGTTTACAAGTCGCTGGTGCACCGGCTTTTGCAGATGAGGGTCCGCCCCTACTACCTTTACCAGTGCGACCTCATCACGGGCAGCCGGCACCTGCGGGCCGACCCGCGCAAGGGGATCGAGATCATCCGCGCCCTCCGCGGCCACACCACGGGTTACGCCGTGCCGCAGTTCGTCATTGATGCCCCGGGGGGTGGCGGAAAAATTCCTTTGAATCCGAACTATGTGGAGAGGTGGGACGAGGAAGCCATCGTGCTCCGCAACTACGAGGGCAAGGTCCACCGCTATCCCCTGCGCCTGGCCGCGCCCGAGTTTGCCGGAGAAAGTGACTCGCTGGCAGTGGGTTGCGGAACCTGACCGCTTCATCCGGACACAAAAAAGGGCGGCCATGGAGGGACCGCCCGAAGTTGGGTTCGACGAGGAAACCCTGGCTCACTTCTTTTCCGGCTCGGGCTGGAGCCCGGGAATCACGGGAGGAACGGCCGGGGAGGACGGCGCGATGCTGACCACCTCATACTCAAAGACGAAGCCCTCGCCGGCGGGCACGGGACCGGAATCGGGCTCATCGCCGAAACCCAGCTCGGCATTGACGTAGAGACGG
>JANOBW010000379.1:0-8018 GCA_031411855.1 Opitutia bacterium
TCCCCCACTCCACCCTCACCCCCAAAGCCCCAAAGCTGGCATGAAGTGGCGTCACTTTCCATCCGGCTTCGGAATGAGGGTCTCGTGAATGACCGTCAACAGGGAGAGCTCGCCCCGGGCGTCCGAATCAAGCGACCAGACCATCACTCCGCCCAATTCCTTCTCCTTGGCGTAGAGGCACTTGGCTTGGATGGTGGGCATGCCGTTATACCAGATGGTGCTGCCGGTCTGGTCGGTTTTCTCCGCACCGGGATGCGATGCCACGACGTCCTTGTAGGGATAGTCGCGCTTCTTGAACGCCTCGCCAAAACCGTAGCCGTAAAAGGGCACCCCCAGGACCGCCTTCCCCTTCGGCAGCCCCCGGGCCAGCCACCATTCCACGTTCTCCTTCGCATAAGCCAGGGACGAGTGCTGGCCGGGATCATTCGGTGACCAATACCCCTTCCCGTCATAGGCCATGATGTTGACAAAATCAAAACCGACCAGTGCCGCCGGCGGGACCTTGTCACCGCCGTAACCGCGGGAAAGCGCGGCCGTCAGCAGTTTCCCTTTGGCCTTCATGACCGGGGCAAGTTCCAGGACAAAGGGACCATAGTCCGCGTTGATCGAGGGACCTTCAATATCCACATCCAGACCGTCGAAGCCGTGAGCCTCGACATAGGCGGCCAGCCGGGCCGCGAAGCCGGCCCGCTTGGGCGCTCCCATCAGATCGAAGTATCTGGCCTTCAACACCTTGTCTCCCGAGGCCGAACCACCGCCGACGGACACCAGCACCTTCACGCCCCGGGCTTTCGCCTTGGCCAGCAGGGCGGCGTCCTGCGGGTTGAACGAGAGGTCGCCCTCCGCGTTGGCCGGATTCTCAAAGGCGATGTTGAGATGCGTGACCTTCTCATAGGCAATGGTTTCGGCAAAGACCTTCAGATCTATCCAGTTGGGCACGTAGGCCACCACCAAGGGACGGTCGGCGGCGGAAAGCGCCAGGGGAAGGCCGAGCAGGGCGGAAACAAGGAGCATGGAGCGGGGAATCATGCGGCGACCGTTCCCGTTTTTTCCAGGCAGGTCAACGGCCTCCGGGGTTCGAACTTAAAAGCGGGCCTTACCCCGACATGACGCGGCCTCATTTCCCGGCCGGGGCCTTTTCTTTCGCCGGTTCCGGCTTCACGACCTCCGCCGGCTTGGTTTCCTCCTTTTTCGGGGGATTGTCCGGGGATTTGGCCGGAACCGTGAGAACCGGTCCGCGGGGGTCTTCCGAGCCACGGGTGCGCGCCTCCATCAGCTGGTTCTGACGGTTCATCATGGCGGTAAAACCGGGGTCGAACTGGGGACGAGGGGTTAAAAACTCCGCCATTCCCTGTTCAAACTCCTTGGGATGGCCCTTCTGCAGTTCCTCCAGCATCAGGCCGATCCGTTTCGACGGCACGAGGTCGCTTCCGCTCCCGAGCGCCTTCTGAAGGGACACCACCGCCAGCATGAACTGGCCCGCCTCCATCTGGTTCTGGGCGGACAGGTAGTCACGCAAGCCGCCGGAGTCGGCGCTGTTTCCACTCCGGCTCAGGGTCTGCTGCACCTGGCGGATGCGCTCGCAGGCCAGTCCGTCTCCCCGGTCCCGGGCCTCCGCCATCACGCGGTCCATGAACTGAAGCACCGTCTCGCCATCCTTCGGCTTGGCGCCTTCCGGCATGCCCAGGGTGCGGGGCAGGACCAGGAGGAGAAACTCGGCCTTGAGCGGGACCAGATTGATTTTGCCGGCCGACGCGCCGGAGTTGGAGTCAAAGCTTTGCCCAAACAATTCGAGCTGGACCGGGAGACCGGCCAGGAATTCACGGTAGTTTTTCTCCAGCCGGCCGAGGGTCGAAATGACTTCCGAAAAAGAGCCGCCGGATTCGTAATAGCGCGAGGTGTTCTGCACCTTGGACAAGGCCTTGAGGGCCTCCTGAATGTCGTCCAGTTTTTTGATTTGGGCCAGAATCCGCGCGGGCTCATCCGCCGCGCCTTTCTCCTGTTCCATGAGGGATAAAAGCTGTGAACGCGGCATGAGGCCACCGGACTGCTGGCTCAGACTGGAGAGAACTTCGAGGGCCTTCTGCCGGTTGCCGGTTTTCCGGGCCTGGAGATAATCCTGCCAGTAAATGACATATTGCCGGGCCGAGGAGAGGCGGCGCAGCGTCTTGGCCACGGCGGGGTTGGATTGGTCATAATCCCCCTCGTAATCACCGTCGGTTGCGCCGTTTTTATTGAGATCTTCCAGAACGGGGTCCAATGCCTCCGGAGCCGTTGCCTGGGACAATTTCTCCACAATGCCTTTCAGGTATCCCTCCAATTTGGCCACCATCTCTCTGCCTTTCGCTTCCTTCTCGGCCTTGAAGGCTTCGCGGAGCCGGCCCAGCGCTTCCAGGCTCTTTTCTGATTTCAAATACGAGGTCATCCCTTCCAAAGTTTGGTCGGAACGCCTGCTGTATCCTTGGGCCAGGAGGGATTGGACCTGGGTGATCGCCTGTTTGAGGTATTGGCGCCTGTCCCCCTCGTCACCCTTTTGGTTGAAGGGATTCGATTCCTCTTTGAGGATCAGAACCAATTCGTCGGCCGCTTTTTTGACCTCGTCCGTCACCGCCAGCGCAGAGGTGGAAACGGTCAGAAGGCACAGGGAAAGAAGGCTGGCAAGTCGCATGGCCCAGGGTGCGTCGGCACGGTTAGGCCAGGCAAGCTGATACTTTGCCCGGGCGAAGTATCAGGAAACACCTTCCCGCAGGAGGGCGTTCAGATCCAGCGGCCGGGTGAACATGGCGAGCTCCCCTCCGGGACCGCGCGGCCACTCGGCTTCGGGACGGTCCCAGTAGAGCTCCACCCCGTTGCCGTCGGGATCACGCAGGTAAAGCGCCTGGCTCACGCCATGGTCGGCCGCGCCATCAAGGGCGATCCCGGCCTTGATCAGCCGACGAAGGGCGTCGGCCAGCGTCGCCCGGGTCGGATAAAGTATCGCCGCGTGGAAAAGACCGGTGGTGCCGGGCGCGGGCGGGCCGCCTCCCTCGCTTTCCCAGGTGTTCAGGCCGATGTGATGATGATAGCCGCCGGCCGCGAGAAACACCGCCTGGCGCCCGTAGCGCTGCGTGACGGCAAAGCCCAACACGTCGCGCCAGAAACCGAGCGCACGGTCAAGGTCGGCCACCTTGAGGTGGACATGCCCGATGCGGACACCGGGATCAAGGGGAGGAGTCGTGGAGGCCATGCGGATCACCGTGGCGGGAAACCGCCCCCTGGCAACCGCGGCCTGCGCCCGGCCATGATAAGTTCAGAGTTTCACGTTCCGCAGGCGCAGCGCGTTGCCGATGACGGAAACGGAACTCAGGCTCATGGCCGCGCCCGCCAGGACGGGGCTCAGCAGGAGCCCGAAAAACGGATACAGCAGGCCGGCCGCGACCGGCACTCCCAGGGCGTTGTAGAAGAAGGCGAAAAACAGATTCTGCCGGATGTTGCCCATGGTCGCGCGACTCAGCGACACGGCCTTGGCGATGCCGCGCAGATCCCCGGAAACCAGGGTGATCCCGGCGCTTTCCATCGCCACATCCGTCCCCGTGCCCATCGCGATGCCGACATGCGCGGCGGCCAGTGCGGGGGCGTCGTTCACTCCGTCGCCGGCCATGGCCACGACGCATCCCTGCGCCCGCAATTCCTTGACCCGCTGATGTTTGCGCTCCGGCGTGACCCCGGCCTCGACCTCGTCGAGCCCGAGTTCGGCGGCCACGGCCCGCGCCGTCCGCTCGTTGTCCCCGGTCAGCATGATGACCTTGAGCCCCAGCCGGTGCAGGCTGGCGATGGCTTCGGGCGTCGAGGTTTTGATCGGGTCGGAAACTCCCAGCACTCCGGCCAGCCTGCCGTTGATCGCGACAAACACAGTCCCCTGCCCCTCCGCCTCCCAGGCCGCCGCGGCAGTTTCCAAGGCCTCTCCGCCGGTCACGCCGCGCCCCCTCAGGAAGGCCAGTTTTCCGGCCAAAACCGATGTTCCACCCACCTGCCCGGCCACACCGCCGCCCGTGGTGGAGACAAAGCCCGAGACGGTCTCCAGACGGAGCCCGCGTTGTTTCGCTCCCGAAACAAGGGCGGCCGCCAGCGGGTGCTCGCTCCCTTGCTCGACCGAGGCGGCGGCCGCGATCAGATCGGACTCCGCCACCCCTTCGGAGGTGAGAACGCGTGCCAGCCTCGGCCGGCCTTCGGTCAGCGTCCCCGTCTTGTCCACGATCACGGTCGTGACCTTTTCCATCAGCTCAAGGGCCTCGGCGTTGCGGATCAGCACGCCGGCCTGGGCTCCCCGGCCGATCCCAACCATCACAGACATGGGCGTGGCCAGCCCCAGCGCGCAGGGGCAGGCGATGATGAGGACCGCGACCGCGCTGACCATGGCATGGGCCAGGCGGGGCTCAGGACCGAGCAGGGACCAGGCCAGGAACGTCAAGGCCGAGACGGCCAGCACCACCGGCACAAACCAGCCCGCCACCCGGTCGGCCAGAGCCTGGATGGGGGCGCGGCTGCGCTGCGCTTCCGCCACCATCTGGATGATGCGGGCCAGGACCGTCTCGTCCCCCACGTGGCGGGCCTCCATCAGAAAACCACCCGTGGTGTTGAGTGTCCCGCCGGTCACGGCGTCACCCACTCCTTTTTCCACCGGGACAGGCTCCCCCGTGATCATGGAGGCATCCACGGCGGAACCGCCTTCCAGAATGGTCCCGTCCACCGGAACCTTTTCCCCGGGACGAACCCTCAGGCGGTCGCCGGCCTTGACCGAGTCCAGGGGCACATCACGCTCCCCCATGCCGTCCACCAACCGCGCGGTTTGGGGCGAAAGATCCATCAAGGCCCGCAGCGCCCCCCCGGTTTTGTCCCGGGCTTTTAGCTCCAACACCTGCCCCAGCAGGACGAGCACGATGATCATGGCCGCCGCCTCAAAATAGACCCCGACCCGGCCGTGTTCGGCAAAGGACGGGGGAAACGCGCCGGGAAAGAGCATGGCCGCGACACTGAAGAGATAGGCCGATCCGACACCGATCCCGATCAGGGTGAACATGTTGAGGTGGCGCGAAAGCAGCGAACGCCAGGCACGTTTGAAAAACGGCCAGCCCGCCCACAGCACCACCGGGGTCGAAAGCGCCAGTTGGGTCCAACGCGAGGCGTCCCCCATCGCCCAACGGTCGTGCCCCTGGCCCGGCAGCAGGTGGGCCAGGGCGAGCAGAAACACCGGAAGGGCCAGCGCCCCGCCGATCCAAAACCGGCGCGTCATGTCCGCCAACTCGTGGTTCACCTCCGGCCCGGCCGCCACGGAGGCCGGCTCCAGCGCCATGCCGCAGACGGGGCAGACGCCGGGACCATCGTGGCGGACCTCCGGATGCATCGGGCAGGTGTAAACCGTCCCGGCCGCCGGCGCTTTCCAGGCGGGATTGCGCTCCAGGGCCATGCCGCACTTGGGGCAATCCACCGGCACCTCAGATTCCACTCCCGGGCACATGGGGCAGAAATACTTCGCGCCGGCGGAAGGTTTCACCGTTTCCGCACCATGAGCGTGCTGGCAGCAGGAGTGCTGTTCCTTGGCCGCCATGGGCATCAAACCTGGCCTCGTCCGCATGGGCATGGCACCTCCGGGGCTTTTCATACCTCCGCAGCAATCCCGTTTCGGCTCAACCACCTGCCACATGCCCTTCCCGGGGACCGGGACGTTCTCCGGGACAGGCTGGCCCCCGGCCAGAAACTTTTCCCGGCAGTGCTCGCAGCAGAAAGAATATGACGCGCCATCCCGCTCGGCCCGGAGCGCCGTCGCCTCGTCCACCATCATGCCACAGATTGGGTCTTTGACCATGGGCCAATCTGTGGCGGGGCCCGCCGCCCGACAAGCGCGGGCACAAAAAAAGTCCCCCTCCGGAGAAGGGGACTTGAAAGCGGCAGGGCCGGAAGCGGAACTCAGCGGGACGCGATGGCGGCCCGGGCGTTGGCCATTTCCATCTCCAGCTTGGCCAGTTCCATGTCCGCGTCCACCATGAGTTTGGCGAGTTCCTTGAACTTCGTCTTGGGCTCCCAGCCCAGCTGTTTCTTGGCCTTGGAGTAATCGCCGATGAGAAGATCCACCTCGGCGGCACGCTCAAAACGGGCGTCATAGCCGACATGTTTTTCCCAATCCAGCCCGAGGTGGCTGAAGCACTCGATGACAAACTCCTTCACGGAGTGCGTCTCGTTGGTGGCCAGGACGTAATCGTCGGGTTTGTCCTGCTGGAGCATCAGCCACATGCCCTCCACATATTCCTTGGCGTAGCCCCAGTCGCGCTTGGCGTCGAGGTTGCCCAGGATGAGCTTGTCCTGAAGCCCGAGCTTGATGCGGGTGGCGGCGCGGGTGATCTTGCGGGTCACAAAATTTTCGCCGCGGCGGGGGGACTCGTGGTTGAAGAGAATGCCGCTGGAGGCGTGCAGGTTGTAGCTCTCGCGAAAATTGACGGTCAGCCAGTGCGCGAAAACCTTGGCGCATCCGTAGGGCGAACGCGGCCAGAAGGGGGTGGTTTCCTTCTGGGGCACCTCCTGCACCAGGCCGAACATTTCGGAGGAGGAGGCCTGGTAGAAACGGACCTTCTTGGCCAGGCCCGCCTCGCGGATGGCCTCCAGGATGCGGAGGGCGCCGATCCCGGTGACATCGGCGGTGTATTCGGGGATGTCGAAACTGATGCGCACGTGGCTCTGCGCCGCGAGGTTATACACCTCGTCCGGCTGGAGGCTGTAGAGCAGTTTCACCATCTGCACCGAGTCGGCCAGGTCACCGTAATGAAGGTGCAGGCGTTTGTGGTTCTCGTTCTGGTTCAGATAGATGTGGTCAATCCGCGAGGTGTTGAAGGTGGAGGCGCGGCGGACGATGCCATGGACCTCATAACCTTTTTGCAGGAGCAGATCCGCCAGGTAGGAACCATCCTGACCGGTGATGCCGGTGATGAGTGCGCGCTTCATGGGATGGGCTCAGGCGGAAAACACCTCGGAAGAGGCAAAAAAGCGGGCGATCTCGGCGGCGGCGGCCTCGGGGCTGTCGCTGGCGTGGCAAATGTTGTTCATTTTGTCCTGACCCAGATCCCCGCGGATGGTGCCTTTGGGGGCCGCCAGGGAATCGGTCGGACCGAGGAGGTCGCGAACGCGGACGATGATGTTTTCGCCCTGAAGGACGGCCACGACCACGGGACGTGAACCCATGAAACCGGCCACACTGGGGAAAAAGGGCTTGTCGGCGATATGGCTGTAATGCTGGCGAAGAAGCGCGTCGGTGAGCACCGTCATCTTGCAGGCGGCCAGCGTGAAGCCCTCCTTTTCAAAACGGGCGAGAACCTGTCCCATCAGGTTCTTGGCCATGCAGTCGGGCTTAAAGATGATCAGAGTTTGTTGAATCATGACAAAAAGGGGGGAAACATGGGGGAACACACCCTTTTCTCAAGCGGGAAAACCGGCCTGAAAAATTACCTTGTCGAAACAAGGCCCCCGTGGATGTTAGTTATTTTCCCATGCCCGACACCTCCTCTCTCAACCTGCCCTTGCTACAGGAAATCTGCGAAACTCCCGGAGCCCCCGGATTCGAGCACCGCATCCGCGCCGTGGTTCTGCGCGAACTCAAAGGCCTGTGCGACACCGTCGAGACCGATGCCATGGGCAACATCCATGCCGTCAAAAAGGGCAAAAAGAAGAAATCCGTCATGGCCGCCGCCCACATGGACGAGATCGGGTTCATCGTCAGCCACATTGATGACAAAGGGTTTATCCGTTTCCACCCGCTCGGCGGCTTTGACGCCAAGACCCTTTCCTCCATGCGCGTCCTTGTCCACGGCAAAAAGGACATCCTCGGTGTCCTGGGCTCCAAGCCCACCCACCTGATGACCCCGGCGGACCGGGAAAAGGCCCCGCAAATCCGGGACTATTTCATTGATGTCGGCCTGCCCAGGGCGGAGGTGGTGAAAATCGTTTCCATCGGGGATTCCGTGACCCGGATCGGGCCCATGGCCGAACTG
>JANOBW010000380.1:0-1572 GCA_031411855.1 Opitutia bacterium
CACCCTTCGCTTCAGCGAGCACCTCGCCGCACGTCTGGAAAAATCCGCCGCCACTCCCCAGGACCGCCTCTCGTCCGCCTTCCGCCTCATTTTCCAGCGTCCCCCCACCGCAGAGGAACTCCAAGACTTCACCACCCTCGCCAGCCAGCACGGCCTGCCCGCCGCCTGCCGGGTGCTCATCAACAGCAATGAATTTCTTTTCGTGGATTGATGACAGAATGATTACGGGCAGGATGATTTTTTCAGAACCAGGCCCGCCGAATTTTGACACAACACAAAAGTCTTGAACTGAACCCGCCTTTCAACCATGCCCATCCATTGCGCCAGCCCGGTGGTTCCTTCCAGCAAGGGGCGGTTCCACGAAATCGACAGCCTGGTCACGGGCCATGCCTTTGGGATTCACAATGAATTTGGGCGCCTCCTTGACGAGCGTGCTTACCAGGCTGCCCTTGCCTCCAGATGCAGATCCTCGGGTCTCGTGGTGGAATCCGAATTTCGCATTCGGGTTCAGTTCGAGGATTTCCTCAAAGACTACTTTGTCGACCTGCTGATTGAGGCGGGCACGCCTGTGGAGGTAAAAGCCGCTGAGAAACTCTCGGCGGCACACCGCGCACAGATGATGAATTATTTGTTCGGACTGGATGTGCGGCACGGTACGCTGCTCAATTTCCGTCCGGCAAGCGTCGAGCGCGAGTTTGTTTCCACGACCCACACACGGTCCACCAGGGGAGCCTGGTCCTGGCATCCCCCGTCATCGGCTGGGCACTGCGCAGAAGTGCAGGGCCTGCAAGCCGCGCTGGCTGCAATCCTCGAGGATTGGGGAGCCCTCCTGGAGGTGAGCTTGTATCGTGAGGCCCTTATCCATTTTACGGGAGGTGCCGAGCGCGTTTTACGCCCGGTTTCACTCAATTTTGGCGGGGGGCTTGCAGGTGAACAAACCCTGGCCCTCATCACCGAAGACATTGCTCTGGCTGTTACCGGCGTGACACGATCTCCGGGAGCGATGCGCGATCACTTGCAGAGGTTGCTCCGGTTGACGAACCTCCGTTCCATCCTCTGGGTAAATTTTAACCAGGCACTTGTTGGCTTCGAAGAATTGTTTCGTTAGTCCTTTTCCCAATCATCCTGCCCTCAATCATTCTGCCATCTCATGTCCCATTCAAGTTCCCACTCCCGTCGCGATTTTCTCTGGAACACCGGAGGAGGCATTGCCGGGCTTGCCTTGTCCCAGCTGCTTTCGCGGGAGGCCTTCGGCGGGCTGCCGCAGCCGCGGCCTGAGTTCAATGGCGGGCTGCACCACCCCGCCCGTGTGAAGCGGGTCATCCAGCTTTTCATGAACGGTGGTGTCAGCCAGATGGACACGTTCGACTACAAGCCCGAGCTGGAGCGGCTGCACGGGCAGATGATCGGGCCGAAGGAAAAGCCCGAAGGCCAGACTGGTCCGGCGGGTGCGGTCATGAAGAGTCCGTTCGAATTCAAACAGCACGGCCAGAGCGGGCGCTGGGTCAGCAGTGTTTTTCCCCACCAGGCGAAGTGGGTGGACGAGATGGCCTTCCTCATGGCCATGACCAC
>JANOBW010000381.1:0-2399 GCA_031411855.1 Opitutia bacterium
CGCAACCCCGTCGGGGTTGGATGTTCGGGCCGGATGGATTCCCAGGGTAGCCCCGCAGGGCGGGACAACCCTGGGCTGGAGGTCGGAACGCCGTTGGCGTTCTTAAGATAGCGTATTATAGGCAGCGATGAGGATTTGCATCAAACCGTAGGTGTTTGCCGCCGTGGGCTTTCGGGAGGCGACAAGCCCCCCCTATGGCATCCGGGCCTTCAGCTGCAGGGCGGGGGCGTAGGCGGGGTCGGCGGCGAGGGCCTGGTCCACGGCCGCACGGGCGGCTTTCGGGTCGCCGAGGCGGAGGAGGACGGTGGCGAGGGCGTAGGGGATGCCGGGGTCGCCGGGGACCTGGCGGGCGGCGGCGCGGAGGGTGTCCACCGCCTCCTGGAGTTTCCCCTGTTCGGAGAGGAGGAGGCCGAGGTTGTAGCCGGCGCGGGGGTGGCGCGGGTTGAGTTTCACGGCCTCGCGGAAGGCGGCCAGGGCGGCCTCGCCCGAGCCGGTCTCGACGAGGGCGAGGGCGTGGAGGTAGGCGAGCTGGGCGTCCTTCGGATCGAGGACGCGGGCGCGTTGGAGGGCCTGGGCGGCGGGACCGGGGCGGCCGGCGCGGGAGAGGATGACGCCGGCGGCGGTCTGGGTGGTGGAGGAGGACTGGTCCCACTCGGCGGCGCGTTCGGCCAGAAGGGCGGCCTGGTCGGGCTGCTGGCGGTCGAGGCGGAACTCGGCGAGGCGGAGGGCGCCGGCGGGCTGGTCGGAGGTGGATTCAAGCCAGCGGAACAGTTCGCTTTCGACCGAAAGCGGCAGGGGTCCGGCCGGGGCCAGGCGGACGGCGGCCTCCAGGCGGGGGAGGCGGCGCGGGTCGCTGAGTTTTTCCCGGAGGGCGGGGAGCACGGCGGGGTCGCCGGAGTCGGCGGCGAGGCGGACGGCGGCGGTGCGGACGAGGGCATCGGGGTCGTTGAGGGCGGCCTGGGCGGCGGCCTGCACGGCGGGGTCCGGGGCGTAGGCGGCGAGCAGGCCGAGGAGGGAGGCGCGCCAGGGGGCCGAGGTTTCCTTGGCGAGGCTGTCGAGGAGGGGGGCGGGGGAGGTGAGGGAGCCGCTGTGCGCGGCGTGGAAGAGGAGGGCGCGGTCGCGGGTGGGGCGCTTGAGTTTGTCGCCCCAGAAACGCTCGGAGGCGGCCACGGCCCAGGCGGTGTCCTTGTCCTTGTGGCAGCCGTTGCAGGCGTTGGGGGAGCCGGTCTTTTCGGTCAGGACGGCGTCGGGGATGCTGAAGGTGTGGTCGCGGCGAGGGTCGCGACCCATGTAAACCGTCTCGGGCATGTGGCAGTCCACGCAGCGTCCGCCGGGCTTGGCGGGATCGTGAAAACTGTGGGAGCGCGGCTCGATGACGGGGGCCTGGCGCTGGCCGGTGCCGTGGCAGGTGAGGCAGAGCTGGTTGGTCTCGACGGGGGCGAGGGTCTGGCCGGTGTGCGGGTCGTGGCAGTCTTTGCAGGTGACGCCGGCCCGGGCCATTTTGGAGAGGCGGAAGGAGGTGTGGACGAAGTTTTCCCCGAGGGAGCGGCCGTCGGGGTGGAAGAGACCGGGGGTGTCGGGCAGGACCGGGCGGAAGTGGTCGGCGTAGGGCTCGCCGGGCTGGAAACGGCCGGTGAGCTCCTCGCGGCGGGAGTGGCAGCCGGAGCAGGTCTCCATGGCGGCGTTGGGGTCCTTCGTGACCTGGCGGGCGGTTTCGGAAAGCGGGCGGCAATGGCCGGGAATGATCTCCCGGGCGCCGTGGCAGGAGCGGCAGCTGATTCCTTCGTTAACAAACGAACTGCTGTAGGTGTCGGAGGCGGAACCGTAGTTTTTCCGGAATTCGGTGGTGTGGCAGAAGGCGCAGTTGCTGTTCCAGTTCATGCCCCGGGAGCCCCAGAAACCCCAGTCGTGCGGGCCGCGCGGCTCGTCGCCGAAGGGGTCGAACCACTCGGCCTTGTCCACGTCCCAGGCGGGCCGGAAGACCTGGCGGCGTCCGCCGGGGAGGTCGGTCAGGTATTGCACGAGGGGCCACACGCCGATGGCGGACGAGGCGGGAAAGGTGGCGGGTGAGCCGTTGGAGGAGAGGGTGGCGACGGTGGGGGCGGCCGCGCCCGGGGCGCCGGCAAACACGGCCGAGGTTTCCGGGGCGGGCAGGGCGAGTTTCTGGCCGGCGAAGGCCTTGAGATCGGAGGCGTTGACGGGCCGCTGGGCGGCGGCGTGCTGGGAGAGTTTCCAGCGCTCGACCTCCCTGGCGTGGCAGGGGACGCAGGAGGCCGGCTCGGCGGCGGCCGCGACCGTTTTTTCTTTACCTACCTTGCCCGGGGCGGGGTCCGCCGCGGCGGAGGCGGCCGGGGCGGGGGCGGGGGCCGGGGTTTCCCGGCCGCAGGCGGCGAGGAGCA
>JANOBW010000382.1:0-14950 GCA_031411855.1 Opitutia bacterium
CGCCTCCGCCTCACCGGCGCGGGTGGTTTCATCAACTCCGGCATCCAGATCCGCTCCCAGCCCTCGCCCACCGGCGACGAGGCCCACGGCTACCAGTGCGATTTCGGCGATCCCTCCTGGTGGGGAAGCATCTATGACGAGGGCCGCCGCAACCGCACCCTCATCCAGTCCGACATGGCCGCGCTGGAGCCGGTTCTGAAACGCAACGAGTTCAACGACTACGTCATCCGCGCCCAGGGCGGCCGCATCACCACCTGGATCAACGGCGTGCAGGGCGTGGACTACGAGGAGGCCGATCCCTCCATCCCGCAGTCCGGCCGCTTCGGCATCCAGGCCCACGGCGGGGGCAAATGCCTCGTCCAGGTCTCCTCCATCACCCTGGAGGAGCTGCCCGCCCCCCGGCCCGGCTCCACCTATGCCGGAGCCCCCGCCCCCGGCCAGGCCGCCTCCCCCTCGCCCCTCTCCCCCGACGCCCAGCGCGCCTCCTTCAGCCTCCCGCCCGGCTTCACCATGGAGCTCGTCGCCAGCGAGGCCCAGGGCGTCGTCAAACCCATCACCACCACCTGGGACCACGCCGGACGCCTCTGGACCATGACGGCCGAGGAATACCCCGTGGACGCCAACGAGAACAAGGCGGCGGCCGAGAAACTTTTCGCCGGGCGCGGCCGCGACCGCGTCCTCGTCATTGACCATCCCGAAGGCCCCGGCCCCCACCCCGCCCGCGTCTTCGCCGACGGCCTCGCCATCCCCCTCGGCATCCTCCCTTACAAGGACGGCTGCTACCTCCAGCACGGCGGCAACATCGAACTCCACCGCGACACCGACGGCGACGGCAAGGCCGACACCAAGTCCATCGTCCTCAGCGGTTTCGGCTACCAGGATTCCCACCTCTTCCCCCACGGTTTCACCCGCGGCCCCGGCGGCTGGATCTACCTCGCCCAGGGCGCCTTCAACGACGGCAACATCAAGGCCGGCGACGGCTCCGTCACCCGTTTCAACAACTGCAAGATGGGCCGCTTCAGCCCCGACGGGCAGCGCTTCGAGGTCGTCCAGACCGGCCTCAACAACATCTGGGGCTTCGTCATCGGCCGCACCGGCGAGATGTGGATCCAGGAGGCCAACGACATGAACTACCCCGCCGTGCCCTTCCACCTCGGCGCGAGTTACCCCGGCATCGGCAACAACCGCATCAAACCCTACGCGCCCATCGAGCCGCCTTCGACCAACTTCCCCATGGGCGGCACCGGCCTCAGCGGCCTCGCCCTCAAGGAGGACCGCGGCGACTGGCCCCAGGCCTATGAGGGCGTGATGTTTGCCGCCAACCCCATCACCCGGAAAATCCAGGCCCTCCGCCTCACGGCGTCCGGTCCCCGCTTCAAGGTCGAGCTCCTGCCCGACTTCGTGCTCACCTCCGACGACTGGTTCCGCCCCGTCTCGATCCACTTCGGCCCGGACGGCTGCCTCTACATCACCGACTGGTATAACAAGGTCATCTCCCACAACGAGGTGCCCCGCACCCACCCCGACCGCGACAAGACCCGCGGCCGTATCTGGCGCGTCCGCTACACCGGCTCCGACGCCCTGGCCAAACTTCCCCCCGTGCCGGACCTGTCCAAGGCCTCCGCCGCCGACCTCACCGCCGCGCTCTCCTCCCCGGCCAAGGTCGTGCAACGCCTTGCCTCCGAAGAGATTGGCGACCGCGCGGTCAAGGACGCCGCCCCCGCCCTGCGCATCCTCGCCACCACTCCCTCCGACCGGCCCGATGTCCGCGTCCACGCCCTCTGGTCCCTGGAAAACCTCGCCGCCGCCGATCTTCCCACCCTCGTCCGCCTCCTCGCCGATGCCGACCGCAACCTCCGCCGCGAGGCCGTCCGCATCCTGGGTGTTTCCGGTGTTTCCGAAGGGGAACTCCTCGCCGCCCTCGCCCCGCTCTCCAACGACGCCGACCCGCAGGTCCGCCAGGCCCTCATCCGCACCCTCGGCGGCTTGAAACAACCCTCACCCGCCGCCCTCGCCGCGCTACTCGCCCAGGCCCGCGCCCCGCTCACCCGCCCGGGCAAACCCGTCCCCGGTCCCGAGCACGAGCGCGCCTTTGAGCGCTACCTCGTCCGGGCCCAGTTGGAAAACCACGCCGCCGCGACCGCCGCCCTCCTTGCCTCTCTTGCCGCCAAGGATCTGTCCGCCGAGGCCCGCCTCCTCGCCGCCCAGGTCCTCGAGCCCAAGACCCGCGCCGCCGCCCTGGCCGGAGCCCTCGCCTCCCTCGAACGCGCCCCCGAGGCCGAGGAGCTCCTGCCCCTCGCCGAATTTGCCGAGACCCCCGCCGTCGCCGAAGCCCTCGCCCAGGCCCTCCGCTCCCCGCGTTCCCGCGCCGCCGTGGCCGAGGGGCTCCTCGCCGTCCGCGACCGGTTCGACGCCGCCAAACTCTCCGCCCTCCTCGTCCCCGCCGCCCGCGACCTCCTCGCCGGCGACACCGCCTCCGCCGAACTCGGCCTCCGCCTCGCCCAGGGTTTCCGCCTCACCGCCCTCTCGCCCGAACTCCTCAAACTCGCCCTCGGCGGCGACCCCACCCGCGCCTCCGCCGCCCTCGCCGCCCTCGGCGACACCGGCCTGGCCGACCCCACCCCAATCCTCGCCCTGGCCGACTCCGCCACCGACACCAAGGTCCGCGAGGCCGCCCTCCTCGCCCTCGCCGCCACCCCCGCTCCCGCCGCCTCGGACAAGGTCCTGCAAGCCCTCGCCTCCGCCTCGCCCGCCAGCCGCCTCGCCTGCGTCGCCCGCCTCGCCTCCCACCAGCCCGGCGCCACCGCCCTCGTCGCCGCCATCAACGCCGGTTCCCTCTCGGCCGACGCCCTCTCGCCCACCGTCCTGGACAAACTCCCCGCCCAGCTCGGGGCCGCCGATCCGGCCTGGGTTTCCGCCCAGGAAAAACTCGCCAAACTCTTCCGCCCCGTCCTCCGCCTCGACGGCACCGAGGCCGCCTGGACCGCGCTCAAGGGCGTGGCCCTCGACGGCCCCTTCACCATGGAGACCTGGATCAAGTTGCGGCCCGGCATCACCAACGCCGACAGCGTGCTTTCCAGCCCGGGCAACGCCATGCTGGACATCAACTTCCACGACTCCCGCCTCCGCGTCTGGGGCGGCCCGCAGTTGGGCGATGTCGCCGTCGCCACCACCCCGGTCAACCCCGACGTCTGGACCCATGTCGCCGTCGTGCGCGATGAGCGCGGCCTCTTTTCCCTCTATGTGGACGGCAAGCCGGCCGGCACCGCCACCAAGCCCATGCCGACCCCGCTCAAGGAGCTACGCGCCGGTTGGTCCGGAGCCCCCGGCGGCACCGCCGCCGATCTTTCCAACTACCGCCTCTGGAACACCGCCCGCACCGCCGCGGAGATCAACGCCAGCGTGATCCTCGCCCCCGATCCCGCCGCCCCCTCCCCCGCCGGCCTCGTCTTCTCCGGCCAGGGCGCCACCTGGGGCGCGCTTCAGAAGGGCGCATCGGTCGTCCGCACCAGCGATTTCCCGCCCGTGCTCACACCGGCCGAGGCCGCCGCGTTGGAGGCCAAGTTTGAGAAGTTCAAAAAACTCGCCGCCCGGGGCGACCCCGCCAAGGGCAAACCCGTCGCCGCCCTCTGCCAGGCCTGCCACACCATCGAGGGCGCGGGCGGCAAGATCGGCCCCGGCCTGGCCGGGCTTGGCGCCTCCGGCATCGAAGGGCTGCTCCGCAACGTGCTCACGCCCAACGCCGCCATGGAGTCCGGCTACCGCACCTTCCGCGTCGGGCTCAAGGACGGCAGCCTGATAGATGCCTTCCTCGTTTCCGAAACACCCGAGGCCATCGTCATCCGCACCCCGGGCAGCGAGGACCGCCGCCTCCCCCGCGACAGCTTCACGTCCGCCACTTTCCTCCGCCGCTCCCTCATGCCCGAAGGCCTCCTGGAAAACCTCCCCGAAGCCACCGCCGCCGACCTCCTCGCCTACCTCATGTCGGTGAAGTGATACCAAATCGCGTTCAAACGTATGAAAACGGGTCTCGTAAAGGAGGAGGGCCGCCCTCGGCCCTCGTGGTTCGCCGGCCAACGCAAGCGGGACGAGGGCGTCCCGCCTCCTGTGGGCACTGCGTCATTATGATAGGTTTGAACGCGAATTGGTATGAGGCCGGCGGTGGGTTCGTGGTGTGAATGGTCCATGTCGGCGAGAAGGGAAATGCTACGCCGGGCTAACCCGAAACTCAGAGGGCGAAGGAGCTGAGGCCGATGACGGCCCCGACCGCGCCGAGGAGGATGCTGCCGAACCAGAAGGCCTTCCAGCGGGTGAGGATGGCGACGGAGGCGACGACGACGCCGAGTTGGAGGAAGAGGGCGCCGAAATCGCAGCGGTCGTTGATGGAGGAGGCGTGGTCGGCCTCCTCGACCAGGGCCGTGGCCTCCTTCTCCAGCGCCGCCTTCTCTGTGTCATAAACCTTCACCTTGCCGCGCAGGGACTCCGCCTGTTTCAGGGCCTCGGCGGCCTTGTCCCCGGCCACGCTGGAAAACAGCTCGATGGTGCGGATCTCGTTGTCCACGATGTTCTGCTTGATGCTTTTGGACTGGAAGTGCGACCATTTGTTGGCCGCCTTGCTGGTGAGCAGGATGGAATCCGTCTTGGCGTTGTCCCCCTTCATGGAGACGAACGACATGACGACGGCGATGATGGCGATGGTGATGGCGACCTGTCTTTCAAACGGGTCCTTCGCTTCGGGGATTTCGGTGGCTTCGGCCATGGTGCAGGGTGGAAAGGGAGGGCTCTTGTAGGCGCAAACGGTCCGGGGTGGTCAAACGCATTTCGTTGCCACCGCCATCGTAGCCTGCCGGAAAGCCTCAGCGGCGGCGGCGCAACGCGAGGCCGAGGGCCAGCAGGCCGGCGGAGGCGGCGTAAACGGAGGGCTCGGGGACGGGGGCGCCGGTGATGTCTATGCCCAGGGCGGTGGCCGTGGTGAACCAGTCGAAGGTGTAGCCTTCGGGCAGGTTGAAGACGCTGAAGCTGAGTTTCTCCAGGCCGGTCGCGGAGGCATAGGCCAGAAACGTGAGATGGTCCCCGACCTGGGCGTGAAAGCCGGGAAGGAACTCCAGGCTGGCCCCGCCGGAATGGTCAAAGCGGCCGGCGACCACCACCTTGCCATAGGAGGCGGCATCGGAGGCCTGGAACTGAAGGAAACCTTCCGGGCCGACCGTGAGATTCCCGCTGATGCTGACCAGTCCGGGATAAATCGTGCCGCCGTTGACGACCACGTTGCCGTTGATGGTGCCGGTGCCCGAGAGGAAGGGGGCGGTCGGGCCGGAACGGCCGCGATTCGCGGCGGGGATGGGGATGGAGATGCCGCCGGTGGCGAGGGTGAGCGTGCCATCGCCGCTGTTGAGCGTCACGACGGAGCCGGCCTCAAGGGTGAGGTTGATGCCGGGGAGGGTCAGGTTTCCGCTGGTGGAAAGCGATCCGAGCGGGCCCACCGTGAGGGTGGAGGCGCTGCTGGAACCGAGCGATTCCGCGGCGATGATGCCGAGGTCGCGGGTGACGGAGCCCACCTCGGTGAGGATGACCGGCCCCGTGGCATAGAGGCCCTGGGTGCCCAGGCGGAGATCGCCACCATTGACGACAAGCCCGCTGGCCTCGACCCCGTTGAGGACGGTGGTGGCCCCCGGCTGGTCCAGTTGCACACCCGTGAGATACGAATTGACGATACGGCCGGTGGAGGCTTCGGCCACCCGGACGGCCCCGCTGATGCTGGCGTTTTGCACCGTGCCATCCTGGAGGTTCAGGGCGGTGTCTCCGTTGTGGACGACGGAGGCGAAAGCAGGGCCGCCGTCGAGGACCGCCCCGGGTCCCACCGTCACGTCAATGCCGCTGACGGGGAGCGAGGCGGGCAGGCCGTTGACGGTGTAAGCGATGGGGTAAAAGCCATGGGTGAGGGTGAGGGACTTGGCGGAGAAGGTGACTCCGGGGCTGGTCAGAAGGGGCTCGGTGGAAAAGGTGATGATGTCCCCGGAAGTGAAGCTGTCGGAATAGGTGGTGCCGCCGTTGAGGTGGAGGTGGTCGGCCACGATGGCGCCGCCGCCGGACAATTCCATGTAACTAAACGTGAGGGAGTTAAGACCCTCGGCCGAGTCCGCATAGATCGTGGAGCCTTGGGGAATCTCCAGGCGGCCGGGGACAGGCAGGCCCACTTCCGGGACATACCCCTGGACGGTGACATCGCCATCAAGCCGGAGGTTGGCGGTGACGGTCAGCGTGTCGTAAACCGTGAGGGTGTAGCCGCCTCCGGGAGAGGCCGGGGCGAGGGTCAGCGTGTGGTAGTAGCCATCAACCGGGGCGGCGGTGGAAGTCCCGGTCTGGGCGAGCCGCAGGTCGCTGACCGCGCCCCCGAGGTAGGAACCTCCGAGAAAATGGAGGTTGGCGGAGTCGCCTTGCAGAAAAACGGAGCCGTCGGAACCGACCACGGTGGTGTTGTCGAAAACGGCCTGGGAGGCATTCACCACAAGGTCGGAGTTCCCCAGGTCAAAGGTGAGGTTTTTGAGGCCGCCCCCGTCAAAACGGACGTGCCAGCCGCGGTCGGGGACATTGAGCGTGTAGTTGTCCGGGGAAAACTGATCGCCGGGAACGAGGTTTCCGCCGTAGCCCAGGATCAGGGTGGAGTTCTTGCCCAGCATCAGCCGCCCCACCTCGGAGCCGGTGTGGAGACCGTAGTCGCCCGTCTCGAGGGTAAGTGTGCCATTCGCCGTGGTCCGGATGTCTTTCCCGGGATAATAAAAACCGTCGCCGATCGAGACCGCCCCAAACTGGGTGCCTCCGGCCAGGGTGACATTCCGGGCCAGCGCATAACCGCCGCCCTGGAGGACGAGGTTTTCCAAACGAAGCGAGCCAATGCCGTCGTTGCCGGCTCCGGCGACGATGTTTCCGGGGGTGTCAATGACGACGGTGCCGACGAGGGCGGGGCAACCGCAGGGATCAAGGCCGCGGACCACGCCGGAATCGAGGAAAGTGAGGTCGTTCAACCTGCCGGAATCATTGAGCGAATAGGTCGCGACCCCGTAGGCACCGGGCAGAGGCGGCAGGGGGTCGCCCTTGCCATCCACGCCGGGCTCCAAGGGGGGAAGCAGAGCGCCCGGGCGGAGGGTGAGGGTTGTCGTGCCGAAGACCGTGGGCGCCTGCCACGCGACATGGAAGGGGACGGAGCCGCCCTCGAAAATGGCCTCTCCCACCTCAATGTGGGCGTAGCCGGGCTCGGCAAACTTGGCGATGGGCGTGGGGCCGTTGAAGGTGAGGGTGGCATGGGCCACGATGTCGCCGTCCACGATGAGGGTGCCCGTCCCGGTGAAGGTGGTCGGGGAATAGAGGGTGAGGGCCGGTTCGGTGAAAGGAGAGGAAAGGAGGCCGCCGGCCACAACGGCGGCGGGCCCGACCACCTGGAGGTCGGACTGGAGGTCCACGGTGGCGGCCCCGCCCGTGGTGAGGGCTCCGAGGGTGACGTTGGTCCAGCCGGGGGTGAAGGTCTGATTTTTGACCGTGAGGTGGTCGGACTGGAGATCGGCGTGGTCCAGGTTGAGGTCGGTGAGGGTGCCGTTCATGTTCAACACGCCGCCCGGGACGGTGGAGAGGGTGCGCGGGACCGTGTAAAAATAGCCGGAGGGCTCGGACTCCAGAACCACCGTTCCGTTAAGATTAAGCGGCTGGGTGAGAGTCACATCCCGGGCCAGCTGGACATGGTAGCCCTCGGAGTTTCCCGCCGCCGACGTGAAGGTCCAGTTGCCGGGCGCGGCCCCGTCCAGGACCGTGTTGGTGCTGGTCACGCCGCCCCCGTGCATGCCGTGCTCCAGAGTGCCGGTCAGTTGAAAACCGGAGCCGAGGTGGGTGTTGCCGACCACCCGGACGGAACCGACCCTCGTGTCGAGCGTGAGGTTTTGCAGGGTGACGTAAACGCTGTTGAGTGTGCTGACCCCCAGCAGGATGGACGAAGAGGCGTCGGGGTTGACCAGGGTGGAAAGACTGCCCCGCAGGGACCCGTCGAGAATGGCGTTCTGCTGGACGGTCAGGGTGCCGCCCGTCCAGTCGAGCTGGGGACGGATCGGGTGGGGGTCGTTTGAGACCTGATTGTGGAAGATGGGGCTGGTCAGGTTGATGAAACCTCCCACCGGGGTGGTGATGCCGTAGGAATGGGTGGCGAGATCGGTGCGGCCGTTGGCCAGGGTGACGGACTGGGCGGTGAGCGGGGCGCCGTTGAGAATCAGGTTTTCAAAGGTGACGTGGTCAAAGTGGTGGGTCGGATCGAGGTCTCCGCCGAAGCGCGGAGGCGGGGTGGAGGCGAAGGTCAGGGTGAGGTCCGACGCGGTGTTGTTGTAGAACGAGACGTGGCCGGAAAACCGGGTGTCAAGGGAGACAGTGGAAAGATCGGGGCTGAGGACGGTGGCCTGGTGCGTGATGGTCCAGCTGTTGTTGAGGCCGAAGGAGTAAGGACCGCCTGCCAGTTCCTCAAAATAGGCCGAGTCGAGGTCCACCCCCGGGCCGATCAGAAGGGTGCCCCGGGCGCGGATACGGGGCGGAACGGTGACAGGGCCACCCGGGACGATCTCGCCGAAGTTGGCGACGGAGAGCGGGATCAGGCGGGTGTTTTCCAGTTCGGAGACACCGTCGAAAACAAGACCGGCGGAGGCGATGGTGCCTCCGGAAATCTGGGTCGGGCGGGAGGCGCCGGCACCGAACAGAAAGAGGCCGGAGCCGTCATTGCGGAGGCTGCCGCCCGCCGCATCCGGGGAAAGCCGGACGGTGCGGAACTCCACGCGGCCGCCGCCGACCGCGTAAACCACGCCGGCGGTTCCGAGGTCAATGGCAGTGTTGAGGCCGCTGGCCAGGCGTTCCCCGTCGAAGATCACGGTCGAAGCCGCCTCGATGATGTTGGGCGCGGCGGGCAGGGCGCCGTTGAGGTAAAAGGGGACCTCGGTGCCGTCGCGAAGCGGAAGGCGGCCCGGTCCGGAGTAGCCGGACCCGATGGCGGCGATCAGGCCCTCGTTTTGGAAGGGTTCCCCGGCGGCGGTGAGGGACAGTTTCCCGCCGTTGACGGCCAGCATCGCGCCCGAGGCGGCGTTGGCGACGGGATCGGCCGAGGCGCGGAGGTAAACCAAGTCAAGCGCCTGCCCCGGGGCGTCCGCGATGATGCGTCCGAAGTTGTTGAGCCGGAAGGATGATCCGATGGTGCCCGTTCCGTGGATGGTATGGTTGGCCGCATTGACCACGCGGGCGTAGCCATAGGCCCCGGCCGCGTGGTAAATATCCTCCTGGGCAATGACGCCGCCGTTCATTTCCAACACCCCAAACGACCCAGGGGAGCTTTGCAGCGTGAGCGCCGGGGTGGCGCTGAAAAGGTTCTGATTGAGAATGATCTGGCTCCGCGTGCCGGTGGTGAAATCAAGGTGGAGCGTGCCGTTGTTGGTCAGGGTGAAACCCGGGGTCAGATATGCCAGCGTTCCCTGGTTGAAAGTGACGTTTACGCCTTCCGAGATGGTGGCGGTGTTTCCCGAAAAAACATACCGCTGATAGGGAAAACTCCCGGGAGTGGAAAAATCGGCGTCGAACAGACCGGGAAGACCGATGGGATCGTCCGGACCGGCCAGGACGGTGAGAGGCAGGAGCAGGGCCGAGGCGGAGGCCAGGACGGCGGTCAGGGAGGGAACGGAAAGACGCATGATGGAAAAAGTTCATGCAGAATTCGGGCCGACTTACAATGGTTAACGCCGCTTAATAACCGTCCCGCACCTGAAGGTTGCCGGAACGTCGGAGGTGCGCTTCTGTCAGCCGTTGACCCATGAGAGCCCCCTTCCCCACCCTGCGCGCCTCCACCGTCCTGTGCGGGGCCTTTCTGACCCTGGGTCTGGCCCAGGCCCACGAGGACGACGAGCGCGCCATGGCCGGCCATTCCCAGCAGGGCCAGGCCCTGGACGAAGGCCCCCGCCAGGCCGCCGTCCTCATGGCCGGGATGCCGAAGATAGATTTTCCCGTGACCACCGCGAACCCCGAGGCCCGGAAGTTTTTCAACCAGGGGGTCGGCCAGCTCCACGGCTTCTGGTATTTCGAAGCCGAACGATCCTTCCGCCAGGTGGCCAAACTGGACCCCGCCTGCGCCATGGCCTGGTGGGGCATGGCCATGGCCAACGTGGGCAACGGCAAACGCGCGGCGGAGTTTGCCTGGAAGGCCGCCGGCATGGCCAAAAACACCCCGCTGTCCCGCCGCGAGCAGCTCTACGTGGACTCCCTCTCCAAGTTCTACCCCGAGCCTCCCGCCGAGGGTAAAACCCCGCCGAAGGCCGCCCCGGACGACCCCAAACGCCACCGCGACTACGTCCGCAGCCTGGAGCAGATCGTCGAGGAGTTTCCCACCGATCTGGAGGCCAAGGCGTTTCTCGTCTTCAAGATCTGGGACAACGACCAGCGCCTCAAGATCACCAGCCACATGGCGATCGAGGCCCTCGCCCAGCAGATCCTGGCCGTGAACCCCGAGCACCCCGTCCAGCACGCCCGCATCCACTTCTGGAACCATGAGGCCGACCGCCGCGCCCTCGACGCCGCCGCCCGCTGCGGCCAGACCGCCCCCGGCATCGCCCACATGTGGCACATGTCCGGCCACACCTACTGGGAGTTGAAACGCTACGCCGACGCCGCCTGGCAGCAGGAGGCCTCCGCCCGCGTGGACCACGCCTACATGATCCGCACCGGCGTGCTGCCCGACCAGATCCACAACTACGCGCACAACAACGAGTGGCTCGTGCGCGACCTCGGCAACCTCGGCCGCGTCCACGAGGCCCTGAGCCTCGCCCGCAACATGGTCGAGCTCCCCCGCCATCCCCGCTACAACAGCCTGACCCGCGACAAGGACGACAACACCTCCGACTCCGGCCTGGGCGACAGCACCACCACCGCCAACGAAAAACGCCAGAACAGCGCCCTCATGGGCCGCCAGCGCCTGATCGAGACCCTCCTCAAATGGGAGCAATGGGACACCCTGCGCAACCTCGCGGACACCATGTATCTGGACCCCACGGACTACCCCGACGAGCAGCTCCGCCGCCTCCGCGCCCTCGCCCTGGCCGATTTCGCCGGCGACTTCCAGATCCAGGGAGCCAAACGCATCGCGGCCCTGGAGGAGCTGCTCGCCCAAACCCGGCAGAAACGCCACGCCGACGCCGATGCCGCCGAAGCCAAGGCCCGGGCCGAAAAGAAGCCCGACGACCAGGTGGCCAAAGCCATGAACGACGCCCTCCAAAGCCAGAACGGTCTCATGAAAAACATCGAGAAGGCCCTCGTGGAAGCCCGGCTCCAGCAGGCCCTCTCCCAGGGAAAAACCGAAGAGGCCACCAAGCTTGTCGCCGAGGCCGAAGGCATCCCCAAAGACCGCCTCTCCCGCATCTGGCTCCAACTGGGCGACAAAGACAAGGCCGTGAAACTCGCCCGCGAGGCCGCCCAGGCGGCGCAAGGCCAGGTCGCCGAGCAGGCCAACCTCGCCGACCTCCTCAACCGCGCCGGGAAAACCGAGGAGGCCGCCCAGGAGTTTGAGAAACTCCGCCAGTTTGCCCGGCAGGCCGATCTCGACATGCCGGTGCTTCACCGTCTTGACCCCATCGCCGACCGGCTCGGCCTCGAGCCCGACTGGCGTCTGCCCTACCAGCCGGCGGGCGACACCGGAGTCCGCCCCGCCCTCGACACCCTCGGCCCCTTCCGCTGGCACCCCTCGCCCGCCCCGGCCTGGACCCTGCCCGACTCCGAGGGCAAACCACTCTCCCTCAGCAGTTACCACGGCAAGCCCGTCATCCTCATCTTCTACCTCGGCGCGGGCTGTTCCCATTGTGTGCAGCAGCTCAACGCCTTTGCCCCGGCCAACGACCGTTTCCTCAGGGCCGGCATCACCCTCCTGGCCGTCAGCACCGACTCCGCCCCCGGCCTTCAGGACACCTACAAACTCGCCAAGGAAGGTGTCGGCTTCCCCTTCCCCATCGTTTCCAACGAAGGGCTCGACGTCTTCAAAAACTACCGTGCCTTCGACGACTTTGAAAACACCCCGCTGCACGGCACCTTCCTGGTGGACGCCGAGGGCCTCGTCCGCTGGCAGGACATCGGGCCCGACCCATTTCTCAACGTGGACTTCCTCCTGTCCGAATCCCAGCGCCTGCTGAAACTCCCGTTGAAGCAGTAGCGCGCTTTTGAAGCCATCCGCACGAACCCCGTGATGACTGCTTTGCCTCGAACCGACTTCGGCATGGGCTCGTTTTAAGCTCTCATCTGGTTTCGATTTTCACACCATGTTTTTAGAAAAGTTTCCCGCGTCATGTTCCCCTCATGTGAAGCCGGTATGATCCCCAGCGACACCCCACGATGAAAACCAAAGTCCTTTTCCTCACTGTTTTTCTGGCAGGCGGCGCCGCCATCGTTGTCAAAGTTTATCCGGGTGATGCCCCGGCCCCTGATAGATCCAACCGTGGAACGGCGGTCATCCACCACATGACGCCCGGGACACAAACCGCACCGCTGGTTGCTGCGGCAGAGTCAGTTGCGCCTCGGTCTTCGGCTCCGGAAAAGCAAAAATCCACCATCCCGGCAGCCCCGCCTCTCGAAGACCAAGCAAACACAGAACCACCACCGCCCGCTCCCCCGCCTCCCCCCCAGGCGAAGCCATATAAACCCAAACCTCCCCTTCAGGATCCCCGCGCCCGGGAGGCGTTGCGCTCGGTCGGCTTCGACCGCCAGTCTGACGCGTATTGGTCGGAGGCGATCAACAACCCCAAACTCCCCGCCCACGAGAGGCAGGACCTGATTGAGGATCTGAACGAAGTGGGATTCACCGATCTCAAGAACCTCAGCCCGGTGGATTACCAACTGATCGCCAACCGGATCGAACTCATCAACGAACTGGCCCCCAAAGCGCTGGACCAGGTGAACTCGGACGCCTTCCAGGAGGCCCACAAGGATCTGACCAGAATGCTGGCCCGCCGGCGCGCGCCCTAAGCCTCGACGCGGTCTCAAAGTAGTCATCACGCTCCGTGTGCCCAATAGAGCACTACTATTCCAATTGTGCCCGTTGATCACCTTACGGCACACTCACGCCGAGCCGGACAAAGAGCGAGGTCGAGCCGCCCGAGGGGATATTGGCCTGCACGGTCTGCTCGGTGGCGCTGGTGCCGATCACCGTTTCCGTCACCCCCGCGCTGCTCCAGGTGGCCATGTCCGTGCTCCATTCCACGGTGAAGGTCACGCGGCCGATGGCCGCCAAGGCGCGGGGGTAGATGAAGGTGCCGCCGGTGGCCGGGACAACGTCGGTGACTGTCGGAACGGAGCCGCTCTGGGTCGGGTCGCGGTTGAGGGCAAACTCCATCAGGTTACTGACGCCGTCGTGATCCGGATCCGCGTCGTCAGCGGCATCGGGGCCGTTGGCGGCACCTCCGAAATACTGGGTGCGCCAGGAGGCCTGCGGGGAAACCGCCGCCAAGAGCGCCTGAATTTCGGTCGTTCCCAACTCATTGTCCCAGAGGGTGAACTCATCGAAACTTCCGTCCAGATCCTTGCCCCAGTGGCTCTGGGGGGCGAGGTTGATGAAGGCCTTGGCGGGAGGGACATCCACAAAGGCCTGGGTGCCGGAGGCGATCTGCACGCCGTCCTGCCACACCCGTGTCAGACCGGTGCCGCCGTTGTGGGTGATGGTGAACATGGCCCAGGTGTTGAGCGGCCAGGCATTGGGGGTTTCGATATCCAAGAAGTTACCCCAGAAGTAGACATTGTCATTGGAGGGCCCGCCATAAGAGAGTAACCCGCGGCCTGCGCTCGAGTCATTCGTATCAACGGGACCGAAACCAGCAATGTAGGCCTGCGACTCTGGCGTCGCGGCCAGTTTCACCCAGAGGTTGAAGGACCAGTCCGCATTTCCCGCCATCGGCAGACCGTTGGCGTCGGTTTTCTGGATGGCATCGGCGCCGGCGAGACTGACGCCCTGGCCGACGACCCCCGCGATGTAGGTGGGGCTGCCGGTGGCCGTGCCGTCATTGCCGTGGCCGGATGTGTCGAGGAGGTTGTTTTCAAACTTCCATTCGGAAACCAGATGAGGCGTGTCATTCACGATGTCCGTCACGGCGATCGTGAAGGCTTTCTCAAAGAAAAGAGCCGTGGAGCCAGTCGCCCTGACTCGCAGGGCGTAGCTGGCCTTCGTTTCAAAATCGGTGCTGGGGATGATGTGCAGAGCGTTACCGACGATGGTGAAACTCGCGTTATCGCCGCTGCCCGCGCCGCTCACAAGTGTGAAGGTGAAGGTGTCGCTCCCATCGACCTCCACCGCACTGAGGGTGCCCACGGTGGCGTTGGCCGCGTTGTTTTCTAACAAACTGCTGGCACTCAGCAGGATGTCGGTGGGGGCCGTGTCATTCACATTTGTCACCGTGATGGTGAGAGCTTTCTCGAAGAAAAGGCTGTCCGAGTCGGTGGCGCGAAGGCGCACAGCGTAGCTGCCTTTGGCTTCAAAATCAGCCGATATGTTGATGTTCAGGGTGTTACCAACGACGGTGAAGGCCGCGTTATCGGTGTCGCCGTCGCCGGTGACGAGGGCGAAGGTATGCGCCTGGCCGACGTTTACATCCGTCGCCGTCAGCGTTCCCACGGTGGCTCCGGGGGCATTGTTTTCGGCCAACGTGTTGGAGCTGAGGGCAATGTCCGTGGGTGCTTCATCCGTGTCGATGATGGTGACGGTGAATTGCTTCTCAAAGGTCAGATTGCCTAGCCCATCGTCCGTGGCGCGGAGGCGGAGAGCATAGCTGCTCTTGACCTCGAAGTTCGCGGAGTCGTTGAGCGTCAGGGTGTTACCCGTGACGGTGAAGGCCGCATTGTCGGTGTCGCCGGCGCCGGTGACGAGGGCGAAGGTATGCGCCTGGCCGACGTTTGCATCCGTCGC
>JANOBW010000383.1:0-1685 GCA_031411855.1 Opitutia bacterium
ACCATCAGCATGGCGTCGCCGTAGCTGTAGAAGCGGTAACCCTTGGCCAGGGCCTCGCGGTAGAGGTCGAGCAGCCGGGCGATACCCTCGGTCGAGCCGGGGGTGAGGAAGGCCGAGACGAGGCACATGAGCGTCGAGCGCGGCAGGTGGAAGTTGGTCAGGAGGGCGTCGCAGGAGAGAAACTCGGCCGGCGGGTAGAGAAACAGCCCGGCGTCACCGGAGAACCCCGCGGCCAGCTCGGCGGGAGAAGGTTCGTTGGCGAAACATTTCCGGGCGAAGTCCTCGCAGGCGCGGAGGCTGGTCGTGCCGACGCAGAGGCGTGGTCCGGCGGCGCGGTCGCGGAGGGCGGCGCAGGTGGCGGCGGGAATCTCGTAAAACTCGCGGTGGATGACGTGGTCCTCCAGGGTTTCGCTCTGGATGGGCTTGAACGTGCCAAGCCCGACATGCAGGCAGACGTCGTGAAAGCCGTGTCCGTCCGCCTTCAGTTTTCCGAGAATCTCCGGTGTGAAGTGAAGCCCGGCGGTGGGCGCGGCGGCCGCCACGGTGCGCGTCGGGTCCGCGTAAACCGTCTGGTAGCGTTCGCGGTCGGAGGCGGCGCGGGGATCGTCGGCCCCTTCGCGGCGGATGTAGGGGGGGAGCGGCATTTCGCCGTGTTTCAGGGCGAGCTCGCGGACCGTTCCGGCCGGGTGAGCGAAGGAAAACTCCACCAGGGTTTCCCCACCCTCCTTCTTCGCCAGGATTTTGCCGGTGGCGTCGTCTCCGAGGGAAAATTCCGCGCCGATGGGGAGTTTTTTGCCGGGCCGGATGAGGCACCACCAGCGGGCGGGCGAGGTGTCGGGGGAGAGCAGCAGGCATTCGACGGCTCCGCCGCCACGGCGTTTCCCGCGCAGCCGGGCCGGCAGGACGGCGGCATGGTTGCGGAAGAGGCGGGTGCGGGCCGGCAGCAGGTCGGTGATCTCGCGGAAGACATGGTGGGACACCTCGCCGGTGGCCCGCCGCACGACCATGAGGCGCGACTCGTCCCGGCGGTCGGCGGGCGTTTGCGCGATGGCTGTTTCGGGCAGGTCGTAGTCGAAGAGGCGGGTGTCCATAAGCGGTTTGTGATTCTTGATTTATGATTCCTGATTGAACGCGAGGCCTATTCGGAAGTCCGTCTGAGTCCACAGTTTGCGGAGGAAGGGTTCCTGTCTGTAACGGAATGTGTCGTTGCTTTTGTGGTTAAATTTTATTTTAAGACAGCGATCTCTCGATTCACCTCCCCCCTTTTCATTCTTCCGATTTTTCCCCATGAACACACGCCACTTCCCCGCCTTCCTCACCGCCTTGGCCGCGCTCTCCGTCGCCTCACCCCGTCTGTTTGCCCAAGGTGCTTTGGTTCCCTCGGCCGCTCCCGGGCCGATCATGAAAACCCTTGACCAGATCGAGGCCCGCACCCCGCTTGTTGCCGGTTCTCCTGGAGTCGCGGTGGCGACCAATGGAGGGATCACCATCAGCGCTTCCGGCTCCTATTACCTGACCAAAAATATCATCATTCAGGCTGGTGGCACAGGAAACGGGATTCACATCAGCGCCAGCGGAGTGACGGTGGATCTCAATGGTTTTACCATCAGTTCGGTGGTTTCGCCGGCGACAGGTTCAGGCATCTACTTGCAATCAGGCGTAAATCCTTTGAGTCAAATTACGAT
>JANOBW010000384.1:0-5954 GCA_031411855.1 Opitutia bacterium
TCGGTGGGGCTTTTTTTTGCCCGCCCCCTCGGCCCACTCTTTGATATCAAATTGACCAAAGCTAACCTCCTGGGCCGGTCTTTTCTCTCGCCCCTCGGCGCAACTGTTTCATGCTGTCAGGCATTTCCGCCCCACCCCTACCGAGCCGAACGATGTCACTCCTACCCTCTTTACCCTGCAAAAGTCCCTTCCGTCTCGCCGCCCTTGCCTTCTGCCTCATGGCGCGGACCGACGCCAACATTGATCAGAACGCCAACGGCCTGAGCGATGTCTGGGAGGCGAAATACGCCGCCACGGCCTTCCTGCCTGACGCCGACAGTGACGGCGACGGCCGCTCCAACTTGATGGAGGCCATCGTCGGCACCGACCCCCTCCAGGCCAACGACTACATTTCCGTCAACCAGATCCAGATCAACGGCAACCAGTTCACCCTGAAGTGGCCTTCCGTCTCCGGCAAACGCTACCGTCTCCAAACCGCCGACACCCTCGGCTCCCCCGAAGCCTGGACCGAGCTTCCCGCCAACTACGACGGCACCAACGCCGAACTCAGCGGCACCGTCACCGCCTCCACCTCGGCCCTGAAGTTTTTCCGCGTCGCGGTCTATGACCTGGACACCGACAACGACGGCCTGTCCGACTGGGAGGAAATGACCCTCGGGCTCGACCCCAACAATGCACACACCTTCGGAGCCCAGGCCGACCTTGATTTTGTCGCAGCCAAACTCAACACCCCCAACGTTTTAAGCATCACGGCGGCAGGCACTGTCGTAAGCGAGGGCGACTCCGGCTCCTCCTTCACCATCACCCGATCGGGCAGCCTCCACCGCCTGAGTATCCCGCTGATTGTCTCCGGCTCGGCCACCTCAGGGACCGATTACACCGCCCTGCCCGCAACAGTCACCATGCCCTTCGGCGTGAACTCGGTCACCATCCCGTTCAATTCCCTCCCCGACGCGGTCGTGGAGTCCACGGAGTCCGTCATCGTGTCCATCGGAAGCGCCGCCGGTTTCACCTCCATCAACCCGGCCACCGCGACCATCCTCATCACTGACAACATCCTGGCCAACGGCACCGGTCTGAACGGACAATACTGGAAACACCCCACGACCGCGACCGACTCCCCCTACTTCACCGGAGCCCCCACCATCGCCCGGATAGATGCGACGGTGAACTTCGATAACCTCGTCGCCACCTGGCCGGGAGCGCCCATCACCTCGGGTGCCACCTCAAACTATTTCTCCAGCCGCTGGACCGGTGAAATCCTTCCGGAGTTTTCCCAGGTTTACACCCTCTACACCAACACCGACAACGGCGCCCGCCTCTGGGTCAACGGCCAGCTCCTCATCAATAACTGGCCGCCCGCCGCGGTCTCCTCCTCTGAGAAATCGGCCGTCTTTGCCTTCGAGGCCGGAAAACGCTATCCCATTGTCTTTGAACACTATAACAACACGACCAACTACAAGGCCATCCTCTCCTGGCAGGCCCTCAGCCAGACCAAGCAGGTCGTCCCCCAGGCCCGCCTCTTCCCCAACGCCGCCCCGCAGATCCTCGCCCCCTACGAGGCATTGACCTTCCTGGGAGCGCCTCCCTTCACCTATCAGATCACGGCCAGCGGAACTCCCACCGCCTACACCGCCGCCAACCTGCCCCCGGGACTTTCCCTCGCGGCCTCCTCCGGCCTCATTTCCGGCACCCCCGCCACGGCCGGCGTCTGGCAGGTCCCCCTCTCCGCCACCAACGCCTACGGCTCCGGCTCCGCCCTGCTCACTCTCACGGTCCTCCAAACCAGCGGCAGCATCACGCGTGAGGTCTGGAGCACCGTCCCGGGAGCCTCCGTTTCCCAGATTCCCGTCAGCCAGGTGCCCAACTCCACCTCCCTGCTCACCTCCCTCCAGGCCCCGTCCAACTCCGGGACCGGCTTCGGCGCACGCATCCGGGGCTTCCTCACCGCTCCGGCCGACGGTGACTACCGCTTCTTTCTCCGCGCCGACGACGCCGCCGAGTTCCGCCTCTCCGACGATGAGGAACCCGTCAACGCCTGGAAACGCGCCGAACTCACCGCCCCCGTCTCGGAAACCGGCTGGGCCGCCGCCGCCACCTCCCCCCTGCTCCGCCTGGAGGCCGGCAAACGCTACTATCTCGAAATTCTTCACAAACAGGATGCCGGCAACGACCACCTCGCCCTCGGCTGGGCCAAGCCCGGCCAACCCGACACCACCGCCTCCGAGGTGGTCCCCGGCTTTGTGCTGACCCGCTACGACTCGGTCACCCTCGGCACCTCGGCGGAAGGCACCCTCTACTACGCCTCCCTCGTCCCCCAGACCGGCGCGATCACCAACGCCTACGGCACTGGCTCCATCCGGCTTTCCCCCGACAAACTCACCGCCTATGTCACCCCCGAATTTTCCAACCTCGGATCCGCGTTTCAGGGCATGCACGTCCACGACGACCGCCTCCCTTCCAACTCCAACATCGTCTTCGATTTGGACGAACCCGATGTCGAGGTCCTGACCGATGGCTCCTACCTCTGGCACATCGTCGGTGTCGGCAGCTTGTCCGCCCTCGACATCGCCAACGGCCTCGGGTCCCACGCCTACCTCAACATCCACACCGTCACCTACCCCGATGGTGAGATCAAAGGTTTCTTCAAGGTCCTCGACGGCTCTTCCACCTTCACCCCTCCGCCCGCCGCGCCCGACTGGACCTCGGAAAGTGGCGCCGCCAACACCAACAGCCTGGCCGCCGCGCGTTTTCTCCAGCAGGCCACCTTCGGCACCAACACGACCGACCTTGGCGCGCTGCAAGGCATGGCCTCCTATGATGCCTGGATAGACGCCGAGTGTGCCAAACCGATCACCACCCACCTGCCCCACGTCGAGGAGTTCCGCAACGTCACCAACCCGAACTCACCCACCTACTCCAACGCCCTCGCGACCAACTCCTGGTGGCGTAACTCCATCCAGGCCAACGACCAGCTGCGCCAGCGCGCCGCCTTCGCCTTCAGCGAGGTCCTCGTCGTCTCCACCAGCGGCCCCCTCTCCGACCGCGCCAACACCATCTCCGATTTCTACGACACCCTCCTGCTCCACTCCTTTGGAAACTTCCGCGACATGTTGGAGGCAGTCACCCTCCACCCCGCCATGGGCCGCTACCTCGACATGCTGCGGAACGACAAACCCAACCTGACCAGCGGCCTCATCCCCAACGAAAACTACGCCCGCGAGATCCTCCAGCTCTTCTCCCTCGGCCTCAACCGCCTCCACCCCGACGGCTCGCTCATCCTCAGCTCCAAGGGCCTGCCCATCCCCACTTATGACCAGGACGCCATCATCGGCCTGGCCCACACCTTCACCGGCTGGGACTACAACTACACGGGCACTTACCGCACCAGCTTCGGGGCCTCCTCCAACTGGATTGACCTCATGCGCGAGGTGCCCGGCCGCCACTTCATCGGCCGGAAACGCATCCTCAACAATGTCGTCCTGCCCGGCATCTCCACCATAGGCGGCGTCGCCATTGATCCCTACGCCAGCCACACCACCGCGCAGATGACCGACCCCGCCTACCAAGCCCTTCCCGCCCAGGAACTTGACGCCGTCCTCGACCAGATCTTCCAACACCCCAACTGCGGTCCCTTCCTCTGCCGCCAGCTCATCCAACGCCTCGTCACCTCGACTCCCAGCCGCGGCTATGTTTACCGCGTCACCCAGAAGTTCAACGACAACGGCTCCGGTGTCCGTGGCGACCTGAAGGCCGTGATCAAGGCCATCCTCCTCGATTACGAGGCACGTTCCCTCGTGGCCGCCACCGCCCCCGGTTTTGGCAAACAGACCGAACCGGTCGTCCGCGTCACCCAGCTCGCCCGCACCTTCCGCCCGGCCGCCGATCTGGCCGGCACCTATGCCCAGGACGGAGGCCTCATCTCCTTCACCACCCCGGCCGCCCACCGCCTCTCCGCCAACCAGAAGGTGTTCGCGAAGTTCTCCGGTCCGACCCTCGCCAGCTACAACAGCGACTACACCGTCCTGACCGTCCCCACCACCGCCACCTTCACCGCCCGGGCCAAGGATGTGTCCCGCTGCACCTGGTCGCAGACGCTCGGAACCGTCACCGTGACGGCCCCGGCCGCCCACAACTTCACCGCCGGCCAGCAGCTTTACGTGCGCTACCGCGACGGCCAGGGTGGGGTCCTGACCGACGGTGTCCTGCCCATCCTCACCGTTCCCACCACCACCACCCTCACCGTGGCGGCTCCGGATTCCGCCACCCGCAGCGGCAACTGTGATATCGCCTGGCTCAAGGGTTCCTACACCCAGTCCTACGTCGCCACGCCCACCCCCGTGACCACCCTGACCGTCACCCTCAGCACCCCCAGCGGGCTCGCCGTCGGCTCCAAACTGGACGTCTCCTTCACGCCCATCACCGGCCAGACCACCTTGGTAACCAACGGGATCTACACCGTGGCCTCGGTGGACGCCACCCTCGCCAACCGCTACATCCTGACACCGGACTCCGGCACGCTCTCCACCAGCAACAGCCTTTCGGGCCTCGTTCACGCCGCCCAGCTCACCCCGGTCCTGAACCGCGGCGGCACCGCCTCGGACCTCTTCACCTCGGGCTTCTCCGACTGGAACCTCGGCAGCACCGACACCACCCTGGGGCAAACCCCGGTCAGCTCTCCCACCGTCTTCAACTTCTTCCTCCCCGACTACCAGTTCCCCGGCCTCCTCGCGGCCAGCGGGCTCGTCACCCCGGAGTTCCAGATCACTTCGGATACGAACGTCATCCGCCAGTCGAACTTCCTCTTTGGCGGCATCTATTCCTCCTCCAGCAGCCTCACCGCCGGCTACACCAATGGCTTCACCAGTTTTAGCAACGGCGCTCACGACATCATGATGGACCTCTCCCCGTGGATGGGCCTGCGCGTCCCCGGCACCGGCTACTGGACGGACACCGCCAACCTCCGCGACCTCATCCGTGAGTTTTCCAAACTCCTCATGGCCAGCCGCATGAGCCAGGCCATGGAGGACCAGATCCACACCTTCGTTTCCAGCACGGCCAACGTTTCCTACGCCGCCACGCCCACGGAAACCAACCGCCGCGACCGGGTCCGCGCCATCCTCCACCTCATCGCCACCTCGCCTGAATTTCCCATCCAGCGATAAGGCCATTCGTGATTCTTGATTCGTGATTCTTGATTTAACCAATCCCAATCCCCTGCCTTTCACATCTGCGTCCATCTGCGCAAATCTGCGGTAAAAACTGCCTTTCACTGCCTTGGTCTGAAATCTGAAATGCCGGTTTTCCGGCCACCCCTCCACCTTCTGAAATCTGAAATTTGAAATCTGAAATGCCGGTTTTCCGGCCTTCTGCCTCGGCCCAATTTTTAATTCTTAATTTTTAATTCCAATGCACACCCTCCGCACCCGCCGCGACTTCCTCCGCCATCTCAGTTGCGCCGGACTCGGCTCCATCGCCATCTCCTCCGCCCTGAGGGACTTCCGCCTCATGACCTCGGCCCTGGCGCAGACCCCCGGCTCGGGCGCTTTCACCGACTACAAGGCCCTCGTCTGCATCTTCATGAGCGGCGGGAATGACAGCAACAACCTCATCGTCCCGCGCGGCACCGGCTATCCCGTTTACGCCGTGGCGCGCCAAAACCTCGCCCTTCCCGAGGCCTCCCTTCAGCCCCTCAACTCCCTCAACAACGACGGCAACCTCTACGGCTTCCACCCGAGCTGCCCCGAGCTGGCCAACCTCTACAACGCCGGCAAACTCGCCGTCCTCTTCAACGTCGGCCCCCTGCTCTTTCCCACCACCCAGGACCAATACAAAAAGAAGCTCGTCGCCCTCCCTCCCCAGCTCTTCTCCCACTCCGACATGGTCAGCCACTGGCAGACCTCCCGGCCCGACCAGCCCGCCCGCACCGGCTGGGGCGGCCGCGTCGCCGACCT
>JANOBW010000385.1:0-28190 GCA_031411855.1 Opitutia bacterium
GGACGCCGGGCCCGAGGGCGACGCCCTTGAACGCATAGTCGGCGCGCAGCAGCGGCGCCTCCTGCCCGTCCACCCAGACCTTCCAGCCCGGGTAGTGGATGTCGGTGAAGACGAGGACGGAGTCGGTCTTGAACTCCTTCAGCATGGCCAGAAGCAGGGCGATCTTGCGGCCCTGCGTCACGGGATAAATCGCGTGCGAAATGGTTTCGGCCGGCTGGTTGTTGTTCAGTTCCAGACGGACCGGGTTGCGCAGCACCTCGTCGGCCAGCGAACGCAGCGCCGGGGGCATGGTGGCGGAAAAGAGCAGGTTCTGACGCTGGCGTGGCAGGTAGGAAATGATGCGGCGGATGCCGGGGAGAAAACCGATGTCGAACATCTGGTCGGCCTCGTCGAGCACCAGCACCTCGATGGCGCGGGTGTCGAAGTTTCCCTGCTGGATGTGGTCCAGAAGACGGCCCGGGCAGGCCACGACAATCTCGTAACCCTGGTGGAAACGGTCCTTCTGCGGGGACTGGCCCACGCCGCCGTAAACGGTGTTGACGCGTATCTTGTTGGTGCCGACGAAGTCGCGGAAACCATCGCCGACCTGCTCGCACAACTCGCGGGTGGGCGTGAGCACCAGCACGCGGGGACGGCGCAGCACACCGCTCGTCAGACGGTGCAGAATCGGCAGCGCAAAGGCGGCCGTTTTGCCCGTGCCGGTCTTGGCCAGGCCCAGCACATCTTTGCCGGCCATGACGGGAGGGATGCCCGCCGCCTGAATGGGGGTGGGCTCTTTGTAGCCCTTGGCCTGGATGGCGGCCAAAAGGGTGGGATGAAGCTGAAGTTCTTCGAAGGTCATGTCGGTGTGCCGGTATCGGTTTTGTGTTTAATCAAAAAGAAACTCACACTTTCCGGCCCTTGGCGATAAGTTCTTTCATGTCCTTGTCTTTGGACTGCGCGGACATGACAACTCTCCCTAAAGTCCCTTTCCTCATTCGTCATTGGGATTCCACCGTTCGCGCTTTCCCCGGAACCCGCCCCACCCCAAGACAGTCGTCACCCCACTCCCATGGCCCCACCCTTCCGCGCCGCCTGCCTCCTCCTCCCCCTTTGCCTCGGCGGCTGCCTCGGCTGGTCCACCAGTCAAACCATCACCCTCGCCGCCAATCCCGCCCCAAACCCCGACCGCGTTTCCGCCCAACCGGCCCTCGCCATCACCACCCTGGGCTTCAGTTCCTGCGGCCGGGAAAACCGCCCCCAACCCATCTGGGCCGCCATCAACGCCCAACACTGCGACGCCTTTGTCCTGGCGGGAGACAACATCTACGGCGACTCCGCCGACCCCGAGGTCCTCCGCGCCAAATACGCCCTTTTCGCCGCCCAGCCCGGGTTTGCCGAACTCCGCCAAAACACCCCGCTCTTCGCCACCTGGGACGACCACGACTACGGCATCAACGACGGGGGCGCGGGCTGGAAAGGGGCGGCCGCGGCACAGAAGGAGTTTTGCGATTTCTGGGACCTGCCCGCCAACTCCCCCCGCCGGTCCAGCCCCGGGGTTTACGACTGCGTCACCCTCGGCCCGGTGGGACAGCGCGTCCAACTCATCCTGCTCGACACCAGGAGTTTCCGTTCGCCTTTAAAAAAGAACGCCCTCCTCCCTAAGGCCAACGTCCCCAACACCGATCCGGGCGTCACCATCCTCGGTGAGGAGCAGTGGGCCTGGCTGGAGCGTCGTCTCCGCGAGCCGGCCGAGGTCCGCGTCGTGGTCTCCAGCATCCAGCTCATTCCCGAGGAGCATATCTTTGAGAAGTGGCAGAACTTCCCGGCCGAACGCAGCCGCTTCCTCCAACTCCTCCAGACCACCCGCGCCAAGGGCGTGGTCATTGTCAGCGGCGACCGACACCAGGCCGAGATGTCACGCCTGACCGCGGCCGATGGCGCACCCTACCCGCTCTATGAGATGACCACCAGCGGCCTCAACCAGGCCATGTCGCAGAAGTTTGAGGCCAACCGCCACCGCACCCACGAAAGCGCCTACGGAGGTTCCAATTTCGGCCTCCTCCATCTCAACTGGACCACCCCGCATCCCTCCCTCCGTTTCGAGGTCTGCGGTCTCGATGGCACCCCCGTTCTGACCCAAAACATCCCCCTGGCCGAAATCACCAAAAACTGACGTCCGCCCCACATAACCGTGCAAGAAAAGCACCCTCCGCGTCATCATCACAAGAAAGCGGGAAAACTGTTTCTCTCCTCCCTTTAAACTCCACCGACCTTCCCTGCCCTCACTTCAACGTTCGACGTTCAAAGTTCAGCGTTCGATGTTAAAAAATCTTCTTCCCACATGCGTCCCCGACACCTCCTGCTCCTCCCCCTCCTCGCCTCCGCCGCGCTCGTCCTGCCCCTGCGCGCCGCCGACGCCTCCGGCCCCAATGGCGGTCCCGGCAAACTCCCGGGCCCGGAGCGCAAACCCGAGCCCAAGTTCAAACCCGCTGACCAAAACCCTCAGAAGGCCCTCGCCAAACTGGGCGTGCCCGAAGGTTTCAAAACCGACCTCTGGGCCGCCGAACCCCTCCTGGCCAACCCCGTCGCCTTCTGCATTGATGACAAGGGCCGCATCTACACCTCCGAAACCAACCGCCACCGCACCAGCGTTTTGGACATCCGCAACTACATGTTCATGCTGGAGGACGACCTCGCCTGCCGCACCGTCGAGGACCGCGTCACCATGGTGAAGAAATACTTCCCGAACGACTGGCAGAAACTCGGCATTGAGACGGAAGTCATTCGCCTGCTGAAAGATACGAACAACGATGGCAAGGCCGACGAAAGCAGCGTCTATGCCGACGGCTTCAACACCGTGCTCGACGGCATCGCCTCCGGCGTCATGGCCCACGACGGCAAGGTCTGGTTCACCAACATGCCCGACCTCTGGCTCCTCGAAGGCGAGACGGCCGACGGCAAATCCGTCTCCCGCAAGTCCCTCAGCCACGGCTACGGCGTCCGCTTCAACTACACCGGCCACGACATGCACGGCCTCATCATCGGCCCCGACGGCCGCCTCTACTTCTCCTTCGGCGACCGCGCCGCCCACGTCAAAACCATGGAAGGCGGCGTCATTGACTGCCCCGACATGGGCGCCGTCTTCCGCTGCGAACCCGACGGCACACACATGGAAATGGTCATGAAAGGCCTGCGCAACCCGCAGGAGCTGGCCTTCGACGACCACGGCAACCTCTGGACCGGCGACAACGACTCCGACCAGGGCGACCACGAGCGCTGGGTTCTCGTCTGCGACGGGGCCGACGCCGGCTGGCGCATCGGCTGGCAGCACAACCCCATGGGCAAGGAGCTCAACCCCTGGCTGACCGAGGGCCTCTGGAAACCCCGCGAAAAGGACACGCCCGCCTGGCTCCTCTCCCCCATTTCCAACATCCCCGACGGCCCCTCCGGCCTTCTCCACTACCCGGGCACCGGCCTGCCCGAAAGCTACAACGGCCACTTCTTCCTCTGCAGCTTCAAAGGCTCCAGCGGTGGCAGCAACATCAACTCCTGGACCGTCGAGCCCAATGGTGCCGGCTTCAAACTCATTGACCAGAAGGTGTTTGTAAAATCCGTGCAGGCCACGGACGTGGACATCGGGCCCGACTCCAAGATCTACTTCTCCGACTGGGGCGAGGGCTGGGACTACAACGGCCAGGGCCGCATCATGCGCACCTGGAACCCCGAGGCCCTGGCCAAACAGGCCCCGCAGGTCGCTGAAGTTCAAAAACTTCTGGGCGAAGGCTTCCGCCAGCGCGGCTCAGTCGAACTCGGCAAACTCCTCGGCTACCCCGACCAGCGCATCCGCCTCCGCGCCCAGTGGGCCCTCGTCGAAAAACCCGACGCCGCCAATATCCTCACCATCGCCGCGACCAAGGAAACCAAGCCGCTTGCCCGCCTGCACGGCCTCTGGGGCCTGAACCACCTCGCCCGCCTCCAGCGCAACGCCGGCAAGGCCGAGGAGGCCGCCAAAACCCTCGCCCCCGTCGCCGCCCTCCTGACCGACGCCGATCCCGAAATACGCTCCTGGGCCGCCAAAGTCGCCGGAGAGGCCGGCCTGAAAGCCACCGGTCCGGCCCTCGTCAAACTCCTGGGCGACAGCTCCGCCCGCGTCAGCTACTTCGCCGCCGAAGCCCTCGGAAGTCTGGGCGACACCTCCGTCGCCCCGAAGCTTGTCGAATTCCTCCGCGCCAACGCCGACAAGGACGAATACGTCCGCCACGCCGGGATCACCGCCCTGGAAAAACTCAAGGCCACCGACGCGGTCAAGGCCGCCGCCACCGATTCCAGCACCGCCGTGCGTCGCGCCGCCCTTCTCGTCCTGCGCCGCTGGCAGTCGCCCGAGGTCGCCGCCTTCCTCAAGGATTCCGATGCCTCTCTCGTCAAGGAGGCCGTCATCGCCATCGCCGAAGCCCCCATCCCCGCCGCCTACCCCGCCGTCGCCGCCCTCCTGGCCGGCGAAGTCAAAGACGGTGTCATGGGAGCCCGCCTCCTCAACAGCGCCTTCCGTGCCGGCCGCCCCGAGGATGCCAAGGCCCTCGCCGCCCACGCCGTCCGCAAGGATGTCTCGCCCCGCCTCCGCCGCGAGGCCCTCGACCTCCTCGCCCAGTGGGAGAAACCCTTCCGCCGTGACCGCGTTGTCGGCATCCTGCGGCCCCTTCCGGACCGTGATGCGGCCCCCGCCGTGGCCGCCCTCACCGCCGCCGCCCCGGAACTGCTCAGACTCACTGACGACGAGGCGTTCAACGCCGTCCTCAAGGCCTTCACCACCCTGAAGGTCAAAACCGCCGGCCCCGCCCTCGCCTCCTTCGTGGCCGACGCCAATGGCTCCGCCAAGCTCCGCTCCAAGGCCCTCGGCGCCCTCGCCGATCTCGGGGCCCCCGAGCTCAACGACGCCCTCGCCGCCGCCCAGAAAGATCCCGCGCTTTCCGCCGAGGCCGGCAACATCCTCGCCAAACGCGACCCGGCCCACGCCGCCGGCGACCTCATCAAACGTTTCCCCGGCGCCTCCCTCTCCGACAAACGCGGCATCCTCGAAACCCTCGCCAAGGTCCCCGGCGAGGCGGTGGACAAGTTCCTCGCCGACCACGTGAAAAACATCGCCAAGGTCGCCCCGGAAATCCGTCTCGAAGTGCTTGAAGCCGCCGGCCAGCGCGAATCCAAGAACGTCAAGGCCGCCCTCGCCGCCCGCGAGGCCGCCCTGCCCAAGGACGACCCGCTCGCCGCCTACACCGAGGCCCTCGACGGCGGCGACGCCACCCGCGGCGCCAAGCTCTTCAAGGAACACGCCGTGGCCGCCTGCCTGCGCTGCCACAAGGTCAACGGCGAAGGCAGCGAGGTCGGCCCCGACCTTTCCAAACTCGCCGCCACCAAGGACCGCCATTACATCCTCGAATCCATCGTCACCCCCAACGCCCGCATCGCCGAAGGCTTTCAAATGGCCGTCCTGAGCCTCAACGACGGTTCCACCAAGGCCGGCATGGTGAAGTCCGAGAACGCCGAGGCCGTCACCCTGCAAAACCCCGGCGCCCCCGCCGAAACGGTGAAGAAGGCCGACATCAAATCCCGCGACAACGTCCCCAGCGGCATGCTGCCCAACCTCGGGGTGCTCCTCAGCCGCCGCGACCTGCGCGACATCATCGAGTTCTGCGCCACGCTCAAATAAGCGCAGCCGCATCGCTTTCACCAGGGCCGGGTCCGAGAGGATTCGGCCCTTTTTTGCGGCCTGTTTCAAAACAGGCCGCCCCGGGAACGCCGGGTTCCGCACCGGCCCTGCCTCGGCGCGCACCGACACGCCTGGCTGGTGCCTGGCGCTCCCAGCACAACGTGCCCAGTTTTTAACTTCAATGGCGGTTGTGGTGCCCAAACCGGCGGGGTATCGTGCGCGGATGCAGCGGATAAACCTACGAATAAAACATCACTTAACCCGGCGGGACCAATGACATCGGCCCCACCTGTCCACGAAGCCTGGGAGTCACCGGCCCACGTGCGGACCCTCGTCCTCGCGGCCGCCATCCTCACCGGCCTGGCCCTCTGTTTCCAACTGCTGCTGCCTTTCCTCTCCGCCGTGACCTGGGCAGTGGCCCTGGCGGTCCTGTTTGCCCCGTTGCAGCGTCGTCTGGAAAAAAGACTGCGCCGCCCGGGCCTGGCCGCGTTTCTTTCCGTTGTCCTGGTCGCCCTCCTCGTGCTCGTCCCGGTCAGCCTTGTCACCCAGCGTCTGGTGTCGGAGGCCGCCCATGGGGCGCAACTCCTTCGGGACAAGGTGGATACGGGCGAATGGCGCGCCGCCATCGAGGCCCGTCCCACCCTCGCTCCCGTGCTCCACCGGGTGGAGCAGGAACTCGATCTGCCCGGGACGATGCGGTCCGTCGCCACCTGGGTGGGAAACCTCGGCGGAGTCATCTTTACCCGCTCGCTTCTGCAGATGATCAGTGTCTGCCTGACCTTCTACCTCCTCTTCTTTTTCCTCCGCGACCGCGCCGACATGCTGCGGGTGGCCCGCACCCTCTCGCCTCTGAGCGCGGCGGAGATGGACCGCCTCTTTTCCCGCATCGGGGAAACCATTCACGCGACAGTTTACGGCTCACTCCTGGTGGCGGCCGCCCAGGGTTTGCTCGGCGGACTGATGTTTTGGTGGCTGGGCCTGCCCGTCCCCCTGCTCTGGGGCGTGGTCATGGCCCTTCTTGCCTTGGTGCCGATGATGGGGGCGTTTTTGGTCTGGGTTCCGGCCGCGGCCTGGCTGGCCCTGGACGGGCAGGTCGAAAAAGCCGTCATCCTCACCCTCTGGGGCACCTTTGTGGTCAGCCTGGTGGACAACCTGCTGCGCCCCATCCTGGTGGGCAACCGCCTCAAACTCCACACCGTGCTCGTCTTCATTTCCGTGGTCGGCGGCCTCATGCTCTTCGGCCCACCCGGTCTCATCCTCGGGCCGCTCACCCTCACGGTCACCATGGCTCTCCTGGAAATCTGGAGCCCGCACACCGCGGACGCCACCCCCATGCGGGTCAAAGCCGAGGAGCTCTCCCGCCTGGAAAACGAGGGCGGCCCCATCCCGGCGGAACCGGCCGGACAAGGCTCCTCGGAGTCAACCCCTTGAGCGGAAAACCTCGCCACGTCCTCACGGCAGCGGACGCCGCAGGATGACACTCTCGTAGTTGGTGGTGCCCCAGGTGTGGCGTGCCACCTCCCGGTAACCCCAGCGCCCATACATCCCGATGAGGTCTGTCGCCGGAGCCGCCGTGTCCAGGGCCATCCAGCGCCCGCCCCGCGCATAGGCCTCTTCCAAAACCTTGGCGTGCAACTGCTTGCCGATGCCGCGCCCCTTGCCCCCGGGCTCCACCCCAAACTGCCCGAAATGCCAGGTCAACGGATCGCGGTAAACCTCCTGCCCGTTCTCCGGGTCGGGCGGGTAAAGGCAGATCGTCCCCACCAGTCGGCCGCCCTCCTCCCAGACAAAACAATGGCCACGCTCAATCCGCAGCCGGGTGACCTCCACACTCTGATGCGTGGCGGTGAAACGCAGCCCCCGCCCCGCCTGCACCGAATAGGCGCGGTGAAGCAGGCCGGTCAGGGCCTCAAGGTCGTCAGTGCTGCGAAACTCCCGGATCATGACACGGCTCACTCCTCCCGGGCAAAATGCCTTCCCAGAACTCCGGCGATGGCATTCTGAAACTTGCCCGTGACGAACTGCCCCCAGGTCCGCCCCACCCGAAACGTCCCGCTCCCGGGATCAACCAGAAACACACTCTGCACGATGGCCCACTGGTTGTCCACGCTGGCGACATGCCGCGAGGGATCGATGCCGCTTCCCTGCAAGCCGGGGGCAACCACCACGACCTGAATGCCAATGCCCCAGAAAAACGGCACAAACTTGCAGCGGAAGGCCACACGTTTCCGGACCTCGGTCAGATAACCGGCAAAATCAGCCGGCACCTGCGCGGGCGTCACCACCACCACCGCCCTGTTGGTGTTCCACGTCTGCCGTTTGAGCAGCAGCACGGCGTCGGGAACCCCCTGAAGTTCAGAAACTTGGCTGAAGCCATGCGCGGACAGGGCGGAAACGAGTTCAGGAAGAGGTTCCATAGATTGAGGCACTATCAACTGGAACAACCCTCGCAACACTTTGAAGCTTGAAGGTTACTTGGGGATTGGGGCTTGGAACTTGGGGTTTCCGCGCCGTCGGCGCGGTTCAGCCTTTTGCCAGGATCTTCAGGTAACTTTCCGCCGCCTGGCCGAGGTCGCTTTTGGGGTCGAGGCTGTGCATGCGTTCGAGGACCTTTTTGCGCTCGTCCTTCTTTTGCGGCCAGCGTTCGTAGAGGGCGAAACGGGCGGCCTCCAGTTCCTGGCGCTGGCGGGTGCTGAGGCGTTTTTTGGCGGACCAAACATTGAGTTCGGCCTCGACCTCGGCGGGGCTGTCCTTGCCTTTGGAAACGGCCGTTTCAAGGAGTCGGCGGCCGTTGAAGGTGTAGGTGGCGGCGTAGCCGGTGGCGTCCTCCGGGTCGGCCTTTTTGAGGGCTTCGAGGATGGGTTTATAAACGTCCTTCGGGCCCAGCCCCTGGGACATGAGGTCGAGACCGGCGCCGAGTTTTTCGGCCTTGGCCGGACCGCTCATTTTTTCCGCCTCGGCCCAGAGCTGGTCGCGCTGGCGGCGGGCGGCGGAAACGCGTCCGAGCGAGACCGTGAGCTCGCCCATGCCGGTGATCTCGGCCAGGCCGTCCCGCAGGCCGAAGAGGCGGCCGTCCCGGTCGTAAACGGCGATGGCGGGGTAACTCTGCGCGGCCACGGCGCATTTCTCGTTTTTCTTGGCCAGCGCCTTGGTTTCGTCGGTCTGCTTTTCGGGGCGGTCCACCGCCACCAGAATGACCTCGGAGGAAACCGCCCCGGCAAACTCGCCGGAGGTCCAGCGTTTGGCCAGGGGTTCTCCCGGCGGACACCAGTCGGAGCCGTGGAGCAGCACCACGATGGTGGCGTCGGGTTTGCCCTGGGCGAGGGCAAGGGCGCTCGCGAAATCGGGCGCGCGCTCGGCGGCGAAGGCCGAGACGGTGAGCGCGAGGAAGGCGGCGAGGGTGCGGAGGCTCATTGGAGTTTCCTTCCGTAAACGAGGAGGTTCTGGAGGTGGAAGAACTCCTTGCGGTCGTCATCCCGGCCGACGCGAACGTATTGCACGCGTTTGCCCTGGGCGGCGTCGAGACCGACACGGACGACGCCGACCGGTTCGGCGATGCGGGCGACCTGCGTCCAGTCCTTCCCGTTTTCCGAGACGGAGACGACCATGGGAAACTCGCGGACGATGTTCTGGCCGGGATTGTTAACCACCACGATGCCGGAAACCTCGCCGAGGCGGCCGAGACGGGCGGTGACGTTCGGGCGCACCTCGCTGTCGGTGTGGCAGCGGCCCTTGTCCAGGCCCTCGATCACGGCCCAGTGGGACTCGGGGGCGTCGTGGCCGCAGGTGGACGAAAGTTTGAGCAGGCCGCCGGAGCTGAGGAGGTCGCCGGAGAAGGCTTCCACCTTGGTTTTTGTTTCGCCAACGAACGGTTTCGTGGTCTTGCCGAGGGCCTGGAAAGCGTCGGTGTTGTCGGCCGTGGCGGCGGCCAGAAGGGCGGCGCGGAGGGCGTTGCGGAGGCCGTCGGAGCTGCCGCCGGCCGATGAGTTGGCAAACACCCGGGCCAGGGCGGCGAAGTAGGCCGCCGAGGTCTTGGGGTCCTTGCCGAACTCGTCCTGGCCCCAGGAGATGGTGGGGGCGAACCAGGCGGCGGATTTGGATTGGAGGGCGAGGACGCGCTCGAAGAAGGCAAGGAGTTTGGCGGTGTCCTTGCCGATGAGTTTGGCCTGGGCGTCCAGGGCGGAGTCAAACTTCCAGGCCAGGGGGCCGGCGTTGGGCGCAACCGCCTCATGGTAGTGGAGATAGGCCTTGGCGCGGTCGGCCTCGGAAAGGTCCTTAGGCATCGCGGCGTAGAGGACGTTGACGACCTTGAAGGCGGCCTCGGGATGGGCGGCGAGGGACTTGAGCGCGCCGTCGTGGAAACGGGTCCAGGTGGCGGCGTCGGGCTTGAGTTTGTCGCGAAAGGCCTCGGCCGTCTCCTTCCACGCCATGTAGTTGAGCGGCTGCGCGACCAGGGCTAGCTGGTAGGCGTCGTCGGCCAGGGCGGGGGTTTTCTCCCTGAGCTGGCGGGCCTCCCAGAGGTGGACCTGGCAGCGGTCGTGGGCCTCCTTGTCGTCGAGGGCGATCTCACTGAGCACAAGCAGGTTCCAACTTGCCTCCCAGAGCGCGAAATGGGGGCCGCGTTCCCAGGAAAGCGAGTAGGCGGCGGTCCAGTTGCCCCGGCCCTGGCGGACGGCGTAGGCGCAGTGGCCGGGCTCGCCCATGGTGATGGCGGGGATGCCGTTGGCCCGGGCGGCGTTGGCCCCGTAGTGGGAAAGGGAGCCGCAGACCCCGCCCACATCGCGGACGCGCTGGGCGTGGGTCACGGTGTCGAACGGCGCGTAGTAGCGGCTGCCGTGGATGGAGTCGCCAAAGACGTTTTCCAGGCGGTAAGGCGCCTGCCAGCAGGCCCCGATGTAGCCCGCCATGGGCAGTTTGACGTTGTCCCGCAGCCAATAGAGGGAGGCGTCGTCCCAGCCGCCGGTTTCGGCGTAGCCACCGTTGCCGGAAGCGGCCGTGACGTAGCGTTTTTCCCAAGTTTCCAAGGTGTCGAAGCTGGGGTGGAGTCTGCCCTGGAGACGGGAGTCGCGGAAGAACTTGTAGCGATCAAAGGCCTTTTCCGGAGGCCAGCCCTTGCGGCTGAAACTCAGCGCCGTGGCGACGGCCGTGGTGCGTTCGTGGCGGTTGTCGAAACACTTGGGATCGCCCTTCCAGATGTGGTGGAGGGCGGGCAGGGTTTGCAGCGGGGCATCATGCCAGGGGCCGGAAAGGAGCAGGTCGCCGAGCACGGCCCGGTTGTCCAAAACCAGGTTCAGAAACGCCACCCCGTCGGGCAGTTTTTCCACGGCGAGAAAACCTTCCGACCCCACCAGACGGCCGAGTTCCGCGCGGGCCAGGGCGATGGTTTTCTCCGGGTCCTTGGCGACGGAAACCAGGCTGGCGGCGTCATTCAGCGAAGGGGCCGCGGGCAAAGTCCTGGCCTCCAAAGGGATAGCGGGCAAAAGGACCGCTCCGAGAAGAAGCGGGGCAAGCAGGGTCAGTCGAACGGCCTTTGGCATGGAGAAGTCAAACAGTTGTCACCCGGAAAGGTTCAACGCAAAGCGAATGTCGGGGTAATGTTTTCCGGACCAACTCCTTCGCCGCCCCGCTTGACTCCCTCTACCTCCGCCTCCACCCCTCTCTGATGCAGTGGTATTACGCTTTGTCCGGTCGTCAGGTGGGTCCGCATTCCCTGGAGGAGATGCAGGCGTTGGTGCGCCAGGGCACCGTCCGCCGTGACACCCTCATCTGGGCTTCCTGCCTCAACAACTGGCAGCCCGCCGGGCAAGTCGCGGAGTTCTCAGTGGATTGGAACGCCGCCCCGCCCCTTCCGCCGGTGCTGCCGGCTTCAGCGTCCGCGCCGGGTTTCCCTTCGCCGCCCTCCGGCCATTCCCTGCCGCGCAATCCCTACACGCCACCCTCGGGCAACGTCTTCCAGCCGGGCCAGGGCACCGCTCCCAGCGCCACCGGCCCCTTGGTGTTTTCGATCATCAGCACTTTGGTTTCCTTCCTGTTCTGCTGCATTCCCATCGGAGTGGTGGGGATCATCTACGCGGCCCAGATCAACGGCAAGGTGGCCCAAGGTGACCTGGAGGGTGCGAGGCGCTGCGCGAGCACTGCCAACATCTGGAGCGGAGTCAGCCTGGGACTGGGCGCGGTCGGGCTGATCATCACACTGGTGGCCTTTTTGAGCTCCACTCCCCGGTTCCACCTGTGACGCAAAAAAAACGCCCCCGCTTTGGGCGGGGGCGTCGGGGAAACTTGCGTTGGTGAGGCTCAGGACCGCTGCCCGGCGGCGAAATCCTTCCAGACCCGGACCTTGGCCATCGCGACCTGCTCCTCCTGGACCTCTTCAGAGGTGCGCACCTTGTCGCGATCCGCCAGCGAGTGACGTAGTTTATGGAGGGCAAGGTTTTGCAACTGACGAACCCGCTCGCGGGTGACGCCAAACTTGGCCCCGATGTCCTCCAGGGTCATGGGATCGTTGCCCATCAGTCCGAAGCGGTGGCGGATGATCTGGGCCTCGCGCGGATCGAGTGATTCGACGACGGAGTTGAGCTCGCGGTAAACGTTTTTGGACTTCAGATCCTCGAAGGGACTGATGGCATCCTCGTCCCGGACCAGGTCACCGAGTTTGGCGCTGTCGGAGTCCTCCCCGACCGGGGCGTCCAACGACGCGGGCCGGGAGTTGAGGGCCTTGAGGTGGGCCACCTTGTTGAGCGGCACGCCCATCTCATAGGCCACCTCGTCATTGTTCGGCTCGCGGCCGAGTTCCTCGGTCAGGCGGTTGATGACCCGCCGCATCTGGGCAATCTTCTCGACGGTGTGGACGGGCATCCGGATGGGTTTCCCCTGATTGGCCAGGGCCCGCTTGATGCTCTGCTTGATCCACCACGCCGCGTAGGTGCTGAGTTTGCCGCCCTTGGACGGGTCGAAGCGTTCCACCGCCTTGACCAGCCCGAGGTTGCCCTCGCTGATGAGGTCAAGGAGGGGCAGCCCGAAATTCGAATAATCCATCGCGATGCGCACCACCAGACGCAGATTGGCCTTGATCATGTGGTCACGTGCCTTCTGGTCGCCTTTGAGCACGCGGTTGGCCAGTTTGGTTTCCTCCTCAATCTTGAGGAGGGGGGTCTTGGCAATCTCGTGCAGGTAGAAACGCAACGCGGTGCGGTCCTGGGAGTGGAGAGAGTGCGGGGAATCGGCCACATCAAGGTCGCCGTTGGAGAAGGAGACACCAGGCTCGCGGACGAGGGAGGACTCGCCGTGTTTGTCGCCGGAGGAATTGGTTTCTGAGATCATGTCGCTAAGGAAGCGGAGTCATCCAACCCTGTCTGTTTAACGGCAGACACCCCAACTGGCCGGATGGTCCAAAAAGTCGTCAGACGGTCCGGCCGCCCTCCGGCAGGGGCCAACCTACCCCTTCTCCGTGCTTGGCGAACCGGCACTCGTCCTGCAAGTTCGGCCCCACACATGGCCCGACCACTCTTTAACTGGCTCAACCAACGCTCCGCCGGGGTGCTCCTGCATCCCACCTCCCTGCCCGGTCCGATGGGCATCGGTAACGCCGGCAAGGAGGCCCGGCTCTTTGTGGACTGGCTGGCCGGGGCCGGAATCACCTGGTGGCAGGTCTGCCCGCTGGGCCCGACCGGCTACGGGGACTCTCCCTACCAGTGTTTCAGCGCCTTTGCGGGAAATCCCTATCTGATTGATCTCGAAGACCTTGCCTCCCACGGCCTGATCCTCGACAGCGAGCTGGCCCCGCTCTTCCGCCTTCCGTGGGACGGCGTGGACTTCGGGGCCCTCTACCAGGCCTTCTGGCCTATCATGGCCCGGGCGGCGGAGCGGTTCTTTTCCCAGCCCAATCCCGGCCTGCCCGGCGAGCCCACCTATGCCGAATTCGCCGCCGAACATAGCGCCTGGCTGGAGCCTTACGTGCTCTTCATGGGGCTCAAATCCTTTCACCAGGGCTCCTGCTGGTGGGAATGGGAAAAACCCTTCCAACACTACCAGACGGCCCGCACCGTCGTGGTCCCGGCCGAAGCCGAGCTGACCGCCCGCGTCCACCGCCTGGCCCAATACGCCTTCTTCCGCCACTGGTCGGCCTTCAAGGCCCATGCCAACACCAAGGGCGTCAAAATCCTCGGCGACCTGCCCATCTTCACCGCGATGGACAGCGCCGACGTCTGGGCCAACCCGGAACTGTTCCAGCTCAACGCCAAGGGCAAACCGAAGGCCGTGGCCGGTGTCCCTCCCGATTACTTCTCCGCCACCGGACAACTCTGGGGCAACCCGCTCTACGACTGGCCCGTCCACGCCGCGCAGGACTACTCGTGGTGGTTCGAACGGCTCCGCGTCAACGCCACCCTGTGCGACGCCCTCCGCCTCGACCACTTCCGCGGTTTCAGCGCCTACTGGAGTATCCCGGCCAACGCGCCCGACGCCCGCAAAGGCAAGTGGGTCAAGGGTCCGGGGATCGAGTTTTTCAAACAACTTGCGAAGAAACAGCCCGGCCTGCGCATCGTCGCGGAGGATCTGGGCGAGATTGACGAGCCGGTGCGCGAGTTGCTGGAGGAGAGTGGTTTGCCGGGCATGAAAGTGCTCCAGTTCGCCTTCGGGGGCGACGCCGCCAACCCCTACCTGCCCCACCACCACACGGCCAACGCCGTCATCTACCCCGGCACGCACGACAACGACACCTCGCTCGGCTGGTATAAAACCGCCAACGAGAAGGCCCGTGACCACGCCCGGCGCTATCTCCGGGTCAGTGGCGAGGACATCGGCTGGGACTTCGTCCGCGCCTGCTACACCAGCCCCTGCCGCCTCGCCATCATCCCGCTGGCCGACCTTCTCAGCCTCGGCTCCGAGGCCCGCCTCAACACCCCCGGGCAGGCCTCCGGCAACTGGCAGTGGCGCTGCACCCGCGAACAGCTTCGGGGCCTGCGCGGCCCCACCACCGCCTACCTGCGGGACCTCGCCGTCCTGACCGGCCGCGAACCGGAAGCACCCAAGGCAACCGAAACAAAAGTTTAACCACAGAGACACGGAGGCACAGAGAATTGCAGCAAACTCGCCTCTCCAAGACCATGCCTCGTCTTTTCTTTTAAAATTTGATCACGCAAACACGACAGCTTTCGCATCACGACGAACCTCTGTGTCTCTGTGGTTAAAAAATTGCCTTGGAAAAATGTCCCAAGACCTACCATCCTCGGCCTTCCCATAAAATAGTTTACACATGGCCGCTTCTGGCTCTGTCTTGTGCCCCCTGCCTCCCAATTTTTTCTTAATTACCCGTGTCTCCCACCCATCTTCACGTCGTTGACTCCCACACCGGGGGCGAACCCACCCGCACCGTCACCAGCGGTTTCCCCGATCTCGGGCCCGGACCGCTTTCACAGAAACTGGCCGTTTTCCGCGACAAGTTTGATCACCTCCGATCCGCCATGGCCAACGAGCCCCGCGGTTCCGATGTGGTCGTCGGGGCTCTCCTCTGCGAACCCCATGAGCCGAACTGCGCCGCCGGGGTCATCTTCTTCAACAACGTCGGCTACCTCGGCATGTGCGGGCACGGCACCATCGGCCTCGTCGTCACCCTCGGACACCTCGGCAAACTGGCCGCCGGCACCCACCGCCTCGACACCTGCGTCGGCGTCGTGGAGGCGGACTACGACGGCGCCAACCGCGTCACCCTCCGCAACGTGCCCTCCCGCCGCACCGCCGCCAAGGTCACGGTCGAGGTGCCGGGAATCGGTCCCGTCACCGGCGACGTTTCCTGGGGTGGGAACTGGTTTTTCCTCGTCACCTCACCTACCCAAGCCATTGCCATGGAGCGAGTTGAGGAACTGACCAACTTCACTTGGGCCGTCCGCCAGGCCCTCGCCAAAGCCGGAATCCGCGGCGAGGACGGCGGCGAGATTGACCACGTGGAGGTCTTCGGTCCGCCGAAAAATCCCGCCCACCACAGCCGCAACTTCGTCCTCTGCCCCGGCCGTGCCTACGACCGTTCCCCCTGCGGCACCGGCACCAGCGCGAAACTCGCCTGCCTCGCGGCCGACGGCAAACTCGCCCCCGGCCAGAAGTGGATTCAGGAAAGTGTCTGCGGCAGTTTCTTCGAGGGTTCCTACCAGCCCGGCCCCGGCGGCTCCATCATCCCCACCATCACGGGCACGGCCCACATCACCGCCGAAACCAAGCTCATCCTGAATCCCGACGATCACTTCCGCTTCGGGCTCACCATGTGAGTCGGACAAGACACTTTAACCGCAGAAAGACGCAGAAATGGCGCAGAAAAAAGGCAGTTTTTTAGGAGGGAAAAGATTGAGCCGTGTTGATGATGAAGATCGAAGTGATCACTTGGCTGACGACTCATGGAGTAAACTTCTGCGCCATTTCTGCGCTTTTCTGCGGTATAAAATGTATGCTGCCTTGGCCTTTGAAATCTGAAATTTGAAATCTGAAATGCCAAAGGCCATCTTAACTTGTGACGCCGTCATCGCCGGCGGCGGCATCGTCGGGGCCGCCTGCGCCGACGAACTCTCCCGCCGCGGTCTCTCCGTCATCGTCTGCGAGGCCCGCGTGGCCGGCTCCGGCGCGACCGCCGCCGGCATGGGGCACCTCGTCATCATGGACGACTCCCCCGCCCAGTTCGCCCTCACGAAACTCTCCCGCGAGCTCTGGGACGCCCTCGAAACCCAGCTCCCGCCCGCCGCCGAGTTTCTCCGCTGCGGCACACTCTGGGTCGCGGCCGACGCCGAGGAACTGGCCGAGGCGGAACGCAAACGCGCCTTCTATGCCGACTGCGGCGTGCGCGCCGAAATCATTGGGGCGGAACAACTTTACCAACGAGAACCCTTCCTCCAACCCGGCCTCGTCGGCGCGCTGCTGGTCCCGGACGACGCCGTCGTTTACCAGCCCGTCTGCGCCCGCTGGTTCCTCGACCGCGCGATCTCACGCGGAGCGCAAGTCTTTGAAAACGCGCCGGTGGCGGAAATGCGGCCCGACGGCGTCACCCTCCGCGACGGACGCCGCATCGCCGCGAAGTTCACCGTCAACGCCTGCGGGGCCGAGTCCCCCACCCTTTCACCCGGGATCCCCGTGAAACCCCGCCAGGGCCACCTCGTCATCACCGACCGCCACCCCGGCACCGTCCGCCACCAGATCGTCGAGCTCGGCTACCTAAAGAGCGCGCATTCCCATGCGGCCCATTCGGTTGCGTTCAACGTCCAGCCGCGTCCGAACGGCCAGCTCCTCCTCGGCTCCTCCCGCCAATACGGCCGCACCGACTCCTCCATTGATGCCCCCATTCTGGCCGAGATGCTGGCCCGCGCCGCCATTTACCTGAAGGGCTTCGACCAGCTCCGCGCCATCCGCGCCTGGACCGGTTTCCGTCCCGCCACCCCCGACAAACTTCCCCTCATCGGCCGGCACAACGGCCTCTGGCTCGCCACCGGTCACGAGGGCCTCGGCATCACCACCAGCACCGGCACTGCGGTGATCCTGGCCTCGCTACTCCTCGACGAAACTCCGCCCATTGACCCCGCGCCCTACCTGCCCGCAGAGGAGCGCTTGGCAAGACTCGCAAAGTATTAATGATTTATGATTAATGACTTATGATTTACCAAGACATCCTGGCATCGCCTGGCACGTTGTCCCGCCTTCAGGCGGAATGTCTTCACTGCCTTGAACTCATCACTCGTCACTCATCACTAACAACTTGCCCCCGCCTGCCTCGACGCCGCCCCGCATGAAAACCTCCGCTTCACTCGTCACCATCACCGTCAACGGCTCCCCCCTCCCGGCCCCCGCCGGAGCCCTGCTCGCCTCCGTCCTGATGAACCACGGCCTGGCCACCTTCCGCTCCTCCCCCGGCGGCTCGCCGCGCGGCCCCCTCTGCGGCATGGGCATCTGCCAGGAATGCCGCGCCACCGTCAACGGCGTGGCCCAGACCCGCACCTGCACCGTGCCGGTCTCCGAGGGAATGACGGTTCAGACCGGCTGAGGCTGTTTCTTCGTTCCGTTTTCCCTCCGGCTTGCCCCCGGGAAAAGGCTTGCCAGCCCGTCCCAAACAACGGTTGCTAACGCCAGCCCTTTCCCCGTGAAAACCCGTCTCGCCTTTCTCGCGCTTTTTGCCTCGGCTCCGGCCTGCTTCGGCATCGCCAACCTCGCGCTCCCCGACCTCGTTCCGCAAAAGGTCACCGTCCCCGCCAGCCCGCTCCGCACCGGGGGAAACCTCGAGTTTGGTTTCACCGTCCTCAACCAGGGCACCCTCGCCGCCCCCGCCAGTTCCGCCCGTCTCCGTCTCAAAAACTCCGCCGGGGTCATCCTCGCCTCGCAAAACGTCCCCACCCCCGGGCTCGAGTTCGCCGCTTCCGCCGCCCTGACCGGTTCCCTGCCGCTCGCCGGCCTCGCCCCCGGTTCCTATTTCGTTGAGGTGCTGGTGGATGCGGAAGGAGCCGTCCCCCAGTCGAATAAACTCAACGACACCAGCCCCCGCTTCGGCCTCACCCTCATGGCCGTTCCGGAAATCGCCACCCAGCCACCGGAAGTCATCAGGGTCGCCTTGGGAGGAAGCACCACGCTGACCGTTTCCGCCAAGGGAACGGGACCGTTTCGTTACCAGTGGAGCAAGGGCGACACCGTCCTCAACGGGGTCGGCGGCCCTTCCCTCTTTGTCAATGGCTCCGCCGCCTCCGCCGGGTCTTACCGGGTCGTCGTTTCCAACGCCGTCGGCTCCGCCACCAGCCGCCCCGCCACCGTCGAGGTCCTGGCCCGCCCCGCCATCACCACCCAGCCCAAGTCTCTGGCCGTCGCCCTCGGGGGCACCGCCACCCTGACCGTGGCCGCCACCGGTGCCCAACCCCTGGTTTACCAATGGCGCAAGGGCACCACCCTCATCGCGGAAAACAACAGCTCCAGCCTGACCCTCCCCGAGGCCAGACTGGCCGACGCCGGCACCTACACCGTGACGGTTTCCAACGCCGTCGGCACCGTCACCAGCCTGTCCGTCTCGCTGGCCGTGCGGGAGTCGCCCCGTTTCACCTTGGATCTGCCCGAAACCGTCAAGGCTCCCCTCGGCGGCACCCTCACTCTCAAGATCGTGGCGGCCGGCACCGGACCCTTCACCTATCAATGGCGCCAGGGCGGTTCTCCCCTGCCCCGCGCCACCTCGGCCACCTATCAAACCACCGCGACCGCCGCCGCGGCCGGCGCCTATGATGTCGTGGTGACCAACTCCGTCGGCACCGCCACCAGCCGCCCCGTTTCCGTCGAGGTCCTGGCCCGTCCCGTCATCGCCGTCCAGCCCAAGGCGGTCGTCGTGGCCGTCGGCCAGCCCGCCACCCTGACCGTCAGCGCCACCGGAGCCCAACCCCTCGTTTACCAATGGCGCAAGGGCACCACCCTCATCGCGGAAAACAACAGCCCCAGCCTGGTCCTGCCCGAGCCCAAACTGACCGACTCCGGCACCTACACCGTGACGGTCTCCAACGCCGTGGGCTCCGTCGTCAGTTACAACACCACCCTCAGCGTCCGCGAAGTGCCCCGCATCACCTCGGAGATGCCCCTGCTCGTCCGCAAAGTGGCGGGCAACCTGCTCTCCCTCAACGTCACCGCCGCCGGCACCGGGCCCTTCGCCTTCCAGTGGCGGCGCAACGGCGAGGCCATCCCCGGCGCGGTCCGCCCCGGCTTCAGCACCCTCCTCAACGACAAAACCTCGGGCAACTACGATGTGGTGGTGACCAACTCCGTCGGGTTCGCCCTCAGCCGCTACGTGACGGCCATGGCGGTCTATAAACCCGTCCTTGTGGAACAGTCCGTCAACCAGACCGCCAACGCGGGCGACGCTGTGAAATTCTTCGTCCACGCCACCGGCACCGGCCCCTTTACCTATGAGTGGCGCAAAGGAAATGCCCCTCTCGAAGGTGATGGCGACATGCGGGCCAGCAACGAATACACCGTTTATCACGCCAATCAGTTTTACGCCGACACCTACTGCGTGACGGTTTCCAATGAGGCCGGCTCGGTCACTTCGGCAAAATTCAAACTGACCGTGAACGGGGACTACACCATTCCGCCGGGAACTTCAGGGGGAATCGTCATCGCGATCGGCGGTGCTGACTTCGGGACTGGAACTTCGGGGGGCACTCTCACGCTGAACGGCAGTGGCACCATCACCCTGAATGGCGGAACCTTGAATACCGTGGCATCGGGTAGCAATGGCACCGGCACACTCACCCTGGCGGGGGGAAGCCTCTTGGGACCAGCTGCCTTTACCATCAAAAATTCGGTCACCGCCGCCTCCCTCACCCTGACCCAGGCGCACACCGTCTCCTTCGAACTCGCTGGCAGCCAGACACGTGGCACGGACTACGGAGCCCTCAACCTCACCTCCCCGCTGGTCCTCGATGGCACCGTAAAAGTGGTCCTGACCAACAGCTTCGTCCCGGCGGCCGGAAACACCTTTGACCTGATTGATGCGGTCGGGCCGCTTGACGTGGCCAACTTCGATCTCACCACCGACCTCATTCTGCCAAACCTCGGTGGCGGCCTCGCCTGGGATATCTCGGCCTTCATTTCGGACGGCGTCCTCAAAGTGTATCAGGCCGATCCCTCACTCGCTCCCTCCGGCTCCTTGGTCACCAATCCTTCGACCGTTTCAGGTGGAACCCTGAACGCAGGTTCTGGTGCTGGTTTGATCAAGGTCGGAAGTGGCACACTCACCCTGTCCGGCGTAACAACCTACTCAGGAGGCACCACGGTCACAGCCGGAACCCTGTCCTTTGGTTCTTCCATCAGCCTCCCCAAACTCAATGTGGCAGCCAGCTCCACCCTGAGTTTCCGCCTCTCCGGCAGCCAGGTGCGTGGCACCGATTACGGATGCCTCAACCTCACCTCCACGCTCGTCCTCGACGGCACCGTGAACGTGGTCCTGGCCAACAGCTTCCTTCCCGCGGCCGGAAACACTTTCGACCTGATTGATTCCGTCGGTCCGATTGACGTGACCAACTTCAACGTCGCCACCGACCTCGTCCTGCCCGCCCTCACCGGCGGCCTCGCCTGGGACATTTCCGCCTTTGCTTCCGACGGCGTCCTCAAGGTCTATCTGGCCGATCCCTTCATGCCCTGGACGTCCAGCTTCAATCTCACCGGCGTTGACGCCCAGGAAAATTCCGACCCAGACAGCGACGGCCTCAGCAACGCTTTGGAATACGCCTTCGGCACCAACCCTGCCGTCCCCACCCCAAGCACCTACTACGTCGGTTACACCTACCTTCCCGGCGGGACCTTGCAACTGAGCTACCGCCGGCCCGTCGGAGGTGTTCCCGGAGTCATCTACAAAGTCGAAATCACCCACTCCGAATTCTTCACGACCTTCACGGTTGATGGTGTCACGTATTCCACCGCGGAATGGGAAACCGCCACCGAAGGGACCGACAAGGACTACCAGCAAACCGCCATCCCGAACGGCGACGGCACCGAAACCATCCTCATCACCTTCCGCGAACCCAGACCCGACTCCCACACGGCCCGGATCACGGCGGATTTTTGAACGGGTTTGGTTTGGCCGGTTCCGGGCTTCCCGCTCAGTCCTTGCGGAAAAACCAACCAGCCAGGCCCACGGTGACCAGTGAGCTCAGAGGCATGACAATGGCCGCGATCAGGGGGCTCATGTGTCCGGCCAGACTGAGCGAGACGACAGTGAGGTTGTAGGCCAGGGCGGTGCCGAAAACAACGCCCACGGCGCGCTGACGAAGGGCGGCCGTTTCAAACACGGCCCGGACCCCGCGCAGACCGCGACCGAGGAAGTAAAAGTCGCTTTTCCCTTCGAGGAGGCCCTGGTCGGCCACGGGAGTCCCCCGGCAGCAGGCGGCATCAAAGGCGAGGGAATCGTTGGCGCCGTCGCCGACAAAAAGGATTCGGGATGCCCCGGCCTCCCGGAGCCAGTCGGCCTTGCCGTCGGGCGAGAGGCCGCCGATGGCGCGGTCGCGGGGAAGCCCAAGTTGGTCGGCCATGCGGGCCACTTTGGCGGGCTGGTCGCCGCTGAGGATGGCGACCTCCAGGCCGGAGGCGCGAAGCGCGGCGATCTCGGCGGGGGCGTCGGCCCGGATGGCCTCGGCCAGACGGAAGGAGGCGACCAGCTCGCCGTTGCGGCGCAGTTCGCAGTCGGCCGAGGGGGACGCCAGGACGACAACGGATGGCGCCGAGACCACGGCCTGGTTTTCCAGGGGCGACCAGCCGACGCGGCCCAGCGACCATACCGCTACTTCGTTCTCGAAACAAACCCCGCGCGCGATCGTCTCCCGCAACACCGGGGCGTGGCCGGAGAGCGACTCCTTCACCACCTCGGCCGAAAAGCGGCTCAGGGCGGCGGCGCGAAGGGCTCGGCCGACGGGGTGGAGGTTCGTCTCGACAAGGCGGACGAGGGCCTTGGAGGCCTCGGGGGAAAGGCCGTCGAGCGACTCCGGGTTGAGCAGGGCCGGGGCCTCGAGGGTGAGGGTGCCGGTCTTGTCGAACACCACGGAGCGGACCCGGCGCAGGCGTCCCCAGAAATCCGGGACACGGAGAAACACACCGAGCCGGCGGAGGCGGGCCACGGCCAACTCGTCGCACAGCGGCAGGGCCACGCCGGTCGCGCAGGGACAGGAAACAACGAGGACGGAGATGAACACCTGGGCGGCCTTGACCGGATCGCCACCGATGATCCACCAGGAGAGCCCGCCGAGGAAGGCCACGACCAACACGGCGGGCAGGTAAACCCGCAGCACCTGTTCGACCAGCACGGGCAGGCGGGTGCGGGGGGCGGAGTCCGCCGTGAGGCGGGCCAGGAGGGAGTTTTGCCACGTCTCCAGGGCGCGAAACGGAACCGGCTCGTTACCAATGAGTTGGGCTCCGGCGGGAACCCGGCCCCGCCGCTCGAAGCGGCGGGTGTCGGACTCGCCGTTGATCCAGGCGAGACTGAAGGAGGCGGCCGGTGCGGCCAGTTCGCCGAGGACGGGCAGGACGCGGCCGGGCGGAAGCCAGAAGAACTGCCCGGCGACGATTTCCGCGACCGGGGTTTCCACCGCGCTGGAGGCGTCGGCCTCATCCAACGGCATGCCCGCAGGCAGGGCGCGGACGGCCTCGGGGCGCGGGTTGAGATCGAGGAGACGGTGGCGGTTCCGTTCGACAGCCTTGATCTGCGTCCAGCGGCCCAGCAGCATGAGGAAGGTGAAGACGCTGACGAAGTCGAAGTAGAGCAACGACTTCTGGCCAAAGAGCCAGCCCGCCAGGGAGCCGAGGTAGGCGGCGAGGAGGCCGATGGCGATGGGAAGATCCAGGTGGAGCGAACGGGCGGCGAGGCCCTGCCAGGCCCGGGCCATGAAGTAGCCGCCGCCCACCGCGAGGCTGAGGGTGGCGCACCCGATGACGATGAGCTGGAAGAGGTTGGCCAGGGCGAAGTCGTCCCCCATGCCCAGATAAACCGGCAGGGTGAACAGCATGTTGTTCATGGCGAAGGCCGCGCAAAGGCCGAGCCGGACGGTGAGGCCGGACGCCTCCGATGTTTTTCCAACTCCGACAGGGCCAAGGACATAGCCAAAACGCTGCAGTTCCCGGGCGAAGCCGGGTAGGTCGCAGGCCCCGGGTGTCCAACGCAGGACGGCGCGGCCCAGCGTGGGGTCCACCCCGGCCCCGAGGGCGCCGGGATGGCGGGCGAAAAGTTTCTCAACGAGCCAGACACAGCCCACGCAGGAGAGACCCTGCACATCAAGGGTCAGTTCGGCGGGGGCGGCGGGAGAGGCGCGGCGGGACTCGGCCGCCTCGGCGGAACGGGCCAGCCAGGTGAAGTCGCGCGGCTCGAAGACGAGGGTTTTGACCGGGGCGAGGTTGGTGTCGCGCAGGTCGTAAAACCGGTCGAGGTTTTCCGATTTGATCAGCTTGGCGACAAACTCGCAGCCGGCGCAGCAGAAGCGGTCGGACGGGCGTAGCGGGGTGAACGTGGTGCCACAGTGGTCGCAGGCGAGGGAGGACATGGGAGGCAATTAATGATTTATGATTTACGATTTATGATTTGGCGGGCTGCGCCCGGTTTCAGCCGCAGAGCGGGCAGGAGCCGGGTTCGGCCAGACCGATCGTGCCGCGCAGACGCCAGACGCAGACGGCGGCGGCGGTCAAAGCCACGCCACGGCGGGTGTAAAGAAGGGCGGAGGGGGAGAACTTGGAGGCCAGCCAGCCGTAGTTGCTTTGCACGAGGAAAAGCAGCGGGACCGTGCCCAGGCCAAAGGCGAGGGTCAGCTCCGCGCCGTGGATGGCCGAGCCACCGGCCAGGGCCAGCCCGAACATGACGTAAAGGGGGCCGCAGGGCAGCAACGGGGTGAGCCCGCCGAGGACCACTCCCCGCGCCAACATGGACATGGCGGAAAGTTTCAGGCGGACGCGAAAAAAGAAGGCCCTGGCCCACCCCGGCTGCGGGATTTTTTTCTCCAGACCGAGGCCGATAAGGATGAGGGCCGCGACCAGCAGCCAAGGCAGCCACTTGCCGGGTGAGGATTCCCAGCGCTCCAGGATGGGCGCTCCGGCGGCTCCCGCGACGGCACCGACCACACCGTAAGCGAAGAGACGCGCCGCGTGGTAGGCGGAGGCCCCCAGGTGGCGCTGTCCGGGCGAACCGGCCATGGGGGAGGCCGCGCAGGCCAGCGGTCCGCACATGCCAGCGCAATGCAGGCTGGTGGCCAGGCCCGCGAGAAAGGCGGCGGCGAGATTGGTCGCGGAGGAGGGATCGGCGAGACTCATGGCGGGGGACGAGGCAAGAGACAGGAGAGGGGAAGAAGCGAAGAGGTGAGGAGGAGAACGAGGCATTCCGCCTGAAGGCGGGACAACGTGGAAAGTCATCATCTCACAGTTTTTGCCCCACCTCTTTGGCGGTTTCCAGCGGCACGCGCTTCACCGGGTTGCTGGCGGCCACGACAAACATGGCAGTCCATGCGGCGAGCATGAGGGCGAAGGCGGCGACCACAAAAAGCCAGGGGCGTTTGCCGAGGTAGCTGGTGGCGGGAGGGGGAGTGGAAATTTCGAGGTTCATGGTGGAGGAAGTGGAGATCGCGGTGCGGGTGGCGCTTGTTCGAGGCAAATGGCTCTTCGAGAGGAGCCATTTGCCCAGTCATTTTTTGGCCGGACCAAGGAAGACGAGCTTGGCGGTGAGCTCGGTGCCGTGCCCTTCTTTGAGGATGAGCGTGACGGGAAACTCGTCTTCAAACTCACCGGCGGGCATGGTCAGAATGAGGGTGTGCAGGCTTTCCTCCTGGGGCTTGAGCTCGATCTCCTCGTCCAGTCCAAGCGCCTTGAGGCCATGGGGTTCCTTGGGAAGAACCACCTTGAACTGCTGTTTACCGGAGGATTTGTTGAAGAGCCTCATCTGGAACTGGTTGCGGATGACGGAGGTGTCGGCGAAGAAGGGCTGGCCCGCCATGCGCACGACTGTCATCGTGGCGGGTTGGAGCAGTGAGGCGGAGAAGAGGAAGACGAGGGCGCCGACCGCCAGCAGGAGGGTGTAGATGACCGTGCGGGGACGGATGATCCGCCGGGGTTTCCCGGCCAGGCCGTTGAGGGAATCGTAGCGCACCAGGCCCTTGGGCCGGTTGAGTTTTTCCATGATGCCGTCGCAGGCGTCCACACAGGCGGCGCAGCCGATGCACTCCATCTGGAGGCCCTCGCGGATGTCTATCCCGGTGGGGCAGACCTGGACGCAGCGGCGGCAGTCAACGCAGTCGCCCACGTCCTTGAGGGTGGCCTTGCCGCGCGGTTCGCCGCGTTTGCCGTCGTAACCGATGACCACGGAGTCGTCGTCAATCAGGGCGCTTTGCAGGCGGCCATAGGGGCAGATGGCGATGCAGAGCTGTTCCCGAAACCAGGTGAAGTTGAAGTAGAGGATGGCGGTGAACACCCCGACAAAGACGAAGGCCCCCCAGTTCTCGACCGGGTCATGCGTCATCATCTTCCATAGGTGCGGCAGCGAGACAAAGTAGGCCAGAAAGATGTGGGCGATGAGGAAGGAGAGGACGGCAAACACCGCATACTTTCCACCGCGTCGGAGGAGTTTTTCGCCCGTCCAGCGGGAGTCATCAAGACGCCGGCGGCTGGCCTGGTCGCCCTCGATCCAACGCTCCACCACACGGTAAACATGTTCCAGATAAACGGTTTGCGGACAGGTCCACCCGCACCAGACCCGGCCCAGCAGGGCGGTGACATAGAACAGGGTGAAGCCCAGGCCGGAAACGAGGAAGAAGAACAGCCAGATGTCCTGGGTGGACAAGGTCAGCCCGAACAGGTGGAAGCGCCGGTCGGCGACATCGAGAAAAACCGCCGGGTGCCCGTTGATCTGAAGCCAGGGCAGGATGACAAAAAAGGCGATGAGCGCGTAGGCGGCCACACGGCGCCAGCGCGTCCAGGGACCGGACACATCGGCCGGGTGGATTTTGTAGCGAGATCCGTCAGGATTGATGGAGGTGACGGAGGAGAGATTCGGTTTCTTGAGGGAGGAGTTCATGTGGTGCCGTCCAGGGAAGGAGCGGCGGGATAGGGGAGCCCCGCCGGGGAGGAGTCGGCGGGGCTGGTGAAAGCGGAGGACTACGGACTCACTTGGGAGCCGGGTGATGGCTGAGGATAAACGCCACCACCTCGCCAATCCTGCGGGTGCCGAGGATGGGTTCCCAGGCCTGCATGCCCTTGGTCTTGTCCGGCGATCCGTTTTTCACCGTCGCCATGATTTCCAAGGGTTTGCCGCCGTATTTCCATTCCGGGTCATTGAGCGGGAGGCCGGGCAACGGCGTGTTGCCGATCCTGGCGCTCAGGTCGGCCCCGTGGCAGGGGGAGCAGTTGGCCAGGAAGGTGGCCTTGCCGGCCTCGACCACGGCTGGCTCGCGGGACTGCTTCCAAAGCGACTCGTTGCTCAGATCGGGTGTCGCGGCGGCCTTGGCCTTGGCCAGATCCTCCTGGAAGCGGGCCATGCGGGCCTCGTCGGTCACCACGAAGCCGGCCTGATGCCAGGCAAACCAGTAGGCGACGGCGAAGATGATCGCGAGGTAGAAGGTCCAAAGCCACCAGTTGGGCAGGCGCTGATCGTATTCCTCGATGCCGTCGTAGGTGTGGGGGCGCTTGGTGGGCGAACCGGGTTCTTGATTGGGTGCGGACATTTTCGGGAAATTAAAGATTAAAAATTAAAGATCAAAAATTGTCGGACTGCGTCCGTCGTGCGCCTGCGGCCCGGTTGGAATATCGCAACCAACGTGGGAGCTGACGCTAAAGCGGTTTCAGTTTTCGAGGTCGAAGGGCAGCTTTGCCAGCTTGTCGGCCTGGCCCTTGGTGAGGCGGGCGGCGCGGAAAACGCCGAGGAAGTAAAGGCAGGCCGTGCTCGCAAAGGCCACGAGCGGGAAGATGGCCATCCAGTTTTCGAGAATGAGACGTTTGAACATGGTGTGTGTTTCCTGTTGAAATTCAGCGGGTTGCGGTATCGGCCACCTTGGCCGGGCCGACCTTCTCATAGGTGCCGACCTTCTGGAGGTAGGCGATGAGGGCCACGATCTTCTTGTCGGCGATGTCCCTGGTGGCGGGGAATTCGCGGGAGAAGGTTTTGGAGCCGAGGTCGGCCGCGATCTTTTCGGCCTGGGCCCTGGCCGAAAAGATGACCTGCTCGGCGGTCTGCTCGGGCCACGGCACACCGATCATGCGCTGGATCTCGATGCGGCGGGGCAGGCTGTCGAGGTCGGCCTTCTGGGCGAAGAGCCAGGGGTAGTTCGGCATGTTGGACTTAACTTCGAGAGAGCGCGGGTTGAAGAGGTGCATGTAGTGCCAGTCGTTGCCCCGTTTGCCGGACTCGCGGGCCAGGTCGGGACCGGTGCGCTTCGAGCCCCATTGGTAGGGGTGGTCGTAGATGGACTCGCCGAGGCGGGAATAGTCGCCGTAGCGCATCACATCGGGCTCCAGGGTGCGGATCTGCTGCGAATGGCAGTTGTAGCAGCCTTCGGAGACATAGAGATCGCGGCCGGCCAGTTCGAGCGGGGTGTAGAGAACCTGGCGGCGGTCCTCGACATTCTCGGCCTTGTTGACCAGGACGGTGGGAATGATCTGGATGAGGCCGCCGAGCGCGACGGCGAGAAACACCAGGATGCTAAAGGGGAAGACATTTTCCAAGAGGCGGTCATGCCAGTTGTTCCACCCCTTCCAGCCCGACTTGAAGTGGACGACCGCCGCGATGACGGTCGCGAAGGTGCCGACCATGCCGACCATGCCGACCAGCTGGTGCCCGTAGGTGGATCCGTAGATCCAGAGGGTGCAGGCAAACGTGCCGGCCAGACCGTAGAGGACGGGGGCGCTGAAGATGCCACCGAGGATGCCCATGTCGCGGTCGGGGGTGGATTTTTCCACGACGACTTCGACCGTGCCATTGGTGGCCTTACCCGAGGCGGCGGTGCGGAAGATGTTGTAGGCACCGATGATGAAGCCGACGAGGTAG
>JANOBW010000386.1:0-13241 GCA_031411855.1 Opitutia bacterium
GGCCCGCATTTCCTCCCACCTTTTGGGTATCGGCGTTTACGGCATGGATACCGGAGCCCTGACCGTGTTCATGTATACGTTCACGGAACGTGAGAAACTCTACACCCTCTTTGAACGCCTCACCGGCGCCCGCTTCACCACCAGCTACACCCGCATCGGCGGCGTCTCCCGCGACCTGCCCACCGGCTGGCTCGGCGAGGTCACCGCCTTCCTCGACCAGTTCGAGCCCATTTACAACGAGATTGACCAGCTCCTGACCCGCAACCGCATCTTCATTGACCGCACCGAGGACGTGGGAACCGTCTCCAAGGCCGATGCCCTCGCCTATGGCCTGACGGGGCCCAACCTCCGCGCCTGCGGCGTCCCCCTCGACCTCCGCAAAGACAAGCCCTACTCCGGCTACGAACAGTATGAGTTTGATGTCCCGATCGGGCAGAAGGGCGACTCCTACGACCGCTATCTCGTTCGCCTGGAAGAGGTTCGCGAGTCCGTCAAAATCCTCCGCCAGGCCATCGCCAAAATGCCTTCCGGCCTCTGGTATAACGAGCAGGCCAAAAAGATCTTCGCCCCGCAGAAAGCCAAGATCCTCACCAGCATGGAGGAGCTGATCCAGAACTTCATGATTGTGACCGAAGGCCCCCAGATGCCCTCCGGCGAGGTCTATTTCGAGGCGGAAAACCCCAAGGGAGCCCTCGGCTTCTACATCGTCTCCAAGGGCGGCGGGGTGCCGTGGCGCCTCAAAATCCGCGCCCCCAGCTTCTGCAACCTCAGCATCCTCAGCAAGATGATGACCGGCTGCACCGTCGGCGACATCCCCGTCATCCTCGGCAGCCTCGACTTCGTCCTCGGCGAATGCGACCGCTGAACCCACGCCTTTGAAACCCACCATGCGCCCACGCTCCCACGCCTTCCCCGGCCCCGCCTTCTGGGCCTCGCTTGCCCTGGGATTGGCCGGCGTCATGTCACTCGCCGGCTGCGGGTCAGGTCCGGGCGGCAAAGGCTCCCCAGACAAGCCCTACCAACCCAGCAATGCCGGGCTCTCGCCCATTCCGGAAACCGCCCAGCTCGTCGGCGACACCCGCGCCCCGCAGTGGTTTGGCATCGGGGCCACCGGTCCGGTCTATATCAACGTCTATTACGACACGACCCCGCCCATCACCATCTTCGACGGGAAACTTGCCGCCGGACAGCAGATCCGCGTCGGCCGCCGCCGGCCCGTCGTGGTCCAATACTCCGTCGGAGCCAACCTTTACTACAGCCTCGGCGACCGCGTCGAACGAGCCACCCAGCCCAAACTCGGCAACGATCCCATCCCGCTTCTGCCCTAACTTTTACTTCCCGTGTCAGCCCAGTCCCACGCCCACGCCGCCCCCGAGCGGCCCTTTGTTCTCAAACCCGAAACCGTCGCCGAGATCGAGCGCGTCATCCCGCTCTACCCGGTCAAACGCAGCGCCGTCCTCCCCGTCCTCCACCGGGTCCAGGCCGACTTCGGCCACATCCCCAACGAGGCCGTCGCCTGGGTCGCCCACAAGCTCGACCTCCAGCCCATCAACGTCCTCGAGGTCGTCACGTTCTACCCCTTCTTCCGCCAGCACCCCATCGGCCGCCGCCATGTCCGCGTCTGCCGCACCCTCCCCTGCGCCCTGCGCGGAGCCTACGCCACCTGCGAGACCCTGCTGAAGGAGTTCGACACCAAACTCGGCGCCATCAGCCCCTGCGGCGAGGTCACCATCGAGTTCGCCGAATGTCTCGCCTCCTGCGGCACCGCGCCGGTGGTCCTGGTGGACGAAATCCTCCACGAAAACATTGATGTCGAAGCCGCCAAGAAACTGGCGAATCTTCTCAAATCCGAAGCCAAGAAACACGCCTGATTCGGTCTCATCACTCATCACTCGTCACTCATCACTTTGCTTCGTATGGCCATCGCCGAACACCGCCTCATCCTCCGCCACGCCGACGTCCCCGGCTACACCAACGACCTCCCCTGCTACGAGGCCCACGGCGGCTACCAGGCCCTCAAAAAGGCCTTCGCCATGAAGCCGGACGATGTCACCAAGGAAGTGGCCGACTCCGGCCTGCGCGGCCGCGGCGGAGCCGGTTTTCCCACCGGCATGAAGTGGAAGTTTCTCGACCGCAAATCCGGCAAACCCATCTACCTGATCTGCAACGCCGACGAGTCCGAACCCGGCACCTTCAAGGACCGCCAGATCATGCACAAGGACCCTCACCAGCTCATCGAGGGAATGATGATCACCGCCTTCGCCGTGCAGGCCAAACTCGCCTTCATCTACATCCGCGAGGAGATGCCCCTGGCCGCCAAAATCCTTGAACGCGCCATTGAGGAGGCCCGCGCCAAGGGCTACGTCGGCGACAACATCCTCGGCTCCGGCTACTCCTGCAACCTCATCGTCCACCGCGGGGCCGCCGCCTACATCTGCGGCGAGGAAACCGGCCTCATCGAGTCCCTCGAAGGCAAGCGCCCCTACCCCCGCATCAAGCCGCCCTACTTCCCCGCCGTCCTCGGGCTCTACCAGTGCCCCACCGTCGTCAACAACGTCGAAACCCTCTGCAACGTCCGTCACATCGTGGAAATGGGCGGCGCGGCCTTCACCAAGATCGGCACTCCTGGCAACACCGGCACCCGCATCTGGGGTGTCTCCGGCCACGTCCGCAAACCCGGCTACTTCGAGTTCCCCTGCGGCACCGTCACCTTCGGCCAGATCATTTACGACTGCTGCGGCGGCCTCGAACCCGGCCGCACCCTCAAGGCCGTCATCCCCGGCGGCTCCTCCGCCAAAATCCTCCGTGCCGGCGAGCGTTTCAAAGGCAAACTCAAGGACGGCACCGCCTTCGACTGGGCGCTGGAGGACATCCCCCTCGACTTCGACTCCCTCGCCGCCTGCGGCTCCATGTCCGGCTCCGGCGGCATCATCGTGATGGACGACCGCACCGACATCGTCGAGGCCATGGCCAACATCAACGAGTTCTACGCCCACGAATCCTGCGGCCAGTGCACCCCCTGCCGCGAAGGCTCCCTCTGGATGAAGAAGATCACCAGCCGCATGGTCCACGGCGGCGCCCGCAAGGAGGACGCCGACCTCCTCAAGTCCGTCGCCGACCAGATCGCCGGCCGCACCATCTGCGCCTTCGGCGAAGCCTGCTCCTGGCCCACCCAAAGCTTCCTCGCCAAGTTCAAGGACGACTTCGTGGCCAAGGCCGAACAGCAGGCCGCCGGCGCCCCCCGCCCCGATCTCAAGCTGGTGTAACCAAGAGCGCGTCAGTCCCCTGACGCCTCCCTTAAAGCCTCCCGCAGTGTGGTCCAAACCCTTCGGTTGTGGTGAGTTCAAACGCTCCATCGAACCTCTTGCCTCACCTTCTGAAATCTGAAATTTCAAAGCTGAAATCCCGGATGCTCCCATGACCGCCACAGCCCTGCTCGACCTCAAGCAACGACTCGCCCAACTGAATGATCGTGAACGCGAGCAGGTCTTTACCTACCTGCAACGCCTCAAACACGAATCCCCCTCAGGCAAACGAGAAACCACCCGCATCATGAGAGAAATGGATGCGGGCAAAAAAACGCGCCTCACCGACCTGGCAAAAAAGCTCGGCCATGCCTGAAACCTCCTATGAGCCCGTTCTTTCGGCCAATGCCTCCACTTTCTTGGTCGGAATGAGCAGGCCAAAACAAAGGGAACTCATCTCGTTGCTTTTCAAGCTGGCTGAATTTCCTAACCAAAGTGGTGATTACGAAACGATGGATGAGGTGGGACGTGAAATCCAACATATGGCGCTTGGTAAACTGATCGTGAGTTATTGGCCTGATCACGCCGTGAAAGAATTGCGCATCACTGAAATCAATAAATCCTCGCAGTAAGTCAGGTTTCGACCTCTCGTCCCTCCGGGGTGTGGGGAAAGCCCGTCCCGGAAGGACAGTTGAGCTTGGTCCGGGGTCAGGCGCTTGGTGCCGCCACCCCAGGAATCATCTCCGAATTCAAAGATCTGTCACAAGCGTTTGCCGACCCAAAAGCGCCCTGAAGAGCTGCCCTTCAGCCCACCACGCGCCCCCACACTTTGTTTCCTTTCCGAAACTTACCTGAGAACTTTTGTCCACGGGTGTTGTTGATAGGTCCTGCCCCGTCCCTCCCATGAAAAAGTCGAGTGCTCCCCCACCGGCCGCCACCTTCGACACCGTCGCGCTCGATGTCCTGGCCTACGAACTGGATCCAAGCCAGGCGGCTGAGTCCGAACGGAAGATCAAAAGCCGGCTGAAACGCAAAAAACTCGCCCCCTACGACGACGCCCGTGTGGCCGAACTCAGGCGCCTCAAGGACGAGCTCCGCGCCGAAATCGGCCTCGCCGAAAAATCGCGCTTCTTCCTCGGGCAGCAGGGGCACTTTGTGGACCCCGCCGACTTCGATCTCAAACTTCTCGCCAAGGAGACCATCTCGCGTTTCCCCGACCTGCCCCGCCCGGTCGTGGAGAGTTTTGTCCGCTTCGGCGTTTTTATTTACTATCTCCTTTAGCGCGAAACAGATAGCCCAGGGCGTCACACACCCCCGCGAAACGTTTCTCCCGGCCCAGGTAGCGGTCGAGCACGTAAAACAGGTAGTAGTAAAACCGGCAGAACGACCAGATCGTGATGCCCAGCAGCAGGACGGTGCGGAAGTGGGGCGACTCGAAAAGCAGGATGCCCACACTTAACAACCCGAGAAACAGAAAGAGGAAACCCTTGGCGTGGATGAGTTTATTGCTGGTCAGATCGGCGGAGAGTTTCATGGGGAAAACGGAGGGAGGATCGCGTGATGAGGCCGGATGCGCCCGCTCAACGCCGGGGAAACAGCGGCGTCCACTTCGGCCCGCCCGCCCAGTCGTGATGGCATTCCGGCCCATGGTGCCCGTCGCAGCTGCCGGGCGGGGCATCCACCCGCCGGCCTTCATGGAGAAACACCGCCTCGTCGAAATCGCGGTCCAGGCGGCCCAGGTCGTGCGTCGCCATGATGACGGTCCGCCCGTCCCGCCGGAGGTCGTCCAGCACCCCGGCGATGACGCCGCGGGTGTCCGTGTCCACCGCGTTGAGGGGCTCGTCCAGAAGCAGCAGGTCGGCCTCGTGCACCAAAGCCCGGGCCAGAAGCGCCCGCTGCTGCTGGCCGCCGGAAAGCTCGCTGATCTGGCGGTCGGCCAGTTCCTTTAGTCCAAGCAGTTCCAACGCGTGGGCCGCCGCCGCCCGATCCGGGGCGCCGGGGCGTTTCAGCCAGCCGAGGTGGACATAGCGGCCCCCCAGCACGAGCTGGCCCACGGTCACCGGGAAACTCCAGTCCAGATCGGCCCGCTGCGGCAGATAGGCGACCTGGTGGCGGCACGCGCCCGGGGCATGGCCAAAGAGGGTGAGCGACCCCGAACGCACCGGGATCAGCCCGGCCGCGCAGGCCAGCAAGGCTGACTTTCCGGCTCCGTTTGGCCCCACCAGCGCCACCCGCGAACCGGGGCGGACGGTCAGCGAAACCTCCCGGATGGCCGGCTCGGCCACGCCGTCATAGCCCGTCGTCAAGGCCTCGGCCCGCAGCGCCGCCGAAGACGTGTGGACCCCGCCACAGCGGCCTTGGTAGGGAAATCGGGGGACGGTCAGAGCCATGCCTCCAGCCAAGCCCGGGAACAGCTTCCGGCCAAGCGCAAACAAGGGGGACAGCAGCCCTCAGGACAAGGTGTCCAACGGCTCAAATCCAAAGTCATCTGTGTCTTCCAGAGGTTGCCGGGTCAACTCCCCCCCTCCCCGCTTCTATCCGCGTTTATCCGCGTGAATCTGCGGTTCAAAACTGCCTTCACCTTCCCCCCAGAAAGCGCCGCTTGCCCCACCCCGCCCTCCCCGCTTGGCTGGCCGTTTCGCACCGCCGCATGATCCGAGTTTCCGACCTACGCCTGCCCGTTGACCACACCGACGACGCCCTCCGCCGGGAGCTCTGCCGCCTGCTCGGGATTAAACCCGACGAGCTGCTTCAGTTCAAGGTCATCAAGCGCTCACCCGACGCCCGCCAGCGCTCCGGCGTGAACTTCCACTACATCATTGATGCCTCCGTCAAGGAAGAGGCCCGCCACCAGGCCCGCTGGTCCAAACTCCGCCAGATCGAGGCCGCGCCCGACACCGCCTACCACTTCGACCTCACCCCGCGCCCCGGCCCCGCCGACCGCCCCATCATCGTCGGCACCGGCCCCTGCGGCCTCTTCTGCGGCCTCATCCTCGCCCGCCTCGGCTGGAAACCCATCCTCCTCGAACGCGGCATGGCGGCCGGCCCCCGCGCCAAGGAGGTCATGGCCTTCTGGCGCTCCGGCGGCACCCTCGACCCCGACAACAACACCCAGTTTGGCGAGGGCGGCGCCGGCACCTTCTCCGACGGCAAACTCTACACCCGCATCAAGGACAAGGCCAACCGCATGCGTTTCCTTCTCGATGAGATGGTGGCCCACGGCGCGCCTGAGGACATCCTCACCAACGGACGCCCCCACATCGGCACCGACCGCCTCATCAAGATGGTCACCAGCATCCGCAAAGAGATGGAATCGCTCGGCGCCGAATTCCGTTTCTCCACCCGCGTCACGGACCTGATCGTTTCGGAAACTCCTGAACGACAGGTCCTTGGCGTGAAACTTTCCGACGGCTCCGAGCTCCGTTCCGGCACCGTCGTCATGGCCGTGGGCCACAGCGCCCGCGACATCTTCTCCGTCCTCCACACCCGCGGCGTGTTTCTCGAGCAGAAGTCCTTCTCCGTCGGCCTCCGCATCGAGCATCCGCAGGCCCTCGTGGACAAGGCCCGCTGGGGCTGCCACGCCGGCAACCCCGCCCTCGGCGCGGCCTACTACAGCCATTCGCACCACGCCTCCAACGGGCGCGCCTGCTACACCTTCTGCATGTGCCCCGGCGGTCTCGTCGTGGCCGCCGCCAGTGAACCCAACCACCTCGTCACCAACGGCATGAGCAGTTACTCGCGCTCCGAGTCCAACGCCAACACCGCCCTCATGGTCGAGATACTGCCCTCCGACTACGACACCGCCCACCCCCTCGCGAAAGAGCTCGGGCCGGGCCATCCCCTCGCCGGCATCCACTACCAGCGCTGGCTGGAGGAAAGGGCCTTCAAACTCGGCGGGTCCAACTACCACGCCCCCGTCCAAATGGTGGGCGATTTTCTGACTGGGAAAACACCCCGCCCGCCGATGTCTGTCGTGCCCAGCTACCGCCCCGGCGTCACCCCCGCGCAGCTCTCCGACTGCCTCCCCGCCTTCGTCACGCAGGCCATCCGCGAGGGCATCACGGCCTTCGACCAGGACATCCCCGGCTACGCCCACCCCGAGGCCGTTCTTACGGGTGTGGAAACCCGCAGCAGCTCGCCCATCCGCGTGACCCGTGACGACGATTCCCTCCAAAGCCTGAACACCCCCGGCCTCTACCCTGGCGGCGAGGGCGCGGGCTACGCCGGCGGGATCATCAGCGCCGCCGTGGACGGCATGAAGATCGCCGAGGCCATCGCCGGACGGTTCGCGCCCTGTTCCGCAACGCCGGCCTCCTGAACGGCGCCTGCAGTGGGCCGGGACACGCATGACCAGACCAGGCCAGTCCCCCGAAACAGCCATCCCCCGCAAATCCCCGAAATTGGCTTTTGACAGCGCGCCCCGAATGTCCACTTTCCCCACCTCCTCGGGACGTAGAACAGTCTGGTAGTTCGTCTGCTTTGGGAGCAGAAGGTCGCAAGTTCGAATCTTGCCGTCCCGACCATCGATACCTAAGCGGGAAACCGCTTAGGTATCGCCTTTTTGGCGCGATCCCTCGGGCCGGCCAGCGGGAGAAAACGCTCCCCGTAAAAGTAGCCTCCCCACCTCAACGCTTCCGCTTCTTCGCGTAACTCGCCTTCGGGTTGGCCTGGGTGAGCACCACCGGAGCTGCCTCCGCCCCGGACCTGGCCTCCGCCACCTCCCGGACCGATGTCTCGGACCGGGAACGCTCGTCCTTGTCCAACACCAGGGCCAGCTCCTGCAAACTTGACCGCAAATCCGGATGACGCCGGAAAAACGCCTCCATCTTCCGCAGATCCTCAAGGAAACGCTCGTCGGCGTTCCTCTCCTCAATGACGAGGCGCGGCGAGCCCGCCCCGGCCCGCTCGCATTCGTCCAGCAAATGCGCCTGAAGAAGTTCCCAGCCGAGGCCGGGATTCTTCCATCCGGAAAAGAAGGCTTTGAGCGTGGGTTCATTCACCGGCTTGCCCTTTTTGACCCGGGACAGTTCGGGACCATGAAGACCATGCCTTTGGGCAAATTCGGTCTGCGTGACCCCCTCGCGTTTGAGCGCGTTTTCAAAAGCCAGGGACAACCGTTTCGTCATGCCAAATAGCCAAGACTCGGGCGGGTATGCTCTTGCAACATATTACATATTTTGTCTTTTGGGACATTTTCCGGAAATGCCTATGCCCGCCCCTACACCGCTCGATGCCATGACCGCCCACGAACGTGTCCGGAAACTCCTTCTCAACCACCTCCGCGTCATCGAGCGGGCCGCGCAGGACCAGTCCGACGAAGCCCTCCGCCAGGCCTGCGCCGACTTCGCCCAACTCATCACCCGGCTCCCGGCAGAACCTGCCCTTCACTCCGGTTCCCCCTGAGCCTACCCATGCCCACCCTCAACTGGATCGGCAAGGACGCCGTCGTAAACCACCACCACTCCGTCCCCTTCCGCCTTCTCAAGGACGTGCCCGAGCTCTCCTGCGGCGCACCCGGCGCGGGCAACCTCATCGTCGAAGGCGACAACCTCCAGGCCCTCAAAGCCCTCCTTCCCTACTACGCCGGGCAGGTGAAGTGCATCTACATTGATCCCCCCTACAACACCGGCAACGAAGGCTGGGCCTACAACGACAACGTCAACAGCCCCCTCATCAAGGACTGGCTCGGTAAAACCGTCGGCAAGGAAGGTGAGACGCTCGACCGCCACGACCGCTGGCAGTGTATGATGTATCCGAGGCTGGCGTTGCTCCGGGAGTTTCTGCGCGAGGATGGCAGCATTTGGGTGTCCATGGACGATTCCGAAATATCGCTCCTACGCGTTTTGATGGATGAAATATTTGGGGCATCAAATTTCATAGCTCATGTTGTATGGCAAAAACGCTATGTTTCGAATGTAACAGCAAAGTATCTGTCCGACATGCATGATCATCTTTTGGTCTATGCCCGCAATGCCCCACGTTTCACGGTGGCCAAAATAGCCCGAACCGTAGAGCAAGAGTCAGATTACAAAAATCCTGACAACGATCCTCGCGGTGTATGGCGAGCTCAGGATCTTTCGGCAAGCAAGCCCTACAACGCTGGAATATTTACCATTATTGGACCGACGGGAGAGAGCTTCAATCCTCCGCCAAAGCGCTATTGGAGGATGAACCGAGCTCAGTATGAGGAATGGCTCAAAGAGGGTCGAATAACATTCGGCAAGAGCGGCTTAGGCCGCCCAATGCTTAAGCGCTTCCTCACTGATACGCAAGGTGGCTTAACTCCAAATACTTGGTGGAGCCATGAGTTCGCTGGACACAACAAGGAAGCAACTCTTGAACTGAAAAGCATATTCAATGGCGATTCACCATTCGAGACCCCGAAACCCACCCGACTCCTCGAACGCATCCTGCAAATCGCCACCAACCCCGGCGACCTCGTCTTGGACAGCTTCGCCGGCTCAGGCACCACGGGCCATGCGGTATTGAAGTTGAACGCCACTCAAAGTGGAACAGGCGGCCCGTCTGTTGTCGATGCTGTGGAACTGGCTGGCAGCCTGTTCCACACTCCTTCCGACGGGCTGGTGCCCGACGCTCCCCGGCTCGCCGACCGCCGGTTTATCCTTGTCGAGATGGAGCCGGAAATCGCCCCGAAGATCACGGCGGAGCGGATCCGCCGCGTGGCCGAAGGTTACACCAACGCCAAGGGCGAAATGGTCCCCGGCCTCGGCGGTGGTTTCCGCTACTGCCGCCTTGGCGAACCCCTCTTCGACGAGTTCGGCCAGATCCGCACATCCGTCACCTTCGGCGAACTCGCCCGGCACGTCTATTTCACCGAAACCGGCGAGCCCCTGCCCCGCGAAAACGTGCCCACCACACCGCTTCTCGGCGTCTGCCGGGGCGTGGGCATCTACCTGCTCTACAACGGCATCCTCGGCGACGAGACGGTCAACGGCGGCAACGTCCTGACCCGCTCCACGCTCGCCAAATTGCCGAAGTTTGCCGGCACCAAGGTGGTCTATTGCACCGCCTGCCTCCTGAGCTCCGAACGTCTCAGCGCGGAGCGCATCATCGTCCGCCAAACCCCGAAAGGCATCAAGGTCACATGAATGCGTCTTTGTCTGATTTTGAACAGGGCCAAAGGCCCGCTTCATACCAGCCTGGGGCAAACGCAGTGCCGCCCCAGGATTGGTGCCGTAAACCACAAAGCCCTGAAGGGGCGCTCTAAAATGCTGTCATTAAGCTACCTGCGACATAGATCGCCCCTTCAGGGCTCTGCTTGCTGCCTTCGGATTACCCAGGGCGACACTGCGTTTGCCCTGGGCTGGTTTAAAGCGGGCCTTTGGCCCTCAAACGTCGGCGACAATCACCCCGTCCACCTCCCCCTCACCCCATGATCCAGCTCAAAGACTATCAGGAACGCGTGCTGGGCAGCCTGCGGAGGTTTCTCAAAAGCACCGCCCAATCGCAGCGGCCCGCCGAGGCCTTCCAGGAGGTCACGGAAAAGCTCCTGGGAGAGCCCCTGCCCTACTTCCGCGCCACGGCCGTGGGCCTGCCCGACGACATGCCCTACGTCTGCCTCCGTGTCCCCACCGGCGGCGGCAAGACCCTCCTGGCCTGCCATGCGGCCGGCATCGCCCAGACCGAACTGCTTCGCGCCGAACACGCCGTCGTCCTCTGGCTCGTCCCCAGCAACACCATCCTGGAACAGACCGCCGACGCCCTGCGTGACGTGCGCCACCCCTACCGCCGCGCCCTCGAAGTGGGCTGCCAAGGCCCCGTCGAAGTCCTCCGCATTGACGAGGCCCTGAACCTCACCCGCTCCCGCGTGGAAGGCTCCACCGTGGTCATCGTGGCCACGATGCAGAGCTTCCGGGTGGAGGACACGACGGGCCGGAAAGTTTACGCCCAAAGCAGCCCGTTTCAGGAGCATTTCCAAAACCTTCCGGCCGAGGACGCCGCCCGCCTGTTGCCTGGGCCGGATGGAAAACCCACGCCCAGTCTGGTCAACATGCTGCGCCTGCGTCGGCCTCTTGTCATTGTGGACGAGGCGCACAACGCCCGCACCGAACTTTCCTTCTCCACCCTCGGTAACCTGTTGCCTGCCTGCATCATCGAGTTCACCGCCACCCCCGCGACCCGGCGGCAGCCCTCCAACGTTCTCCACCGCGTCTCCGCCGCCGAACTCAAGGCGGCGGACATGGTGAAACTCCCGCTGCGGGTCATCACACGCAACGTCAGTCAGCGCGACCAGCTCCTGGCCGAAGCCATGACGTTGCGCTCCGACCTGGAAAAACTGGCCGTCCTCGAAAGCCAGCAGACCGGCGAGCACCTGCGCCCCATCCTGCTCATCCAGGCCCAGCGGGTGGACGACTGCAAACCGCTCAAGGAACGCCTCGTCAGCGAGTTTACCGTGGGCGAGGCCGAGGTGAAAATCTCGGTCGGGAAACTCGACGAACTGGCCGACATCAAGGACATCAGCGCGGCCTCCTGCCCGGTGCGCATCATCATCACGGTGGAGAAGTTGCGCGAAGGCTGGGACTGCCCGTTCGCCTATGTGCTGTGCAGCCTGAAGGAGACCCGCAGCGTCAACGCCATCGAACAAATCGTGGGCCGCATCCTGCGTCTTCCCGGCGCGAAACCCAAGCTCCACCCCGACCTCAACTGCTCCTACGCGTTTTCCGTCTCCGACTCCATGCCCGCCGTGCTCAACGAGTTGCGTCAGGCCCTCGAAAGCAACGGCTTCACCGCCGCCGAGGCCGAACGCATCGTGCTGCCCAGCCAGTCCGTGCTCAGTCTTGGCGTGCAGCCGCAGACGGTGACGATGGACCCCACGACCGAACTCGACACCGTCGAAGCCCAGGTGCAGACGGAAGCCCTGGCCGGGAAGGTCCGCTTCAACACGGAGAAGGGCGAGGTCACCATCTTCGTGCCGTTGACCGAGGAGGAAACCGTCGCCGTGGAAAACGTTGCCAAGACTCCCGCAGCCAAAGCCAAAATCCGCGAGGCCGTGCAAAAAGTCATCGAGGCCGAAAAGGCCATGGGCGGCACCGGCACGCCGCGCCTCGCCAGCGGCCACGAGCAGGGCCTTGATTTCAGCGTGCCCCTCCTCTGCGTGCGGGAGCACGGCGAGCTGTTTGAGTTTGAGAAAACCTTCCTGCTTGAGCACCCGTGGAAACTCAGCGCCAAGGACGCCACCCTCCCCGCCCACTACCACCCGCTGAACCGTCCCAAAGGCAGTTACGGGATGATAGACATTGGTCAGCTAGGGGTCATGGAAGGCATTGTGCACGACATCGTGAACGATGATGAGGACGACTTCATCCAAAGGCTTCACCAACAGACGTTTAAGCTGGCTGGGAACGGTGACTGGTCACTGGAGACGCTGGTTGCATGGATTGACCACCGCATCGAGCACGAGGACATCCCGATCGGAGAATCAGCGGAGTTTCTCCGCAAGGTCGTGAAAGGACTCATGGCCCGCCACGGCATTGAAAACGTGGATACCCTCGCCCTCGACCGCTTTCGCCTCCGCGACGAAGTGGAAGCCCTCATTCAGTTTCACCGTGTCACGGAAAGGGAAACCGCCTTCCGAAACTGGCTCCTGCCGGAATCAGCCCTCTCGGTCAGCGACGAAAAGGCCCTCAACTTCCGCAACACCACCTACGAGCCCGGCTGGCTCTACGAAGGCTCATACCGGTTCAGGAAACATTACTTCGGACCCAAACCCGGTGAACTGAGGGAAACGAAAGCCGACGGAAAACTGACGGAGGAGTTTGAATGCGCCTGTTATCTGGACGCCCACCCCAGGGTGAAGTGGTGGGTGAGAAACCTTTCGAACAAAAACTCCTCCTTCCGGCTGCAAATGTCCCAACAGCGGTTCTACCCGGACTTCGTCTGCCAGTTGACGGATGGCCGCATCCTGGTTGTCGAATACAAGGGCAAACACCTGTGGAACGACGCCGAGGAGAAGCGAGTGGTGGGACAGGTCTGGGA
>JANOBW010000387.1:0-2777 GCA_031411855.1 Opitutia bacterium
GCCTCGTCGAGGTCCACGGCGGTGACCTCACCGGCCCCGCCGGCGAGTTTGGCGGCGAGGGAGAAGCCCCCGGTGTAGCAGCAGAGATCCAGAACTGACAGGTCTTTGCACATTTTGGCCAGTTTCAGGCGGTTGTCGCGCTGGTCGCAGAAGAAACCGGTCTTGTGGCCCGAGGCGAAGTCCACCTCGTAGCGCACGCCGTGCTCCTTGATTTTGGAGGGGCGGAGCGGGGCGTTCTTACCCGGCTTGATGCCCTCGATCACGGCGATCTTGGGGTCCACCGAAACGGTTTCGCGGGTCGTGCCGAGGAGGCGGTGCAGGTGTTTGATCCAGGCGGGGAGGCGGAGCCAGACACCGAGGCTGTGGACCTCCACGCTGAGGGTGTCGCCGAAGCGGTCCACCACGAGGCCGGAGAGGGCGTCGCCGTCGGAGTTGACGACGCGGTAGGTGTCGCCGGTCTCGTTGAGGTTCAGATACTTGAGGCGAAGCTCGACGCAGCGGTCGAGGGCGCGGAGGAAAAAGGCCTCGTCCACCGGCTCGTCCTTGTGGGTCAGCATGCGGAGCGGGACGCGGGCCTTGGGGTTGTAGAAACCGCGGCCGAAGAGCTGGCCGGTCTTGTCGTAAACGTTGACGATGTCCCCGGGGCGCGCGTCGGGCGAGGCCGCCCCGGTCATGCCCTGGTAGATGCAGGGGTGGAAGGAGAAGTATTTGAGCTGAACCCAGGGGGAGAGGCGTTCGGTCTGGTGGCGTTCGGAAGAGGGCGATGGCATGAAAGTGGCGGTGTTAGCGGCGTGAAATCCAATACAGTGGCTTACGGCTGGAATGTGCCACGGCGAGCACCCATAGTGTGTCGCCGCGAACAATGTAGGGAAGATAATAGGGGAAAACCCGGAGGTTGATGCGGCGATACGAGCCGGGGCGAAGTCGGAGAAGCTCAGGATTCTCCGAAACCCTTGAAACGGATCGGTCCAACTCGTCCTTGAAACGCCAGCCTAGCCCGACTTGCGAGTCTTCGTAGTAAGTCACCGCCTCAATGAATTCTCTCTGGGCTTCCTCCACAAAGCGGACCGTCACGATTTTAGACACCTCTCTGCGGCCCGCATGACCTCATCATAGGGGACTCCGGTGACGCGGCCTTCGTCAACCGCGCGGATGCGGTCCCGGATTTCGGAATCCCAGGCGGCCCCAGCTTCCGGATCGTCAGGCACTTCGGCGCTTTCCATCAGTAGTTCGGCCAGGGCAAGTCTTTGGCGCAAAGGGAGTTCCATTGCTTCCTTGGTGACTTGTTCGAGTGCCGTTGGCATGGGGCGAATAAAAAAAGGGTTTTGCCTAGGGTCAAGTGACGAAAGGGCGGGGATGGGGAAGCAGCCTTTAAGCTAAAGCCGGCGATGCAGAACCACGGATGAACCCCGCCGCCAAGGCCGGGACAGGCACAGATGCACACGGATGGTCCTTGGTTTTATGACATTTGCGAAGAAAAACGCTTCCCTTGTTTTTTTAATAAATATCTTTAAATCAATGATTTATAGCAATTTTGGTATGAAAGTTTTTTTGATCCGTGTTCATCCGCGTTTATCCGTGGTTCCGCCTTGGCGAAGGGGATGTTGGTCCCACCCGGAAGGTGAACGAGCCCTTCGCCACAACTTGCTGACGATCAGATGAATCTGCGAATCCATGTCTTTCCATAGTCGGATTTAGGCTTTTATGCGGAAGGAAACATGAGTCGGCCAAGGAGTTATGGAGCCTGCGTGCCTTGGTTCCGCCTGAAGGCGGGACAACCTACGAAAGGCACCACACGTTTAAACATTTCCGGCCGAATCCCGTGCCTCAGTTTTGGTTCACGCGGAGACGGGCGAAGCGGGGAGAGCCGGGGGTGACGGGGACGACGTCGCGGACCGTCACGGTCTCGGTGCCGTCGCCGTTGTCCACGATGCCGACCTGGACCGAGGGCGTGGCGCCGAAGCCGGTGTTGGCGGGGGTGGAGGAAAACTCCGGGGTGAAGGTCAGGCCGGGCGCCCCCTTGATGCGGGTGTAGGTGATTCCGGTGTAGCTGTTGGCGGAGACCCGGACCGTGGTGGAGCGGGGCGGTGAAGCCGAGACGGGCGAAAACGGGTCGGAGCCGAGGGCGTATTCGAGGAGGTTGGTCAGGCCGTCGCCGTCGGGATCGGCGTTGGCGTCGTAGGACCCGTAGGAGCCGAAGTGGAGGGTTTCCCAGGCGTCGGGCAGGCCGTCGGCGTCCTCATCCTCGGTGGCCGCGTTCCGGCCGTCCATGGCCAGGGTGACGGGTTGGGCGGTGCCGGAGGAGTTGACCAGCCGCAGGTAGTAGGACTGCGAGGTTTGCCAGGGCCACTGGCCGGCGGCGTTGGAGAGGGCCTGGTTGAAGGCGGTGCTGGGGCCGGAGCCGATCCAGTGCTGGGGGCCGGAAGTGCCCGGGAGGGTGCCCTGCTCCAGCCGTTGCTCCACGGAGGCGTTGTGGGACGAGGTCCATTTCATGCGCGTGGCCTCGGCGGGGACGGGGATGCGGTAAACCACGGAGGAGTTGGCGGGGAGGCTGAGGTTGAGCGCGCCCGCGTAGTAGTCGAGGACGGGGAGGTTTCCGATGGTTCCCACCGTGGCGGAGGCGAGGCTGAAGGTGGCGTCGTTGTTGGCCTTGAGGCCGACATAGTAGGTCGCACCCGGGCGGAGGGACGGGGTGTGGAAGGTGTGGGTGCCGGCGTCGTCGTGGCCGGTGTTGCTGTAGGGGCCCTGGTTTTTGGCATCCCCATACCAGGTGCTGA
>JANOBW010000388.1:0-10581 GCA_031411855.1 Opitutia bacterium
GCCGAGCTCGCCGCCGGGCTGCCCGCCGGTTCCCTCCGCATCGGCCTGACCCACGGTTCGTTGGCCATCGAGGGGAAACACAAACCGAACGATTTCCCCATCGCCCTTCACGCCGCCTCCCGCGCCGGGCTGGATTACCTCGGCATCGGCCACTGGCACAACTGGCTGGCCGAAAGCGACAACGGACGCATCGTCATGCCGGGCACCCCGGAGCCGGACCGTTTCGCCAACAACGACAGCGGGAATGTCGCCCTGGTGGAGCTCTCCGCCCCCGGCCAGCTTCCGGCCGTCACCAAGGTTCCCGTCGCCACCCTGGCCTGGCGCGAACTCAGCTTCGACTTCCTCTCCCCCGAGGCCTCCCGCGCCACCCTCTCGGCCAGCCTCGCCTCCTTCGTCCCGGAAAACACCATCCTGAGAGTGGTGCTCACCGGCGTGGCCTCGCCCGCCCAGCTCAGCGAGGTCCAGGCCTGGCTGGCCGGGACGCTCGGCGGGTTTCTTTCCGCCCAGGTCGTGAACCGCACCCGGGTGGCCTTCAGCGAGACGGAGCTGGCCCGCCTCCGCCAGGAGCATCCCATCCTCGCCCAGGTGTTGGGCGACATTGACCGCCTGGAAACCTTCGCCACCGGGACGGCCCCGGCCGGAGCCTCCGCGGCCGATGCCGGCGCCCTCACCCTGCCCGAGGCCCAGAGCCTGCTGAACGGCAAGCTGGAGCTCGGCACCCTCACCCCGGAGTTTTTCTCCCAACTCCGCCACACCCTCCTCCAGGAGATTGCCCGATGATCCTGCACGCCATCGAGTTCAACCACGTCGGGCGGTTCCGCTCGCCCGTCCGGATCGGCCCCTTCGGCCCCGGTCTCAACATCCTCGCCGCCCCGAACGAGGCCGGCAAATCCACCAGCATCCGGGCCGCCGCCCGCGCCCTCTTCGACCGCCACACCGGCAAGACCGACGAGATCAAATCCCTCCAGCCCGCCGGCACCAGCCTGGCCCCGCAGATCGCCGTGGAGTTTGAGACCGCCCAGGGACGTTTCCGGATTGAGAAGACGTTTCTCCAATCGGCCCGGAGTGTCCTCAAAAAATGGCAGGGAAACTCCTGGCAACCCATCGCCGAGGAGGACGCCGCCACCCAGCAGGTCCACCAGCTCCTTCAGTCCACCCTCCCCGCCCGGGGCGCATCAAAGCCGGAAAACTGGGGCTTCTTCAACTTCCTCTGGGCCCGCCAGGACGAACCCGCCGCCTGGCCGGACCTCGACGGCGACGCCACCGGCCAGCGCATCCGCAACCGCCTCGCCAAGGTGGAGCTGGATCCCCTGCTGGACAAACTCTGCGCCAAACTCGGGGCCGCCTCCGACCAGATCCTCACCGCCAGCGGCGGGGCCAAGACCAACGGACCGCTGGCCAACGCCACCAACGACCTCGCCACCCTCGAGACCTCCCTGGCCGAACTGCGCCAGACCTTCACCAAACTCGCCGAGGCTCACCAGCGTTTCACCCAGGCCGAAACCGTCATCACCCGCCTCGAGGCCGAACTGAGCGGAGCCCGCGACCACGCCCGCACCCTCCAGGACAAGGCCCGCGAGTGCGAACGCCTCGCCGCCGAACTCAACGGCCACACCCTGGCCTTGGCCGCCGCCCAGGAGAAACTGGCCTTGGTCAGCGCGGACGAGGCCGCCCACACCGCCGGGCAAAACGAACTCGCCGCCCTCAAGGCCGCCGTGGCCCAGGCCGAGGCGGAAGTTTCCAGCCAGGGGCAAAAGCTCGCCGCCAAACAGGCCGAAATTGATCAGGCCCAGGCCCTACAGCCCGAGCAGGAACAGCAACTCCAGACCCGGCGCGACCGGCGCGACCGCGTGCAATCCCTCCTCAAACTCCGGGCGCTCACCACCGAGGCCGAGACCCTGGCCCGCCGCCTCGAAAAGGTCGAGAAAGCCGGGGACGAGGTGAAGAAACTGGAGGACCTGCGGAAGGATTTCCCGTCCGTCGTTCCCGCCAAACTCAAGGCCCTCGAAACCCAGGCGGAAACGGTCCGCACCCTCCAGGCCCAGCTTCAGGCCCTCGGCCTCACGGTGGACCTGACCCCCGACGGCAACCGCGCCGCCACCGTCCTCACAGGAGCCACGACCGGCCGCTTCGAGCTCACCGAGCCAGGCGGGAAACGCATCCTCGCCCCGCAAAGCCTTGAACTGCACCTGGAAGGCTGGGGCCGTGTCTCCATCCGTTCCGGCGCGCAGGAGGCGCAAAACACCGCCAACAAACTGAAGGAGGCCGAAACCGCGCAGCGCCTCGCGTTGGAGGAGGCGGGGTTTCCCTCGGCCGAAACCGCCCGCGAAGCGCTCGTGGCCCGGCGCGATCTGGAGGCCCGCATCCAAAACGCGCAGTCCTCCCTCGCCCATCTCCTCGGCGAGGACGGCACCCTGGCGCAGCTCCGTGAGGCCGCCCAGGCCGCCGCCCGCAAGGCCGGGACCCTCGCCTCCTCCCTTGCGCCCACCGACGCGGAAAAAGTTTCCCCCCGGACGGACCTGGAAACCTCCGAATCGGAACTCACCGCCCAGGTCACCTCGGCCGAGAAGGCCCTCAAGGCCGGAGCCAAAAGGTTGGAAAACCTGCGCCAGGAGGAACGCGCCGCCGCCAAGGCCGCGCAGGAGGCGGCCCAACTGGCCTCCGACCAGCGGACGCGCCTGCGTTCCCTCGAAGCCAGGCTCCTGGCCATGGCTGAGCGCCACCCCGCCGGACTCGCCCAGGCCAAGGCGGAAGCCCAACAACTTTTTGTCCAGGCGGAGGCCCGTGTCACCATGACCAAAACCGCCCTTCCGGCCGACTTCGAGAAACTCCCCGCCCGCAGCCGCGTGGCCGCCGCCGCCGTCCAGCAGACTGAGGATGACCTGAAGTCCGCCCGGGCCACCCGCGACGAGGCCAAGGGCATGCTCAACTCCCTCGGCGGCCAGGGCCTTTACTCCCGCGAGACCGAGCTGGAGGAACGGAAGGTCGAGGCCACGCTCCGCCGCGATGCCGCCCACGCCCAGGGCTGGACCACCCGCCTCGCCCGCGACCTGATCGAACGCCGCCGCCAGGCCGCCACCGCCTCGGCCCTGGCCCCGCTTCAGGAGCGCCTCACCCTCGCCTTCGGGGAAATCTCGGAAGACCGGACCCGCGAGGTGTTTCTCGACGAGAAGCTCAACATCTCCGGCCTCGGGACCTCCCGCGCCGAGGTTTACCCGTTTGAAAACCTCTCCCAGGGCGCGAAGGAGCAACTGCTCCTCTGCCTGCGCATCGCCGTGGCCCAGGAACTGGCCGTGGACGAGCCCCAGGTCCTGATCCTCGACGACGTGCTGGTCAACACCGACCCCGACCGCCAGCGCCGCATCCTCGAAGTCCTGGGCGCGTTGTCCGCCCGGCTCCAGATCGTCATCCTCACCTGCCACGCCGACCGCTACCGCGGCCTCGGGACCACCCTGAAGTTGGTCAGCTCAAGCTGAGCTTGAGGTGGCGAGGGGAGGACAGCCTGCGGGGTTGAAGTCAGGCGAGACTCCTCCGTTTCCCGCCTTACGGGCTCGACTAGGTTCGTTTCCTGCATAACCCCAACAGCCATGCCCGCCACCGCCTCGGGAGGTTCCGTTTTTCCACGCGCCCTCCTCACCGCCTTTGTTTTCGCCTGCCTCAGCCTCGTGGCTCGGGCCGCCCCCGCCGCCCCGAGCGGACTTCGCGCCGCCGTCACCGGGGCCACGGCGGTCACCCTCATCTGGGACGACAACTCCACCGATGAAACCCACTTTGAGCTCAGCTACACCAACAACGGCATCACCAACTCACCGCGGGCCCTCGGCTCCGGCTCCACCGCCGCAAAAGGCACTCTGAGTTACAACTTCAGCCCCCTCCCCGTCGCCAACCAGACCTACACGTTCAAGGTCCGCAGCTACACCACCACCAGCTCCAACGCCTCGGCCTACAGCAACACCATCTCCTTTCTCCCGGCCGACTTCACCGCTCCCAGCATGGTCGGGGCCACGCCCCAGACCGATGGCTCCATCCTCCTCACCTGGGTGGACTCCGCCATCAATGAGGCGGGTTATTCCATCGAGTATCGCGTCCTGCCTTCCGGCACCTTCTCCGTCGTTGATTCCACCGGACCGAACATCACGGGCTACTACCTCGGCGGCCTGACCCCCGGAGCCAGTTATGAGTTTCGCGTCCGGGGGTTCAAAGGCACCGCCGCCGTCCCCACCGCCACCACCGCCTACACCGCCACCGCCTCCGCCCTCGTCCCGGCCACCCTCAACGCCCCCACCGGGCTGGCCGCCGCCGCCCTCGCCCCGCAGGAACGGTCCACCCGCCTCACCTTCTCCGACAACACCGCCAACAACGTCGGCTATGAGGTGGAAAAACGCGTCACCGGGCTGACCGACTTCGACTACCTCGGCGACATCGGGGACAGCTCCTCCATCAACATCCCCAGCCTCCTCGACCCCGGCACTTCCTACGATCTCCGCATCCGGGCCTTCTATCAACATGGCACCGACCCGAAGGTTTACTCGGCCTATTCCAACACGGTCACCTACGTCACCCCGTTTTACGCGCCCACCGCCCCCGTCGCCACGGCCGTCTCCGACAAACAGGTCAACCTCGCCTGGACGGACAACTCCCAGGCCGAAGGCGGCTATGCCATTTACGCCCGGACCAGCGGGGCCGCCACCTTCGACTTCGTCAGCTACGCCGCCACCAACGCCACCACCTACAGCGTGACCGGCCTCTCGCCCAACACCACCTACGAGTTCCAGGTCGCCGCCGCCTACCAGACCTCCGCGCCCCGCACCATCGTTCTCGAATCCGCCCGCACCGCCTCCGTCAGCGCGAAGTCCAGGGACGGTTTCACGTCCCCGCCCTACATCACGTTTGATGCCGTCAACGCCTACTCCTATCAGGCTGTCACATCCACCGGAGTCGCCCGCACCTCCCTGAGCTCCACCGGGTTGCCCGCCGGCATGGGCTTCAACACCACCACGGGGCAGATCACCGGCACCCCCACCCAGTTTGGCGTCTTTAACGCCACCCTCAGCGCCACCTTCACCGGGGGCTGGACCGCCACCCTTCCCCTCGTCGTCCGCGTCAACCGTCCGCCCTCCGGCCCCCTGGCCAGCGTGGCCATCGCCAGCCAGACCCTCGCGGCGGGTGCCTCGGTCTCCGTTCAGCTGGCCGACAAGTTTGCCGACCCCGATTCAGAGTCCGCCGTCCGGGTCATCACCAACCAGGGGACGATGGACTTCATCCTCTTCAACACCGCCACCCCGCAGACGGTGGCCAATTTCCTCAGCTACGTGAACGCCGCCGCCAACAACTTCAACGGCAGCGTCTTCCACCGCTCCGTGCCGGGCTTTGTCATCCAAGGCGGGGCTTTCAAAGTGGACTCCGCCCCCAACAAGTTCACCACCACCCCCACCAGCGCCTCGCCCCAAAACGAGCCCGGGCTGGCCAACCTGCGTGGCACCGTCGCCATGGCCAAACTCGGAGGCAACCCCAACAGCGCGACCGACCAGTTTTTCGTCAGCCTGGCCGACAACCGCAGCATCCTCGACCAGCAGAACGGCGGCTTCACCGTCTTCGGACGCGTCGCCGGCAATGGCATGACCGTGGCCGACACCATCGCCGCCCTGCCCAATGCCACCTACGATGTCCGCTTCGATGATCCCACGGCCTCGAAACCCGTCACCAGCATGGAAAACTGGCCGCTGACTTCCGCCTCCGCCGCGATGGATGTGACCAAGGTGGTTTCCATCACCTCCCTCGCCCCGATCCCGGTCCTCAGCTACAGCGTCACCGCCAACACCAACCCCGCCGCCGTCAGCGCCACCATCAGCAACAACAGCCTGCAACTCCAGGCCGTCGGGGGCGGGCAAAGCTCCGTCACCGTCACCGCCACGGACCTCGACGGCAACACCGTCACCCAGACCGTCACCGTCAACACCAGCGAAAGCCTCGCCTCCTGGACCGCCCAGCTGGGCCTCACCGGCAACAGCGCCCTCGCCACCGCCGACCCCGATGGCGACGGCCTGAGCAACGCCGAGGAGTTCGCCTTCCTCTCCCTCCCCAATTCGCGCGCCTCCCGCAGCCGCCCCGGTTTCAACGTGGGAACGGCCCCCGGTGCCTACGGCGAAATCTCCTTCCCCGTCCGCAAGTTTGCCACCGCCCTGACCTACACCGTGGAGGCCTCCGACTCCCCCGCGCCGGGGGCCTGGCCCACCGTCCTCTGGACCAGCACCAGCGGCTTCTCCGCCCCCAATGTCAGCGCGCACACGGACGCCGCCGACCGCACCGACGTGACCATCCGCGACACCGTTGCCGCCCCGGCTGGCGGCCGCCGTTTCTACCGCGTCCGGGTCACCACTCCCTGATGCCGAACCGCGTCACCTCGCAACGATTCGCACCCTTCCGGGTCACACCCTCCATGAAGCCCTCCTTCCGCCTCCTTTTGCTCGCCCTCGCCTCCCCCGCCCTGGCCCAGCTCACCCCCACGGGACCGATTGAAAACTTCAACCTGCCCAAGTTTGGCCCCAATGGCGTCAAGGAATGGCAGTTGGGCGGGCGCTCCGCCGTCTTTGGGAAAGACACTTCCGAGCTCCCCCGGAAAACCATCGCGATCAAGGAATTGCAGATTGTGACCTACGACGCCCCCCTGACCTCGGACGCCTCTCCCGCCGCCCGCCAGACCTTCACCTCCCCCCAGGCCACCGTTTACCCGGACGAACAACGCGCCCTCAGTGAGGACTCCCTCAAACTCGTCGGCCCCGGCTACACCCTGACCGGCAAAAAATGGTCCTGGGAACGCAAAAACGGCACCAACCGCATCGAGATCAAGTCTTCGGCCCGCCTCGTCATCGGCTTCGACCTCAGCGGCAGCCTCATCCCGGCCACCCAGCTCGCCCCCACCAACGAAAACCCGCTCGTGCCCCCGGCGCGGGAAGGCCAATGATCAGGAACCGCGCATGAAACTTTCCCAGCAACTCCTCACCGGCCTTTGGTTTCTCGCCTCCTGCCCCGCCTTTTCCGCGCCCGCCCCCACGCCGCCAGGCCAGCCCGCCGTCATCCAGGCCGAACACATTTCCGCCCAGACCGACGAACCCACCGGGCGCACCACCATCACCTTCATCGGGAAGGTCCGCATCACCACCTCCGAAATGCACGGCGACTGCGAGAAGGTCGTGGCCATCACCCGCCGGGCCGCCAAACCCGGCCAGAAGCCCACCCTCGAAGTCCTGCACGCCTTTGGCAAAATCGCCCTCTGGCAAAACGGACGCCGCCTCTTCGCCGATGAGATGGACATCCTCCCCGGCGAGGCCGACGGCGAAAACCGCGTCAAGGTCACCCTCCGCGGCTCCGCCATCATCCAGCAGGCCCAGCAAACCCTCGGCCCCTCCCCGGAAATGAGTTTCTGGCTCAAGGGCGACCAGCTGCCCAAGATGCTGGCCGACCCCACCCAGCCCGCTGTGCCGGTGGCCGCTCCGCTGGAGAGTGCGGTCCCCGTGCCCGCCCCGTTGGAAACGGTCGTGCCGGTGCCGGCCCGCTGAGGGCGGAGGCAGGGGCGTCTTTCCCGGGATCGCCGGGCTCCGCACCGGCCGTGCCTTGACTCCGGACGCGCACGCGAGTGCTGAACCCGCACTCCCGGGGTGAACCGACGGCTACCTTTGGCCTATTCCCGCCAAACTGATTCCGAACAAATCCTCATGCCGCCTACACCTTCCCCTCAGACGGTGCCCCTAAGGTGTGCGGATGAAACTGGCGTCCTGGCGTTCCTCCTCCTTCCTCCTGCTCGGTGCGCTTGGCGTCGGTGGCTGCGTGACTTACGCGCCCCGGCCTCTCGACCTGAATCAGTCCGTCGAGGCCCGCGCCCAACGCCGCCTTGACGACCCGGCCTTGCTTGAATTTCTCGTGAAACAGCAGGCCGCGCACCCCGCCGGATCAACTTGGTCCTTTGAGCAGCTTGCCCTCGCCGCCTTTCATTTCCACCCGGACCTCGCCGCCGCCCGCGCCTCCTGGCAGGCCGAAGAAAGCGCCGAACGCACCGCCGGCGAACGTCCCAACCCCACCCTCGCCGTCACCCCCGAACGTGTGGCCAACCCCGGAGCGGCCACGCCCTGGTCCCTCGGTCTCTCCCTCGATTTCCCCCTCGAAACCGCCGGCAAACGCGACCTGCGCGTCGAAGCCGCCAAAGCCCGTTCCGAAGCCGCCCGCCTGCGTCTCGGCACCACCGTCTGGGAGGTGCGGTCCCGCGTCCGCAAGGCCTGGCTCGACCTGGTGGACGCCCGCCAAAAGGCCCGTTTCCTGGACAGGCAGCGGGAAACCCTGGAACAGGTTCAGAAAACCCTCGCCGCCCGTCTCGCCGCCGGCGGGGCCACCTCCACCGAGATCAGCACCGCCCGCATCAACCTGACCCGCAACCTCGTCCAGGCCGGGGATGCCCAGGCCGCCGCCGAGGAGGCCCGCGTCCGTCTCGCCGCCGCCGTGGCGCTTTCGCCTCACAACTTCCCGCCTCTCGAGCAGCTCGCCCTCGACACCGCGCCTGCTTCCGACCTCGCCACCCCCGAGGCCCGCCGCCGCGCCCTCACCGCCCGGGCCGACCTCCTCGCCGCCGTGGCCGATCTGGCCGCGGCCGATGCCGCCTTCCGCCTCGAACTGGCCCGCCAATACCCTGATGTCCACCTCGGTCCCGGCTACCAATACGACCAAGGCGCCAACAAGTGGTCCGTGGGCTTTGGCTTCGACCTTCCCCTCTTCAACCGCAACGAGGGCGCCATCGGCGAGGCCCGGGCCAAACGCGAGGCCGCCGCCCAGACCGCCCTCGCCCTCCAGGAACGCATCACCGGCGAACTCGACACCGCCCTCGCCGCCGTCCACGGGGCCCGCGTCCGTCTCGACCAGGTGGCCGGTCTCAAGACTTCCCACGAAACCCGCCTCACCGCCCTCAAGGCCCAGTTCGAATCCGGCGCGACCGAGGCCCTCGACCTCCTCAACGCCCGCTCCGAAATGGCGACCGACGCCCTCCTCATCGGCGAGGCCGAAACCCGCCTGCGCCGCGCCCAGGGCGATCTGGAGGACGTCCTCCAACTGCCCACCGGTTTCGATCCCGCCCCACCCGTCCTGCCGCCGGCGGCCGCCCCGGCTCCGAACGCAACCCCGGTCACAGCTCCCGGGACCGCCGCCGCCCCGGAACCGGGCTCGTTTCATTCCTTCTGAAACGAATCAAATTCGCCACGGGCACCCGCCCCATGCCTTGCGCAGTTGGTCCCGCCTGAAGACGGGACCAACTTACGCATCGTAACTCCCCTTCTCCTCCGATGAAAAAACCTCTCCTCGGCCTGGCCGCCTTCCTCGCCCTCGCCGGACTCATCTTCGGGCTCAACTACGCCCACAGCCTCATGGCCGGAGAGGCCAAGGGAGAGGCCGAGGCCGAGAAACCCATCCTCGCCCCCTCACTCGTCAAGAAAGCCGCCGACAGTTCCGTTTACCTGGAGCTCGACGCCGCCACCCGCGGCCGCATCGGCCTGAAAACCGCCGCCCTCAGCCCCGCCACGTTCACACCGGAATGTCCCGGCACGGCCAGGGTCCTCGATGGTTCCGGCCTCACCCTCCAGCTCGGTGAAGTCCGCCTGGCCGAATCCGCCTTCGAGGCCGCCAAGACCGACCGCGACCGCAAACAGCAGCTCTACGACAACGGCCGCAACGCCACCGCCTCCTCCGTCGAGGCCGCCACCGCCGTGGTCAAGCAGGCCGAACTCACTCTCGCCACCGCCCGGGCCAAAATCGCCACCACCTGGGGCCCCGATCTCATCACCCAAAACCTCGGCGAACTCGCCGCGAAATTGCTGGCCCGGAAGGTTTCCCTCCTCCGGGTGGACCTGCCCTTCACCTCCCGCCTGGCCGAGGCTCCCAAGTCGGTCCGTTTCGTTTCACCCAACGGCGACAAACTCGGCTCCGGGGATTTCCTCGGGCTTCCCGCCACCACCGAGGCCCCGCTCGGCGGCCAGAGTTTCCTCTTCCTCGCCACCGGCGACCCCAGCGCCCTGGCCCCCGGAGCCTCACTTCTGGCCAGACTGCCCGCCGGGGCCGACCTCAAGGGTTTCCTCCTGCCGCGCTCGTCCATCGTCCGCCACGACGGCGAGGCCTCCTTTTATCTGCAAACGGCCGAGGGCACATTCTCGCGCCATCAGGTCGAGCTCGCGCATCCGCTCGACGACGGCTGGCTCGTGGAGGCCCAGCCCGCCGGCCCCGTCGTCATCGAGGGCGCCATGTCCCTGCTGAGCGAAGAGTTGAAGGAAGACATCCAGCTCAAGGATTGAGACCGCCCGCCATGCTCGACCGCCTTGTCTCCCTCGCGCTCCGTCTGCGCGGCGTGGTCCTCGCCCTCGCCGTGCTCGTCCTCGGCTACGGCGTCTTCGTCGCGCTCCGCACCAAGCTCGATGTGTTTCCCGAGTTCGCCCCGCCCATGGTCGCCATCCAGACCGAGGCCCCGGGACTCTCTCCCGAACAGGTCGAGGCCCTCGTGACCCGCCCGCTCGAGGCCAGTCTCAACGGCGCGCCCGACCTCGCCCT
>JANOBW010000389.1:0-15207 GCA_031411855.1 Opitutia bacterium
GCATGGCCTCGTTGACGGCGTCCTTCAGGGTCTTTTGGCCGGCTTCGACACTGCGGACCTCGGCACCCATGAGCCTCATGCGGAAGACGTTGAGGGCCTGGCGTTCCATGTCCACCGCGCCCATGTAAATGACACACTTCAGGCCGAAGCGGGCGCAGACGCTGGCGGTGGCCACGCCGTGCTGGCCCGCGCCGGTTTCCGCGATGACCCGCTTCTTGCCCATGTGGACGGCGACCAGGGCCTGGCCGATGGCGTTGTTGATCTTGTGGGCCCCGGTGTGAAGCAGGTCTTCACGTTTCAGGTAAATTTTGGCACCGCCCAGGTGTTTGGAAAGGTTGGCGGCATGGTAGAGCAGGGTGGGGCGGCCGGCGAACTCCCGGAGGTGTTTCTGGTAGTCAGCCTGGAAAGCGGGATCGGCCCTCAGTTTCTCATAGGCCCGGGTCAGTTCCAGTAGGGGAGTCATGAGGGTTTCCGGCACAAACATGCCGCCGAATTCGCCGAATTTTCCGGCGGCGTCGGGCAGTGAGAAACGGTCAAGGGAGGAGGCGGTGGTGGAACTCATCGAAAACCCTTCATCAAGGTCCCTTCCCGGCGTGGTGCAAATGGGAAAGCGAGTTGGCGAACATCGAACCTCGAACGCTGAATTTTGAACATCGAAGTGGGGCGCGGTTTCGACCCTTCCTGATTTTTTCCGTGATCAGGCGCGTCCCTGACCGGTTGCAATCCTTTGACTGTCGCGACTTTATCGCACGCCACCGCCCTCTTCCCCCTGCCCGCATCTCGGGCTTGCGAAGCCCGGGCGGACGCTGGCAGTGTTTCCGGTTTCCCGGATGCTGACCTGCTCCAAAACCTATCGCGACATTCCCATGGCCCACCGTGCGCACGCCCACCCGGGCCACTGTGCGCATCTGCATGGGCACAACTGGGCCATCACCCTGACCTTTGCCTGCCGCGAGACGGATTCCCTTGGTTTTGTGGTGGATTTCGGAGGCCTTCGTTTCGTCCGCGACTGGATTGATCAACATTTGGACCATGCCTGTGTGCTGAGCGAAAACGACCCTTTCCTGGCGGAAGCCCGCGAAATGGAGACGCGGGGGCTCTTCAAGTTGCACGTCGCACCCAATTGCTCCTGTGAAGGTCTGGCGCGTCATTTCCACGCGGTTTTTGACGCCATGATTCGGAGGCACACGGAAGGCAGGGCTTGGATTGCCTCCATCGAAGTGGCGGAGGACAGCCGGAATTCAGTCCGGTTTGAACCCTGAGCGGCCTTCGTTTCCGGAGGTTGGGAATCTTTGGCGAGTTTGTTCATTTTTTCTTGAACAAACTCCATTTTTGGGCAGTTTGCCTTACTTCCTCCGAGGCCATGCCACGGGCGGTCACATCCACTTCCTCCTCATCTTTGCCTCAGGTTTCCCAGCGCCTGACCAAGGGCGGCAGCTTGGAAAAAAAGCCAAGCCCGCTTGCCCCCTGGCAGTCCGAGACGGTTGATTATGTGTCGGGGGTGGTGCAGCTTTTTGGCCTTCCCCCCTCCGTGGGAGCGATTTACGGAGTCCTTTTCGCCAGCCCCGAGCCACTGTGCCTGGATGAAATCACCACCTTGTTGAGCATCAGCAAGGGTTCGGCGAGCCAGGGTTTGCGTCAGCTCAAGGAGGTGGGGGCGGTCGCTCCGGTCCGTTTGCAGGAAGCACGGCGCGAGTATTTCAAACCCGAACTCTCCCTGAAAAAACTGGTTTCCGGGTTCTTGCGGGACCGCGTCCGTCCCAGTCTGGATTCCTCCCAAACGAGGTTGGAAGTCATCGAGCGGCTTTCGCGCGATGAAAGCGCCCGGAAAGAGTTTGTGCTCTCCCGGGTCAACACCCTCCGGGTTTGGAGTGAGCGGGGGCGCGATGTCCTTCCCCTGATTGATCTCCTCCTCTCTGAAAAGACCGGTTCCTAACCCCTTTTTTCCCTACCGCGATGCCCACAGCCACCCTTGAACAACTGAGATCCCGAGAGCAGCAAATCTGTGTCCTCGGACTCGGCTACGTCGGCCTTCCCCTGGCCGCCGCCTTTTCCAAGCACTTCAAGGTGGTTGGTTTCGACATCAACCGTCGCCGTGTCGAGGAGCTCTCCGCCGGCCGGGATGCCACGCGTGAACTGTCCGCCGAGCAACTGTCCGCCGCCTCCGTCAGGTTTACCACCGATCCGTCCTGTCTGGCCGAAAGCGCCATCATCATTGTGACGGTGCCCACCCCGGTGGACGACTACAAGCAGCCCGACCTGACCCCCCTGCGGAAATCCTCGGAGACCATCGGCAAGTTTCTCAAACCCGGCACCATCGTGGTTTACGAATCCACGGTTTATCCCGGCGTGACCGAGGATGAGTGTGTGCCCGTTCTGGAGAAAACCTCGGGGCTGAAATGGGGCCGTGATTTCTTCGTCGGCTACTCGCCGGAACGGGTCAATCCCGGTGACAAGGAACGCACGGTGGAAAAGATCAAAAAGGTGGTGGCCGGTGACTCGCCTGCCACCGCGGCCCTGCTCAATGCCGTTTATGGCCAGATGGTTACGGCTGGCACGCACCTGGCACCCAGTATCAAGGCGGCCGAGGCCGCCAAGGTCATTGAGAACACCCAGCGCGATGTGAACATCGCCCTCATGAACGAGTTCGCCCTCATTTTCGACCGGGTGGGCATCAACACGCTTGATGTGCTGGCCGCCGCCGGCACGAAGTGGAATTTCCTGCCCTTCCGTCCCGGCCTCGTCGGCGGGCACTGCATCGGGGTGGACCCCTACTACCTGACCTGGAAGGCGCAATCCCTTGGCTACGAGCCGGATGTGATTCTGTCCGGCCGCCGGATCAACGACTCCATGGGCGGTGTCATCGCGGAAAAGGCGGTCAAACTCATGATCAAGTCCGGTGCGCGCATCAAAGGTGCCCGCGCCCTTCTCCTTGGTTTCACGTTCAAGGAAAACGTCCCCGACATCCGCAACACCCGCATCATTGACGTGAAGAAGGCCCTGGAGGATTTCGATGTTTCCGTGGAGGTCTGCGATCCCCAGGCTTACGATGAGGAAGTCCATCATGAGTATGGTTTCCATCTCACCCCCCAGCCGGGAACTGATTATGACGTCGTCATCCTGGCGGTGAAACACACTTCCTACGCGTCCCTGACCCTCGACCAACTCAAACAGTTCTCCGGTTCGAAACCCTGCGTGGTGGTGGACATCAAGGGCTTTTTTACTCCTGAGCAATTTCAGGCCGCCGGGGTTGCTTACTGGCAGTTGTGAGATGAGAGAAGCGAGATACGAGATAAGAGAGTTCAAGTCAGATTCTGTTTTCTTTGTCTCAGATCTCGCCCCTCGAATCTCTCATCTCAAATCTCGCCATGTCCTACCAGCAATTAAGTGTGTGGATCAAAGCCACTGATCTTGCAGTTTCCGTCTATCAAGCTACCGTGGACGGTCCTCTTTCCAAAGACTTTGGATTACGTGATCAAATTCGTAGGTCAGCCGTATCCATTCCTTCAAACATTGCTGAAGGAGAAGAACGGGAAAGTCCTCGTGATTCCATCAGATTTCACTTTATCGCCAAAGCTTCGGCTGCCGAATTGACCACTCAACTGATAATAGCTGAGAAAATCGGAGTTTTAGATATGAAAATTACCACAGTGTTACTCTCTAGACTCGACGAAATTTCTCGAATGTTAAGAGGCCTTATCCAAGCCAAGGAAGCCAAACTTAAGTAATTTTTAATGAGATGCGAGAAGCCAAATAAGAAAATCTAAGGTAACATCTCTTGTATTTGTCTCGGCCTCATTGGCTTTGTCTCGTCCCTCATATCTCGTTTCTCGAATCTCTCATCCTGTCTTTGTTTTTTTATGCGCATCCTAGTCACCGGCGGATCCGGCTTCATCGGTTCCAATCTGGTCCGTGTCCTGTTGAGCGAGACCTCGCACGAGGTCGTCAACCTCGACAAGCTGACCTACGCGGGCAACTCCGAGTCGCTGGCCGATGTCTCGGGCAATTCTCGCTACACCTTTGTCCAGGGCGACATCTGTGACGCCGCCCTGCTTCGGAAACTGTTTGCCGAACATCGTCCCGACGCTGTCATGCACCTCGCGGCCGAATCGCATGTGGACCGCTCCATTGACGGCCCCGGGGAGTTCATCCAGACCAATGTGGTGGGCACTTTCCAGCTCCTTCAGGCGGCCCTGGGCCACTACCGTTCGCTGGACAAGGCGGCCCAGTCCCGCTTCCGTTTTCTGCATGTTTCGACCGACGAGGTCTATGGTTCGCTGGGGGCGGAAGACCCGGCCTTCACCGAGACGACCCGCTACGATCCGCACTCTCCCTACAGCGCCAGCAAGGCTTCCAGCGACCACCTGGCCCGGGCTTGGGCCGACACCTACGGTTTTCCGGTCCTGATCACGAATTGTTCCAACAACTACGGCCCCTACCAGTTTCCCGAAAAACTGATCCCGGTCGTCATCCTCAAATGCCTGCGCGGCGATCCCATCCCGGTTTATGGCAAAGGGGAAAACATCCGCGACTGGCTTTACGTCGAGGACCATGCCCGCGCTCTGATAAGGGTCCTTGAGGCCGGCAAACCCGGAGAAACCTATAACGTCGGCGGTGACAACGAACGCCGCAACCTTGACCTCGTCCGCCTGCTCTGCGGTCAGCTCGACGAACTTCGTCCCCGCGCCGATGGCAAACCTTACGCCGATCAGATCACCTTTGTGACGGACCGGCCGGGACATGACCTTCGCTACGCCATTGATCCTTCGAAAATCCGCTCCGAACTTGGCTGGAAACCCGCCGAGGATTTCGCCAGCGGCTTCCGCAAAACGGTGAAGTGGTATCTGGAAAACGAATCCTGGTGGAAACGCATTCTGGACGGATCGTATCAATTGGAACGCCTGGGGAAGTCCTGAGGCTTCGGGACCTGGCGTCCCGCTATCGGCATGTCTGCCAACCAAAATATCACCGACGTGACCGGGAAAACCGGTTCCAAGGAAGAAGCCGTGCCCGTCGCCTCTCCGAGTGCCGCGGGCAACTCCAGCCTCAGCCGCATTCTCCGCTCCAGCGTGCTCATGGCGGGCTCTTCCGCATTTACCCTCTTTGTCACCTTGATCCGGGGAAAGTGTGTGGCGCTTCTTTTGGGGCCTTCCGGGGTGGGATTGATGGGTATGTTGGGAAGTTTCAATGGTTCACTGTCTTCGCTGGCTGGATGGGGGCTGGGAACTTCGGGGGTTCGTTCTATTTCTACGGTTCCTCCCGAGCAACGCCCCGCGCGGGAAGCAGCAGTCAGGCTGTTGGGCCGTCGTCTTGCTTGGATTGGTTTGGGGTGCGTTGTCGTGGCGGTCGCCCCTGTTTGTTGGAATAGCTTTGGTTCTTTCGACAAACTCCACGTGGTGCTGTTATCTGGCATGGCCGTTCCTTTTGTCATCCTGACAGCCGGTTGGTCTGTTATCCTGCAGTCAGCTGGACATCTTCGTTCCCTGGCGTTGAACAGTATTGCCGGTGCCACGGCCGGTTTGATGATCGGCATTCCTTTTATCTATTGGCTTGGCTTGCCGGGTGTAGCCTTTTCAGTCGTTGCGGCCGCCATCGCTCCCGCTGTGTGTTCTTGGTGGTCGGCTAGAAAGTATCGTCCTCCCCTATCTGTTGAGCCTGATTCCCGGGCGCTGCGTGAAATGATCAGGATGGGGGGAGCCCTGATGTTGGTTGGTTTGTTTTCTCAACTGTCAGGTTATCTTGTGAGGCTTGCCTTGATCAAAAATCTCAATGTTGATGCGGCCGGCCATATTGACGCCGAACTTGGCTTGGCAGCGGCCGGCCAATACAACGCCGCTTTCTCCATCGCGGGAAGCCTACCGTCCTTTGTTTTCGCCGCCATGGCCTCGGATTTTTATCCCCGGGTGGCGGCGGCTCCGGATGAGCTCACTGCCGTCAAGATTGTGGAAACCCAGGTGATCGTCGGGCTGCTTCTGGGCGTTCCGGCCTTGGGGGCCTTGCTGGCCTTGGGAGAGTTTGCCATCCATATCTTTTTTTCTCGCGAATTTGATCCAGCCATTTCTGTGATGAATTGGATGGTCTGGGGTGTATTTCTCCGACTGGTTTCTTGGCCTTATGGATATCATATGATTGCCCGCGGTTCTTCCAGCTTGATTGTGACAGTAGAGGGGATTGCTAGTCTGGTCTTGGGCGGACTGCCTTTTCTTCTGATTCCCCATCTTGGGTTAATTGGGTCTGGCGTGTCCTATTGCCTATGTTACCTCATTTATTGTGGCCTTATGGTGGGTGTTCTGTGGCGGAGGACCAGAAAATTTCCCGATGTGAAAATAATGGCTTCTGTCCTTCTTGCTGCCCTCGCCCTGAGCGCTTGCCAGATTGCCTCACAACCTTTTGCCAGTCGTCCCTGGCTGGCCGTCATCCCGGTCTTTATCTTAACTTTGGGCTGTGCCGGGGCCTATTTCCTGGCCCTCAAAAAGCTAAAAACCTGATTCGTCAGAAACCATCTACCTCTATCCATGAAAGGCATCATTCTCGCCGGCGGCGCCGGCACCCGCCTCCACCCCCTGACCCTGGTGGCCAGCAAACAACTGCTCCCGGTTTATGATAAACCGATGATTTATTACCCGCTATCCACGTTGCTGTTGGCCGGCATCCGGGAAATTCTCATCATCAGCACACCGCAGGATCTACCTAAGTTTCGTTCGCTTTTGGGTGACGGTTCCCAACTGGGCTGCCGCTTTGAGTATGTTGAGCAGGCGGTGCCGAACGGTCTGGCGCAGGCCTTTGTCCTCGGGGCCGACTTTATTGGTCAGGACAAGGTTTCCCTCATCCTGGGGGACAACATCTTTTACGCGGCGGGTCTGGGTGATCTTCTGCGTTCGGCCCTGAATCCGGTGGGCGGCACTGTTTTTGCCTACCCGGTCAATGATCCGGAACGTTTTGGGGTGGTGGAGTTTGACGCCAATTACAAGGCCCTCTCCATCGAGGAAAAACCGGCCCAGCCCAAGTCCAATTACGCCGTTCCCGGTCTTTATTTTTACGACAATTCGGTGGTCCAAATCGCCCGGGACCTCAAACCCTCCGCCCGGGGCGAATATGAGATCACCGATGTCAACAAGGAGTATCTCCGCCAAGGCAAACTGTCCGTCAAAATCCTGCCCCGGGGCACGGCCTGGCTGGATACCGGCACCTTCGATTCCCTCCTTCAGGCCGGCCAGTTTGTGCAGGTGGTGGAGGCCCGCCAAGGTTTCAAAATCGGCTGTATTGAGGAGATTGTCTGGCGTCGTGGCTTTATTACGGATGCCCAGCTCAATGCTCTGGCCGAAGCCACCGGTAAGTCCGGTTACGGGGCCTACCTGAAATCACTCATCAAACTGGGACGATAATTTCATGACCAGAACTGAAGATTGCTCATTGATAAAGCTACCTCGTGTTCGAGATGCGAGGGGAAGTTTATCATTTGCCGAAGATTCGAAACATGTTCCCTTCGAGTTCAAGAGGATGTTTTATCTCTACGATTTTCCCAAGGGAACAACACGCGGGGGCCACGCTCATCATCTGTGCCATCAATTTTTAATTTCCATGGCAGGAGGGTTTGAAGTTACTTTGGATGATGGTAAACAAAAAAGAGTAATTTGCCTAAAGGAACCTGATCAAGGTTTGCATGTTCCTCCGGGAATCTGGGTTGACCTCCTTTCTCTGGAACCTGCCTCAATTCTTGTGGTTCTTGCCAGCCATGGTTACGATGAGTCAGATTACATTCGTCAATACGAAGTGTTTTTAAAACAGTAACTATCTGTTATGTTTATTCATCCTCTTTCTGACGTTCAGACCTCCACCATTGGATCTGATACAAGAATTTGGCAATTTGTCGTTATATTACCTGCCGCTGTTATTGGCACACAATGTAATATTTGTTCCCATTGTTTTATCGAGAATAACGTTGCGGTTGGTGATCGGGTCACCATTAAATGTGGTGTTCAATTATGGGATGGTATCACGCTTGAAAATGATGTCTTCATTGGTCCGAATGTGACTTTTTCCAACGATAAATCCCCCCGGTCGCGACAACATCCCAATGAGTTCGCCAAAACCTTGGTCAAACAAGGTGCTTCGATTGGGGCCAATGCCACTATCTTGCCAGGAATCACCATTGGTGAAAAAGCCATGGTTGGAGCCGGCGCGGTGGTGACCAAAGATGTTCCTCCCCATGCCGTTGTCGTGGGTAATCCAGCGCGAATTATTCGCTACCTTTGATTTAAGTATTTTTCCATGACCGCCGTTCCCTTTCTGGATCTCAAGTCCCTCAACGCCGTCCACCGTGATGAAATGATTGCCGCCGCCACCCGGGTGATTGATTCCGGCTGGTTCATCCACGGGGCCGAGCATCAGGCGTTTGAAAAAGAGTTTGCCGCCTGGTGCGGGGGAGGGGAGTGCCTGGGTATTGCGAATGGTCTGGACGCTTTGACCTTGGTCCTCCGCGCTTGGAAAGAGTTGGGTGTGCTCCAGGCCGGGGATGAGGTCATCGTGCCGGCCAACACCTACATCGCCTCGGTTTTGGCCATCACGGAAAATCAGTTGAAGCCCGTGCTGGTCGAACCCGATGCCGCGAGCTTCAACCTTGATCCGTCCCTCTTGGCCCAGGCCCTGACCTCCCGCACCAAAGCCATCCTTGTGGTCCATCTCTATGGCCAGTTGGCCGACATGGAGCCCATCATGGCTTTTGCCCGGAAACACGGCCTCAAGGTTTTGGAAGACTGCGCCCAGTCCCATGGAGCCACTTTAGGGGGATGTCGTGCCGGACTCTTCGGTGACGCCGCCGGTTTCAGTTTTTATCCCGGAAAAAACCTCGGAGCCTTGGGTGACGGCGGTGCCATGGTGACGACGGATCCCGTTCTGGCCCAAACGGTCAAGGCCATCCGCAACTATGGGTCACACGTCAAATACCAGAACCTCTACCAGGGGCCGAACTCCCGCCTCGACGAGATGCAGGCCGCCTTCCTGCGGGTGAAACTCAAAACCCTCAACGCCGACAACGCGCGCCGGCAGGAAATCGCCCGCCGTTATCGGCAGGAAATCACGAATCCGGCCGTTTCCCTGCCGCAAGTCGCCCGGGGAGAAGAGTCTCATGTTTGGCACCTCTTTGTGGTCCGTATCGCTCGGCGCGATGACTTTGTCGCTCATCTTGCCGCCCAAGGGGTCCAGACCGTGATTCATTACCCGGTCCCGCCTCATAAGCAGCAGGCCTACAAAGAGTTGAACCACCTTTCTTTCCCCATCACCGAGGCCATCCACCGCGAAGTGGTTTCCCTGCCCCTTTCCCCGGTCATGACCGAGGTGCAGATCGCTTCGGTCATTGCGGCGGTAAACTCTTGGAAATAATTATCCCACTGAAACCACATGGATGCCGAACCCATCATCCGCAGGATTTTTCACGAATCCCTCGAAGCTACGGGCCAGCCACTCCGTGGCACTTTGGGGCCTGACACGGTCCTTTTGCAAAGCGGATTGGATTCCCTCGGCTTTGCCATCCTGGTAAGCCGCCTGGAGGAGGAGCTTCAATACGATCCTTTCACCCTCATGGCCGAGCCGGTTTATCCCCCTGTCTATCAGGAGTTTGTGGATCTTTATAACCGCTTTCACCCCGCCAATCGCAAGTGAGCGACCGGGACCGCCAGTTCGCGCTTATGCCCTCCCTTGCCCATGCGCTGGCAGGTTGGACCGACGGTCGTCCCGTGGTGGCAGGTCCTTCCCGCGTCTTTTCCGCCGCGGCCTTGTCAGCTTTGATTGCCGCCCGCCGTTTGGGTGACGGCGCGAGCCTCAGGGGGGGCGTTGTGGCGGTGCAGGTTTCCGATCAGGTAGGGTTGCTTTCCACCTTGCTTTGGCTCGATGGCTGGGCTGGGACCCTGCTGTTGCTTCCCTCTGGTTTGGATATCGCCGTGAGGGATGATTTCCTGCGTCGTTCCGAGGTGGAATGGGTGGTGGCGGAGGAGGTGGGTGGCTCATCGTGGCCGGTGCCGGTTCTACCTGCCCTTGACTCAGTGAAACAGGTAAACTGGAGCGGGGAACTTCCGACCGTGGAAACCCGCTGGATCCTGCCCACCTCGGGAACAACCAACATTCCCAAGCTTGTCGCCCACACCCTTGCCAGTCTGACCCGGACCACCAACCGAAATCGGGAAAAAGGCGCTGCCTACGTCTGGGGGCTCCTGTATGAGCCCACCCGTTTTGCCGGCCTTCAGGTTTTCCTTCAGGCAGTTCTCGGAGGTTCCACCCTGGTGGTTCCCGACTTTTCCTCGGAGCTGGACGAGCGACTGGCCCATTTCGCACAGCATGGCGTCAACGCCCTTTCCGCCACCCCAACCTTGTGGCGTAAGTTGTTAATGACCAAGGGTATTGAATCCCTGTCTCTGCGCCAGACCACCCTTGGTGGTGAGATTGCCGATCAGGCCATTCTCACCACGCTCACCCGCACTTTCCCATCCGCCCGCGTCGTCCACATTTATGCCTCCACCGAGGCAGGTGTTGGTTTTGCCGTGACCGATGGTCTGGCCGGTTTCCCCACCTCCTTTCTTCAATCCCCGCCGCCGGGGGTTGAATTGCGTTTGGACTCCGACTCCATTCTACTCCTCCGGCCAGCCCGTTCCCAGGTGACCTATCTTGAGCCCGGTCTGGCTCTGGCTGACTCGGAAGGTTTTATCCGGACGGGTGACCGCATTGAGGTGCGTGACGGGCGTTGTCACTTTCTGGGTCGTGATTCGGGGGCGATCAATGTTGGTGGCAACAAGGTCATGCCTGAGGAAGTCGAGGCGGTCCTTCACCTTCATCCCGGAGTTGCTCTGGCCCGGGTGGGAGCGGTCAAAAACCCCATCACCGGTCAGTTGGTTGAGGCTCGCGTCCAGCCCGCGCATCCCCCGGCGGATCCCGAGTCCTTCAAACGGGAACTCCGGCTTCACTGCGCGGCCCACCTGCCTCCCTACAAGGTGCCTGCCCTGCTCAAACTGGTCGCCGACCTCTCCGTCTCCTCCGCCGGAAAAATCTCACGGCAGGCGTGAAGAGGCCCGTTCGGAAATAGCAATGAAAAACGTTCTCGTCACCGGTGGAACACGCGGCCTAGGCCTCGCCATCACCCGTCGTCTGGCCCACGCCGGCTATCATGTCATCGCGACCGGACGGAAACTTTCCCCCGAACTTTCGGCCCTGCTGGGTTCCCAAGGGGAGGGGAAGGTCTCCTTTCATGCCTTGGATCTGGGCCAGACCGCCCGCCTTCACGAGGACGTCAAAGCCATCACTGCCGCCCATGGTCATCTTTACGCCCTGGTCAACAATGGTGCCCTGGGTCACGACGGTGTTCTGGCCACCATGCACGAGTCCCAGATCGAGGAGCTGGTGACGGTCAACCTCACCGGCACCATCATCCTGACCAAATATGCCGTCAGGTCCATGCTGCTTAACGGGTTAAAAACCGGCCGCATCATCAATGTCGCCTCCATCATCGCCTCTACCGGTTTTAACGGCCTTTCGGTTTATGCCGCCACCAAGGCCGGCTTGGTCGGCTTCACCCGTTCGCTGGCCCGAGAGGTCGGCAAGGCCGGTATCACAGTGAACACACTCTCTCCGGGTTATATGGAAACGGACATGACCTCCGGGCTTCAGGGGGAAAAACTGGAGTCAATAAAACGCCGCTCTCCGCTGGGTCGTCTGGCCACCGTCGAAGACGCCGCCGGTTCTGTCGAATACCTTCTGTCCGCTTCCGGTGTCACTGGCATCAATCTTACCGTGGACGCCGGTTCCACCGCCTGAAAACAATTTATCATCATGTCCATTTTAGTGATGCCTATCTAGGCTACGTGAAAGATCGTCTCTTGCACCTTGAAAAAGAAATCAAAAATGATGCAAAGATGGTTACTGTTTTAAAATAAGATCTTATGGATTTGGTGGTGATGGTTTATTTGATTTCTCTTCATGAGTAGCTTGTATAGCTTCAATGATGTCGTATTTGCCTTGTTTACTTATAATCATGGGCTTTACGTCAAGGAGTCGTTGCTTAGCATTCTTGCTCAAGACTGCCCGCCGTTTGAAGTTATTATTTATGATGATTGCTCGAGTGATGATACGATTACACAGATTAAAAACGTCACTGATTTTTATAAAGGTCAACATAAAATCCAATTAATTATTTCTGATAAAAACAATGGATTAATTGCGAATATTAATCGCCATTACAAAAATATTCCTTCAAAAATAATTGTAGCAGGCTCGGGTGACGATGTTTTTGATAAACAAAGAGTTTGTCAAATTGTGCAAGCTTTTAATACGTCTAGTCAAGTGAAAATGGTCTGCTCTTCAGCTGCTATTATTGATGAAAAAGGGGTTTTTCTTCGGTATGAATCTTGGGGTAAAAGTGGATTGTATGATGCTAGTTTTTTTTCTTCGCAGCGTAATAGTCAGTTAGGAGCGACCCAAGCTTGGCATCGTGATATTTTTGATGTTTTTTTTGATTTGCCTGAAAACTGTATCTTTGAAGATGCGTTAACTGGATTTAGAGCAGCCTTATTGGGAGAAATCTATTACATACCTACTCCTTTGGTTAGGTGGAGAACGCATACGAACAATGTATGTAATCAAAAAATTTTATTTAAGAATAGAAATAATCTTGTTGTCAGGAGAATTAAAATTTTGGAGTGGTGGTGTATCACGAAAAAGTCTCAAATCGCTGATTTGAAAAAGGCGCGAGATCTGTTAGAAATAAATCAATTTTTGGATTTGGAATGTAAACTCAACTTATGTCTTATAAATACAGAATCACAGTGGGAATTTGAGCGTAAACTTTTTCATGGTTCAAGGCTAATTAATTTGGGTGTTATTCTGAAAAAAATGATGAATGGTGATTTAAATGTGAATTCATTTCTTCGCTTATGTGTGACTTATTGCCTTCCTCCTGTCTTTTACTTTTCCCTTGTCAAAATTCTCAAGTTTAAGTTGTCAGCGTCACACTAAACTTGGAATTTGCCTGTTTTATGTATTTTACATTTAATATTCCATGATTAAGTATTCCGTTGCTTTATTGTCATATAAACACTCTCTCTTTCTTGAAAAAGCACTTGATGGCATTTTTTCTCAAAATCATTCTTGTGACGTGGTAATAGTTGATGACGCCTCTCCTGACAATAGTGTTGAAATTATTGAAAAGGATCCTCGTGTCGGCGAAAGTAGGGTGAGGTTTTTGAAGCACAGGGTGAATCGTGGCTTAGTTAATTCTTTAGCTGAAGCCTTTGCTGGATGTCAAGGTGACTATGTAATTCTCTGTGCTTCAGATGATTTTTCAGAACCCATGAGAGTCAAGGTGATTGCCCAAAACATTGAGTCGCATGCTACTTTTGTTGGTGGTGGCTTTACTGGGGTTTATGATATTGATGTGAGTGGAAATCGAACTGGGTTGTCATCCACTGACATCACTCACGGATCATATAGCGCCATCTCTATTGCGCGCAATTTCAGGGGATGCATAGGGGCCTCTTCATTTTATCATAAAAGAGTTTTTAACGATTTTAAATTGATTGATTCAGGTGTCATTCATGAAGATATGGTGCTCAATTTTCGGGCTGCCTTGATTGGTGAAGTAGTTTACATTCCCGATCAACTCGTGGGATACCGAAGACACGAGGGAAGCACTCATGGAATTCAGCAACGGGGGGATTTTGAAGGGCAGATGCGTCATGTAAAACGTATTTATCATTCTTTGTGGCGAGTTGCATTTCAGCGTTGTGTTGATGTTAATTCACACAAAAAAACTACCGGTATTTTTGACAAAAACATTTTTCGAGACTGCCTCAAATGGAGACTGACCAATTTACTCAAGTATCGCATTGCGAGAGGGCGTATTGATTGGGGTATCATTTTATTATCTTTTGCCAAAAAACGCGTTTTTATTTCTCCGATCATAAAAGCATTGATAGTTCGTCCTAAAATCGCAGTTTTAACTTGTTATTATCGACTTTTTTCCAGCTAAATTCTTACATCATGAAATGCGTCATCCTTGCCGGGGGCCTTGGCACCCGTATCAGTGAAGAAACCCATCTGAAGCCCAAACCCATGGTGGAAATCGGCGGCAAACCGATTCTCTGGCATGTCATGAAAATCTATGCTTCCCATGGCATCACTGATTTTGTCATCTGCGCGGGCTACAAGGGATATATCATCAAGGAGTATTTTGCCAATTACTTCCTGCATCAGTCGGATGTCACTTTTGATCTCAAGGATAACCGGATGGAGGTTCATAAACATAGCGCTGAACCATGGCGGGTCACGATTGTTGACACCGGCGAGCAGACCATGACCGGCGGGCGCCTGCGCCGCGTCCGCGAGTATCTTGGCAACGAGACTTTTTGTTTTACCTATGGCGATGGGGTGGGGGATGTGAACATCACGGAACAATTGAAATTCCACCGCAGCCACGGGCGCAAGGGAACGGTCACCGCCGTCCAGCCTCCGGGCCGCTTTGGTGCTCTGGACATGAACCAGGAAGGACATGTCTCGGCTTTCATGGAAAAACCCCAGGGAGATGGCACCTGGATCAATGGCGGCTTCTTTATGTTGGAGCCATCCGTGATTGATCTGATTGACGGCGACACCTCCATTTGGGAGCGCAAGCCGCTCGAAACCCTGGCCCACACCGGTCAGCTTTCCGCCTTCAAACACGAAGGTTTCTGGCAGCCGATGGACACACTCCGTGACAAAGTTCTGCTGGAAGACTTGTGGGCTTCGGGCAAGGCCCCTTGGAAGAAATGGTAAGCCCAAGCAGAATGTCCATGTTTGCCTCCGCATTTTCAGGTAAAAGGGTCTGGCTCTCGGGTCACACCGGATTCAAAGGGGCCTGGCTGGCCGAATGGCTTTTGTCTCTGGGGGCTGAGGTTCGTGGGTTTGCCCTGCCCCCTGATGCGGGGCAGCCTCTGTTTGGCTGGCTCAGGTTGGCGGAGAGGCTTGATTCCCAGTTTGGCGATTTGCGGGAGGCCGGTTTGGTGCGCGAGTCCATCCATTCTTTCCGCCCTGATTTCGTCTTTCATCTCGCCGCCCAACCCCTGGTCCGGCTTTCCTATCAGATTCCGGTGGAGACGTTTTCCACCAACGTGATGGGGAGTGTCCATGTGCTCGACGCCTTGCGTGGTTGGGATCGTCCCTGCGCGGCGGTCATGGTCACGACGGACA
>JANOBW010000390.1:0-15358 GCA_031411855.1 Opitutia bacterium
AGGGTGGTGCCGGTGGCGGCGTTGATCTGGACGTTGCCGGTGCCCTGGGCGATGATGTTGCCGGCCCAGGTGTTGTTATTGGCGCTGTTCAGCAGGGTGGAGCGGATGTCGCCCGTGGTGTTCGAGTTCATCGTCAGGATCTTGCCTGAGCCGATGTTGATGGTGCCGTTGAGATCGAGGGTGGTGCCCTGGCCGCCCGCCAGGGTGCCGGCGGCGAGGGTGACACTGGCGTTGGTGCCGAGGGCGGAGGCGTTGGCGACGCGGAGGGTGCTGGCGGTGGTGGCACTGCCGTTGACGGTGACCGCGCCGGTGAAGGTGTTGACCCCGCTGAGGACGACGATGCCGTCACCGGTTTTGGTCAGGGCTCCCGCGCCGGAGATGATACCGGAGAAGGTGGAGGTGCCGCCGGAGATGGCGGTGACGTTGGCGGCCTTGTTCAGGACGATGGCACCGGAATAGATCGAGGCGTTGGCCCCCGAGCCGCCGATGGTGATATTGCCGGTGTTGCCGGACTGGACGGTGACGGGACGGGCGATGGTGAAGGCGCCGGAAGTCAGCAGGGAGGCGTTTTCCGCGCCGGTGGTGTTGCCGAGGAGGACAGCTGAGGCGGCGTTGCCGAGGGGGCCGGCGGCGCTGACCGCGGCGGCCGCACCGAGGGTGATCGTGCCGGCGTTGATCGTGGTGGTTCCGGTGAAGGTGTTGGCCCCGCTGAGGGTGAGGGTGCCGGTGCCGTCTTTGAGAACGCCTCCGGCCCCGTTTGTCATCGGGGTGGTGATCGTGACATTACCGGCTCCGCCCACGACGAGAGTAAAGCCGCCGGTGACGGAGGCCGTCGCGTTGTTCAGGGTGAGAGTGCCGGCGTCCGAGTTGATGCGGGACTGGGCGGCCATGGTGACGGTGCCGCCATAGGTGTTGGCGCCGGCGATGTTACGCAACGCGCCGAGGTTTGTGATACCGCCGCCATTGATGCCGAGCGCTTCCGCGCCCACGGTGACCGCACCGCCGGTGCCGTCAATTTCCAGCGCGCTGGTGCCGGATTGGGTGACACCTCCGGCGACGGTTCCGAGGCCCGTGCTGTTGGTGATCCGGAGCACACCGGCGCTGATGGTGGTCGCTCCCGTGTAGGAGTTGGCGGAGAGGGAGAGGGTGCCGGCACCGGTTTTGGTGAGGCCGCCGGTGCCGCTCAGGTTACCGGTAAGCGCGCCATCAATGGCGGCGGCTCCATCGTCGACCTGGATGGTGCGGACGGCGGCGTTGGTATCAATCGGGTTGGTGATGGTGACCGTGTTGTCGGCGGAAGTGTGGCCGAGGACGAGGGTGGTGGGGGCGAAGCTGCCATTGCCCCAGACCACGGCGGCATTGGCCCCGCCGAAGTTGACGGAGCGGGCGGCCCCGTGGGCGGAGAAGCCGGAGACGCCGGCGAGCTGGACCTGGGTGACCCCGGCGCCGGTGCCGCGCAGGAAATCGCCATTGGCCAGGCCGAGGACGCCGCCGTTGAGGGAAAGGTTGGAGACGCCTCCGGTGGCGGCGATGCCGCCGGGGAGGGCGGTGGCGCCGTCGAGGCGGAGAAGGCCGGCGGAGACGGTGGTGGCGCCGGTGTAGGTGTTGGCGCCGCTGAGGGCGAGGGTGCCGGCTCCGTCCTTGGTGAGGGTGCCGGTGGTGGTGCCGATGATGCTGGCGATGGTGGTGTTGCCCGCGCCACCGACGGTGAGGCCAAAGGTGGCTCCGGTAATGGTGCCCGTGTTGCTGAGGGTGAGGGTGCCGGCGTCGGAATTGATCCTCGTGGCGGCGCCGAGGGTGATGAGGCCGGCGAAGGTGTTGGTGCCGCTGATGTTGCGAAGAGCGCCGTCCGTCGTGACACCGGTGCCGCTGAGGGTGAGGGGTTCGGCCAGGGTGGTGATGTTGTTTTGAATCTGCAGCGCGGCGCCGGAGGCGACGGTGGTGCCGCCCGCGATGGTGCCGAGGGCGCTGGCGTTTTGGATGTTCAGGGCGCCGCCGAAAACGGAAGTAACTCCCGTGTAAGTGTTTAGGCCACTCAGGACGATGGTGCCGACGCCGACCTTGGAGAAGGCGCGGGCCCCGCCCGACTCGCTGATGACGCCGCTGATGGTGGCGGAGCCGGTGTTGGAGCCGACGGTGCCGTCGCCGGCGCCGGTGATGTTGCCGGTGAGGGAAACGCCGCCGGACCAGATGGCGCCGCCTTCGAGGCGGAGCTGGCCAAGGGATTCGCCCGTGTCACCGCCGGCCAGGGTGAGGGCGGCGGCGTGGGTGACCGCCGAACTCACATAGATGCTGCTGTTGGCGGTGATGTTGACGGTGGCGGTGGAGGGAAGGGCGGAATTGATCACGACCTTGCCGGAGCCGATGGCCTGGGCGACACCCACGTTGATGACGGCACCGGAGGTGAGTCCGGACCAGGTGGCGGCGGTGAAGGTGGTGCTGTTGGCCCCAGCGCCGAGAGTGATGTTGGTCGTGCCCGCGCCGCTGACCGCGCCGAAGGTGTAGGCCAGGGCACCGCCGGTGAGATTGAGGGAGCTGCCGGTGGCGACGGAAACCGTGCCGGTGCCGAGTGCGCCGGCGACGGAGGCGTTGAGGGAGCCGGCGCTGATGACGGTCCCGCCCGAGTAGGTGTTGACTCCGGAGAGGAGCACGCTGCCGGAGCCCACCTTGGTGAGGGGGCCGGTGCCGCTGATGATGCCGCCGAGGGTCATGAGACCCGCGCCGGTGCCGCCGATGCTGGAGGCGGAGCCGAGGCTGATGTTGCCGGAGAGGGAGGCGGCGGTGGCGCTGGAGTTGATGAGGGCCCCGCCGGCGGAGATGCCGGTGCCGTTGAGGGTAAACGATTCCGCGCCAATGGTTTGTCCGTTGAGGTCAACCGCGGCCCCGGAGGTGACGGAGACGCCGGCGGCGGTGGTCCCGAAGGCGAGGGCGTTGCCGGCGCGCAGGATGCCGGCGGAGACGGTGGTGGCGGTGGCGTAGGTGTTGGCCCCGGAGAGGAGGGTGGTGCCGGCGCCTACCTTGGTGAGGGTGCCGGTGCCGGAGACAATGCCGGAGAGGGTCATGAGGCCGGTGCCGGCCCCGCCGATGCTGGAATTGGAGGCGAGGTTGATGGCGCCGGAGAGGGAGGCGGCGGTGGCGCTGGAGTTGATAAGGGCCCCGCCGGCGGAGATGCCGGTGCCGTTGAGGGTGATTCCCTCGGCCCCGACCGTCTGGCCGTTCAGATCGAGAACACCCCCGCTGGTCACGGAAGTCCCCGCCGAGGTGTTGCCGAGACCGGCGGCGTTGCCCAGCCTCACGGTGGCATTGGCCCCGGCCGTGATGACGCCCGTGGCGGTGTTGGCCCCGGAAAGCAGGAAGACGGGGAATTCCGTGGCCCCGCTGGCGCTGCGCTGGAAAGTCAGGGCCCCGGAGCCGCTGATCACGCCGGAGAAGGTTTGCAGATCACCCCAGCGTCCCTGGATGGTGCTGGCGGCGGTGGCATTGACCGCGCCGAAAGTGGTGGCGCCGTCCTCAATGTGGAGGGTGCCGCCGCCCAGGGTGATGGCGTTGGCGAGTGTGCCGTTTGTGTTGATGTTGGTGTGAATCCAGGCGGTGCCCCCGGTGTTGATCGTGAGGGTGCCGGTGCCGAAACCGCTGATGCTTCCGCCGGCGGTCGTGGTGGCGGTGGCCGAGGAGAGGGCCACGGTGCCGCCGTTGATGGTGAGGCCGCCGGTGAAGGTGTTTACCCCGGTGAGGATGAGGGTGCCGGAGCCGGTTTTGGTCAGGCCGGAACCGTTGGCGATCACGCCGCTGGAAACCAAAGTGCCTCCGGCGGCCTGGTCCACGGTGAGGGCGGAGTCCAGGAAGATGTTGCCACTCAACGTGTTGGTGCCACTGGTGTTCTGGGAGTTGAGGGCCAGTGCGGCGGAGGTGTTGCCGGAGGTGGTGTTGAGGATGCTACCCAGGGTCTGCCCGCCGGTTGCGGAGGTCAGGTTGAGGGTGGCGCCTCTGGTTTGATCCTGTGTGCCGGTGGCGCCGAAATCGCCTCCCAGGCGGATGGCGGAAATGGTGGTGGTGGCACCCGCGTTCAGGTTGAGGACACCGCTGTTCATCAGGTAGAAATCACCCGAGGTGAAGCTGCCGCCGAGGTTCACCGTCTGGCCGACCGCCGAGGTGGAGAAGTATTTGCCCGCGGCGCTGACCGTGTTGTTGAACGTGGTCGTGATACCACCGGTGCCGCCAAACAGGCGGATGCCGCTCACGGCGGAGCCGTTGACGGTGAGGGTGCCGGAGGCGAAGTTGAAACTGCTGGAGACCGCGTTGATCTCGCCCCAGGCGGAGCCCGCCGTGGCCGCGAAGGTGATGTCGGCGTTGACCGTAACTCCACCGGTGCCAAGGCTTTCAAGTTTGGCCTGTGTGCCGCTATTGTCGAAAAGCGAAAGGACGGTGCCGCCGGAACTGTTCATGACCCAGGCGCTGGCCCCGTTCCAGTTGACCTGGTTCATGCTGGAGTTCCCACCGGAAGTGAAGGTGGCGTCCAAAGTGTTGGTGGTGCGGGTGGCGCCGGAAAAGCTGATGGTCCCATACACCGGTGCCGAGCCGCCCCAGTTGCCCGCGTCGCTCCAGTTGGTGGAAGAACCGCCGCCGTCCCAGACGTTGGCTCCCCGGGCCGAAGTGAGGGCAATGAGGGCGGCACCGAGGACCGAGACGGATATGAGGGAGGGGCGGCGGAGTTTCATGGGGAAAGTCTTAAATCGAGAGAAGGGATAGGGTTGCGAAGCAAGCGGTCGGCTGCTCGGAGCTTTTCAGGGGAAGTCTTGGGGTGGTAACAAATGGACAAAACGGGGGAAGGTTTTGAACAGATGAGGGTAGGGATGTTTTATTTTTATCTATCATCTGTTGTCATTTGACAACAAATTTTTTACGAACTGCCGGAGTTCGCTTGTGCCAGATGCCCGCTTTCCTCGGTTTTTTGAAGCGGGGCATTCGCGTGTAAGTATCTGAAGTTTAGCTCATTTTAGAAACTTCGGCCGGAGTTCTGTGCAAAAAATGTAAAATTACCTTACAGATGTTTTGGGACTTTCCCTGACAAGCAATTTAACTCAGTCATTGATAACCCTGCTTATCCCCATGTTTACCAACTACCCTGTGGCTGACTTCACGCCGGACCATCTCCGTCCCGGTGTTTTTTTGTCAAACGCCCGTGCTTTTGTGGCAGCCCCCTTCTCCGTTTCCAACCCCTTCTAAATTCGGCCCTTCATGAACAGAAAATTTTTGGCCCTTTTGGCCGTCGTCGGCATTGCCGGGCTTTTTTGGGTGATCCGGGTGACTCCCCCCGAAGTGTTGGCCAGCCATGAGGCCTCCGCTTCCCGTTCCTCCCGTTTTGATAAAAGGGGCGCCGTCCCGCCTTCGGAACCTCCTTCGGGCCCTGTTGCCGCCGTCCCCCCGGCCGATTTTGGAGACTGGGCCAAGCCCTCCCCCGGCCAACACCTTCCTGACGGGGCCAGGCTTGATGCCTTCCAGGAATGGACCCAACGCTGGCAAAACGCCTCTCCCGCCGACCGCGCCGCCCTTGCGGCCGAAGGGGAACGCCTGGCCGTCGCCCGCCGCCCGGAATTCAAGGCCCTCATCGCCAGCGATCCCCGGCGCGCCCTTGGGATGTCGGTCCCGCGTGTCATCCGCCAGGATTTGCCGAAGGAGATCGTCGCGCACCTGGAAAAGCCCGTTTCCGCCACCGGCGATTACCATGTTTACCTGGGGCGCCCCGCCCCCGGCCAGCCCGTTCCCGAGGAGGGGCTGACCCTGAGATACTTCGAAGCCGAAGGAATGAGCTACCAGGCCCGCGTTTTCGGAGGCATGCTTCCGGTCATGTCCCGCCAGGGCATCCCCCTCCGCGGTGTCGCCCTGGACCGTGAGTTCGCCGTGGCCGAAAGCCCTGTCCGCCAGTTGGAAACGGGGGAACGCATCCCCGCCGGTGCCACCGTCGAAAATATCTGCCCCGTTTCCGGAATCGAAACCGCCGCCGTGTCCGCCGGGGAGGCCGTGGAGCCCGGGACCCCCACCGTCGAGGTCGGGGAGCGCCTCATCACCCTTTGCAACGGATCCCACGTCACCGTGATTGACGAGAAATACCGCGCGTTTGTCCAGGCCAGCGGTCCCGGCGGAGCGGGCTTCTTCATGGACGCCTTCCCCGGCACCTCTTCCAAGGCCATCGGCAACTTCCGCTGCCTCTACATCCGCATCACCTATCCGGACCAGATGACCCAGCCCAACACCGAGGACCAGGCTCTCGGCGACATGAAGGACGTGGCCCGCTACTACCGCGAGGCCTCCTACGGAAAACTCTCCGTCACCACCACGGTCACTCCCCTGATTGTCCTCCCGCAGACACTGGCTTGGTATGTCGCCAAGGACGCCGAGGTGGACGGCCTGGCGGTCATCCACAACCAGGCCCGGGCCGAGGCCCGGAAACTTGGCTACGACGCGACCCAATACAACTGCATCATCGTCCGGGTGAACGGCGGCCTCCGCAGCGGCTCCTCCTGGGGCGGCGGCGACAGTGTCTGGGCCGGCTGGAACGGGATGGATGTGCTCAATCACGAGTGCGGCCACTCGCTTGGGCTCAACCACGCCAACTACTGGAACACCACCGACGGCACCGCCTACGGCACGGGCGCCAATCAGGAATACGGCAACCCCTACGACGTGATGGGCGGCAGCGGCGGTTTCAGCGCCCACTACAACACCATCAGCAAACGCACCCTCGGCTGGCTCCCGTCCACCTATTACCACTCGCCCAAAATCAACGGAGTTTACCGCATCTATGCCTACGACCAGCCCACGCTGGAGGAGGGCAAACGCTACGCCATCACCGTCGCGAAGGACAGCGTCCGCCAATATAACATCGAATTCCACCCGGCCCGGGGCGGGTTCCTGGATGACTCCGCCCTCGTCCTCTACAGCGGCATGGGCAGCAACGCCGGACACCTCGTTGACACCACTCCCGGCAGCGCCGCGGGCAAGGGCGACGCCGGCATTGCCATCGGTCGCACCTATTCTGATTTCGAGGCCGACATGCACTTCACCGTGCTGTCCAAAAACAACACCACCCCTCCTTCGCTTGACGTGGCCTACTTCCGGGGCCCCTTCCCCGGCAATGTCGCCCCCACCGCGACCTTCACCGCCTCCGCCACCACGATCAACGCCGGCGACAGCGTGACCTTCACCGCCACCGCGGCCGATGCCAATGGCGACGCCCTGGCCTACCACTGGGAGTTCAGCGACGGCGTGGCCGGGGACGGCTCCTCCGCTTTCACCCGGGTCTTTGTCCTGCCCTCCCAGGTCACCGCCATGCTGACCGTTTCCGACATGAAGGGAGGCTCCGTCCGCCGTTCCACCGTCATCAACGTGGGCACCCACGGCAAACAGACCGTCACCGGCGCCATCACCCTGGGCGGCCAGCCCCTTGCCGGTGTCTATGTCTCCAATTCCACCCTCGGCTGCTACACCAGCGTGGACGGAACTTATTCGTTGGCAGGACTTTCGACGGGGTCGGCCACTCTTACCGCAACTCTGCCCGGTTATACCCTCGCCCCTGGTTTCACCAACCCGCTCACCGTCGTGGCCGGAGCCAACACCGCCAACTGGACCGCCACCGCCTCCACCTTTGTCACCCTCGCCAGTGTGGCCGATGCCAACGAGGGCGGGGCCAACGGAACGTTCCGGCTGACCCGCACCGGCGACACCTCCGCCGCGCTCACCGTTCTTGTCTCACCAGCCGGCGGCACCGCCGTCAAGACCACCGATTACACTTTCACCCCGGACTACGTCGCCTCGGGTTCCTTCTACTCCTTCACCATTCCCGCCGGCTCCGCCTCCCTGGATGTCTCCGTTGCGGCCGTCAACGACACCGCCGCCGAGGGCCTGGAAACGATCAGTCTGCAACTGGCCTCCGCCGCCGGATATTTTTCCGGCTCGGCCAACGCCGTGGTCATGTCCCTGAACGACAACGACACCACGCTGCCCCAGGTCACCGTCACCGCACCTGATCCCTATGCCGCCGAGGGAGGTTCCGACACCGGCTCCTTCACGTTCACCCGCACCGGTTCCACTGCCGCCAGCCTCAGCCTGACCGTCGCCTGGTCCGGCACAGCCACCAACGGCACCGATTACACCACCCTTCCCACCACCGTCACCATTCCCGCCCTTTCCAGCTCGGTCACCGTCGCGGTCAGCCCCTTGAACGACGCCGCGGCCGAGATTCCCGAAACGGTCATCGCCACCATCGGTTCCAATGCCGCCTATGTCCTTGGGGCTGCTGCGAACATCACCTCCACGGTCACGATCTCCGACGATGACGAACCTTATGTCTCGGTCAGCGTGCTCGACGCCTCCGCCTCCGAGGCCGGCCCGGATTCCGGTGTTTTCCTCATCACCCGCACCGGCTCCACCGCCGCCGCCCTCAAGGTCTATTACGGCATCTCCGGCAGCGCCCACCACGGCACCGACTACGCCATGCTCAGCGGCGAGGTCACCATCCCCGCCGGCTCCGCCTCGGCTCCGGTGGTCATCCTCCCGATTGACGACGACATCGGCGAACAGCCCGAAACCGTCACCATCGCCGTCACCACGTTCGACAACGCCTACAGCGTCGGCTCCGACTTCCAGGCCACCTTGACCATCAACGACAACGGCGACGCCCCCCTGGTCTCCGTCCGTGCCGGCGCCACCGGTGTCGAGGGAGGGGCGAACGCGACCCTCGTCTTCCGCGCCATCGGCACCACGCCGGGCAACATCACCGTCAATTACACCGTCTCGGGCACCGCCACCGCCGGTTCCGACTACGCCGCCCTTTCCGGTTCCGTCACGATTTCCTCGAACGGGACCAATGACGCCGTGGTCAGCATTCCGGTGACGGATGACGCCCTCGCCGAACCCACCGAGACCGTCCGCGTGCAGATCACGCCCTCCGCCTCCTACCGCGTTTACAACGACGGCTCGGCCGAGGCCGTCATCCAGGACAACGACAGCGGCCCGGAGCGGGTCGCGGTTTCCGCCTACAACGACAGTCCCGCCGAGGCCGCCTCCGCCACCGGCCGTTTCTATTTCTCCCGCATCGGCACGGCCTCCCTGGATGTCTCCTACGTGGTGTCGGGAACCGCCACCAATGGCACGGACTACAACCTGCTTTCCGGCACCATCAACATTCCCGCCGCCGCCGCCGGTGCCAACCTCACCCTCACTCCCGTGGACGACGCGCTGGCCGAAGGCGCCGAGTCCGTCACCATCACGGTGGTGGCCGGCCCCGGCTACAGTCCCGACCGTCCCTCCAGCGCCACGCTTTACATCGCGGACAATGAGACCTCCGCCACCACCATCAACTTCCAGGCCGCCGGTTCCGCCACCGGCGAGGCCCCCGGGGCTCTTGGGGAATACCGCGACATCCCGGTGACACTCTCCGCCGCCTCCGCCGGCACCGTTTCCGTCACCTACACCTCCGGCGGCGGCACCGCCATGGGTGACGACGTGGACTGGACCTTCGCCGACGCCGCCAATGGCAACGCCGCCATCTCCGGTGGCACCCTCACCTTCGCTCCCGGGGAAACCTCCAAAAACATCCGGGTCCGCGTCAAAAACGACCTCGTCCGCGAGCCCACCGAGTATGCCATCCTGCGCTTGGTGAACCCCGTCAACGCCACCCTGGGTTCCCGCTATCAGCATAACCTCTTTATCTACGACGAGTTGCCCGCCGCCCTGGTCACCGAGGAGCGCTGGAACACCGGCACCGTTTACACCAACAACACCTGGGCCTCGGTCACGCCCGACTACATCGGTTTCCTCGACGGCTTCACCCCCGCCCAGGATGTGGCCGACAGCTACTCCCGCCGCCTTACCGGTCTCATCACCGCCCCCGCCACCGGCTCCTACACTTTCTGGATCGCCTCGGACGACGCCTCGAAACTCTACGTCAGCACCGACGCGACCGCCGCCAACAAGGTGCTGAGGGCCAGCCTCGCCACCTACACTTCCTTCCAAAACTGGACGGCCAACGCCTCCCAGCAGTCCGTCGCGCTCACCCTCACCGCCGGCCAGTCCTACTACGTCGAGGTCCAGCACCAGGAGGGCGGCGGCGGCGACCACGTTTCCGTCGCCTGGCAGGGCCCCGGCTTCAGCCGCACTCCCATCCTCAACGCCCTTCCCGACAACGCCCCGCGCTACGTCCGCTTCGCCACCGACGCCACCACCCGTCTGGAAACCGATGGCTCCGAGCCACTTCTGATCGCCGTCCTCGACCGCCCCGCCGGAGCCTCCGCCGTCACCGTCAACTACTCGGCTTCCGGCACCGCCACCCCGGGCAGCGATTACACGCTCACCCCCGGCACGCTCACCTTCAATGCGGGCGAGCAGTTCAAGGCCGTCCCCCTGGCGCTTCTCACCGACGCGCTCGGCGAGGCCCCGGAAAGCATCATCGTCACCCTGTCCTCCCCGGTGGGAGCCTCCCTGTCCGCTCCCACCAGCCACCTCATCACGCTGGTGGACCCCGCCATGCCCGTCGTCGGCACCGTCTTTGTGTCCGCCAACTCCACCCAGGCCGTGAACACCGTCATCGCCACGATGGCCGCCACCGTCACCTCCCCCCGGGTGGTCTCCTCCTGGTCCATCGTGGCGGGAAACCCCAACAACGCCTTCGCCATCAACGGCTCCGGCCAGGTCACCCTCGCGATCCCCGCCAGCCTTCCCAACCCGGGCAACGTCCAGCTCGTCATCCGCGCCACCGACGACCTCGGCTCCTCCGGCGACGGCGCGGCCAACATCGTCTGCAACGCGGCCGCCAACCAGTTCGTTTACGAACAAAGATGGTCCGGCACCACGGCCTACGACAACGAGGACTGGTCCGCCACCCCCTCCTATTCCGGCACCCTTTCCACCCTCACCTCCGCCCAGGGTATCGGCGACAGTTTCTCCCGCCGCCTCACCGGCTACCTCAGGCCCGCCGTGACAGGAACTTACTATTTCTGGACCGCCTCCGACGACCAAAGCCGCCTCTACCTCGGCACCAACGGCTACGAGTCCTCCAAAGTCCTTATCGCCTCCGTCAACGATTGGACCGCCTTTCAGGGGTGGGACGAGGAAAGCAACCAGCTCTCCGCCGGCATCCCCCTCGTCGCCGGCCAGACCTACTGGATTGAGGCCCAGCACGTTGAGGGCAGCGGCGGCGACCACGTCTCCATCGCCTGGCAGGGCCCCGGAATCGCCCGCCAGCCCATCCCGTCCACCGTCATGGGCGCGTTTGCCGGCGGAGCCCCCGTCGGGGAGCCCGGCCCCCAGGCCGCCGTCCCGGTGGTTTCCATCACCTCCCCCGCGAACAACGCCAGCTTCTTCAGCACCAACAACATCACGGTCACCGCCGATGTCACCGCCAATGGCCAGACCATTTCCGCCGTCGAGTTCTACCGCGACAATGTGCTGATGGGATCCGATGCCACCGCCCCCTATTCGGCCACCTACGTGAACGCCGCCACCGCCGCCTCGGTCAACCTCACCGCCCGCGCCCTCTACCTCGACACCTTCGCGACTTCTCCCTCTGTCAACATCGTCGTCCAGAACGCCAACCCGCCCACGGTCGCCACCAAATACTTCGCCGCCACCTCCGGCATGGCCGTGAACGCCAGCCTCGGCACGGTCACCGCCTCCGTCTTCTCCGGGCGCACCGTCTCGTCCTGGTCCATTGTTTCCGGAAACACCGGCAATCTCTTCGCCATCAACAACTCCGGCCTGGTCACCCTCCTCCTGCCCGGCTCGCTTCCGACCTCCGCCATGGTCAATCTGACCGTCCGCGCCACCGACTCCGCCGGCTACTCCGGCGACGGCACCGTCGGCCTCTTCTGCAACTCCACCGGCGCCTCCGTCTGGGTCAACGCCGCCGGCGGCTCCTGGCCGACCACGGCCAACTGGTCCAACAACACGGTCGTCTCGGGAAACAGCACCACGGCGGACTTCGCGGTCCTCGACCTGGCCGCCGATGCCACCGTCACCCTCGACGCGGCCCGCACTGTCGGGAACCTGGTCTTCGGCGACACCTCCGCCAGCCACAACTGGATCCTCGCCACCGGCACGGCCGGCCCCCTCACCCTCAACACCACGACGGGCAACCCCGTCGTGACGGTCAACAACCAGACCGCCACCCTCAACCTGGTCGTCGCCGGCACCAAGGGCCTCATCAAGAACGGGGCTGGCACCCTCGCCCTCGGCGGCGTCAACACCTTCACCGGCGGGCTCACCGTCAACGCCGGCACGGTCCGCCTCCAGCCGGCCGACTACAGCAACGCCCTGGCCGCCAACAGCGCGGTCACCATCAACAACGGGGGCACCGTCGTCCACGCCAACATCAATGTGACCAACAACGGCACCGTCTTCACGGTCAACGCCGGCGGCACGCTGAACTTCGCGTCCTATCACGCCCACCTGCCTTCGCTCACGCTCAACGGCGGCAGCGTCACCGGCACCGGCACCGGCAAATACAATGGCGAGGATTTCGCCCTCGACGGCAATGTCACGGTCGGCGGCTCCATCGCCTCCTCCATCGTGATCGCCAACGGCATCGGTTTCACCAGCCGCACCTTCACCGTGGCCGACGCCACCGCCAGTTCCGCGGCCGATCTCACCATCAGCGGGGCGGGCGACATCAAGGGCGCGGGTCTTCTGACCAAGGCCGGCCCCGGCACCATGGCCATCGCCACCTCCAATTCCTACTCGGGAGGCACCACGGTCTCGGCGGGCACGCTGCTTGCCACCAACTCCGCCGGTTCCGCCACCGGCACCGGCGCGGTCACGGTCGCCAGCGGGGCCTCCTTGGGCGGCACCGGAACCATCACCGGCCCGGTCACCGTCAACGGCGGGCTTGTCCCCGGCGTCAACGGCATCGGAACCCTGACCGTTTCCAACACCCTTACCCTGGCCTCGACCACCACCACCACCATGCAGGTGGCCAAGACCGGCGCGGTCCGCACCGGCGACAAGGTCCTGGGCGTCACCACCCTGGCCTGCGCGGGCACGCTGACCGTCACGGCCTCGGGTGACACCCTCGCCATCGGCGACACCTTCACCCTCTTCGGGGCCACGACCGTCTCCGGCACCTTTGCCGCCGTCAACCTTCCGCTTCTTTCCTCCGGCCTGGCCTGGAATGCCAGCCAGCTCTACACGACGGGAACCATCAGCGTGGAGTCCGGCCTGACCGCCCAGAGCATCAGCTTCAACTCTCTGCCTTCCAAAATCTTCGGAGACGTCGCTTTCGGACTCACGGCCACCGCCTCCTCCGGCCTGCCGGTTGTCTTCGCCAGCTCCGACACCAACCTCGCCACCGTCTCCGGCAGCACCGTCACGATCCTCGGCGCGGGCACCGTCACGATCACGGCCTCCCAGGCGGGCAACGGCACCTACCAGGCGGCCCCGCCGGTTGACCAGGTGCTGACGATCAGCCAGGCCGCCCAAACCATCACCTTTAACCCGTTGGCCGCCAAAACCTTCGGGGACAGCGCGTTCGGCCTCACCGGTGTCTCGAGTTCCGGCCTGCCTGTTTCCTACACCAGTTCAAACACCGCCGTGGCCACGGTCTCCGGTTCCACGGTGACCATCGTCGGGGCCGGTTCCTCCACCCTCACCGCGATCCAGTCCGGCACCGCCAACTACCTTGCCGCCACCGGCGTCCCCCAGGTTCTCAACGTAGCGCAGGCCTCCCAGACGATCCAGTCCTTCACCGCCCTGGCCGACAAGGCCGTCGGCGATGTTCCTTTCGCCCTCGTCGCCACCGCCACCTCCGGGTTGACGGTTTCCTACGCCAGTTCAAACACCGCCGTGGCCACCGTGGCTGGCGGCACCGTCACGGTTGTCGGTGCCGGCGCCACGACCATCACCGCCTCCCAGTCAGGCAACACCAACTACGCGGCCGCCACCAGCATCCCGCAGTCGCTCACGGTGAACAAGGGCACGCAGACCATCACCTTCGGCCCCTTGGCTGCCAGGACTTACGGAGACGCCGCCTTCGGCCTGGCCGCGACTTCCACCTCCGGCCTCGCCGTCACCTACACCAGTTCCGATCTGTCCGTCGCCACGGTCTCCGGCAGCACGGTCACGATTCTCGCCGCCGGCACGGCCAACCTTACCGCGTCCCAGCCCGGCAACGCCAATTACCTCGCGGCCACCAGCGTCGTCCAGGCCCTCACGGTCAATCCTCCCGCCAACTCGGCGATTTACTTCGATATCAACGGAGCCACCGCCGGCTCCGGCACTCCTGGAGCGGCCACCTGGAATTCGGGCTCGAACTGGACCACCGATTCCCTCGGGGCCACCGCCGCCACGGGCTGGGTCAATGGCACCAATGTCATCTTCTCCGCCGGCACCGAGGCGGCGGGCACCTGGACCATCACGGCCACCGGCACGGTCACCACCAATTCCATCACCTTCAATGGCGCCGCCAACACCGTCCACACCCTCACCGGTGGCACGATCAGTTTCGGTTCCGGCTCGCTCGCCATCAACGCCACCGCCGCAGGCGTGACCACGGGGCGCGATAAGACCATCGCCTCCATCCTCGCCGGTTCCGGCGGTGTCACCATCGCTGCCAACGGGGACATCGCCGACAGCGGCGGCGGCAGTTCCTCCGAGGTCACACTCTCGGGGGTCAACACCTTCACCGGCGGCGTCACGGTCACGGCGGGCATGGTCAACTCGGCCTCCAACTTCGGCGACGCCGCCAACGCCATCACCCTCAACGGAGGGGGCCTGGTCGCCATCACCTCCAACACTCTCAGCCGCTCCCTCGTGGTCGGTCCCGGTGTCGGTTATCTCCGCGCCTACGGGGTCGCCACCCTGACCCATTCGGGCTCTCTCACCGGCACCGGCACCCTCCGCAAGACGGACAGCGGCATCCTGGCCCTCGCCGGTGCCAACGCCTTTGCCGGTGTGTTCAACCAGCAGCTCGGCACCCTCCTCCTCTCCGGAACCAACACGGGATCAGCCACTTACAATCTGAATGCCGGCGCCATCAACGTGACCGGCACCAACACCGGGGCCGCCACCTACAACATCAACGCCGGCATCTTCAACATCGGCAACGGCGGCGCCTCCGGTTCGGTCGGTTCCGCCTCCACGGTCAGCATCGTCGGCTCCGGCACCCTCCGCCTCGCCCGTTCGGACAACACGGCGTTCTCCGCCCTGACCCCCGCGCCTTCCTTCTCGACCGCATCCTCCAAACTCGAGGTCGCCCCGCCCACCCAGGCCGCCGCGCTCAACCTCGACACCGACATCGGCTCGAACTCCACCCTGGGCTACATCCGCTTCGCCGGCGGCACCACCACCCTGGCCTCCGGCACCGACCTCG
>JANOBW010000391.1:0-5396 GCA_031411855.1 Opitutia bacterium
GGGCCGAGGCCGGTGACCCGCCGGTGGAGGGCCGAGGCCGGTGACCCGCCGGTGGAGGGCCGAGGCCTTGGGATGCCCGATCCGCCAGTCCGGTTCCGGCGGCAGCTCCACGGCCGCGCGGCAGGGGGCGAGAAACACGCGCGAGCGAAGGCGGGCCGGGAGTTGTTGACGGGCAAGGAGATCAGCCTGGCGGCGGGGAAGGCCGGGGTGGGGGAGCCCGATGGGTTGGTCCCACCAGAGGGAGACCCAGGGCCGGAGTCGCCAGACGGAAAGGGCGTCGGGCAGGAGTCTGGTCCGGACCCTTTCGCCGGGGCCTTCCCGCCAGGCCAGGGCCCAGCCGCCACGGGCACCGTCCACGCCGCCGCAGGGGTAGGAACCGTCGGTTTTCACGGGGCCGGGTGTCATGTGTTTAAGGAACCTCGCTTAGGACAGAATTCGTTCGGGACAAAGGCCAGGAAACAGTTAAGAGCAACCATCACAACTCGTCATGTCAGAACACAAAGTCGTCAGAATCGGATTCGTAGGCCTGGGCACCGTCGGCCAGGGCGTGTGGAAACACCTTGAGCAGGACCAGGGTGACCTGGAGCGCCGTCTGGGTGCCAGGATCGAACTCGTTCGGGCGGCGGTGCGCGATCCCGGGAAGAAGGACCGCCGGGTCAAGATTGACGCCTCCAAGCTGACCACCGACGCCCTCGCCGTGGCCCGCGATCCCTCCCTGGACATCGTCTGCGAGCTGATGGGCGGCATCGAGACTCCCAAGCAGGTCGCGCTCGAAGTGCTGCGCCAGGGCAAGGTGCTGATCACCGCCAACAAGGCCCTGCTCTGCGAGCACGGCAAGGAACTCTTCGAGGCCGCCCGCCAGCACAACGGACGCATCTTCTTCGAGGGCAGCGTCTGCGGCGGGATCCCCATCATCAAGGCGCTCAGCGAGGGCCTGGTGGCGAACCGTTTCCCGTTGATCTACGGGATCCTCAACGGCACCTGCAATTACATTCTGACCCGGATCGAACGGGAGGGCAAAACCTTCGACGAAATCCTCCGCGACGCCCAGGCCAAGGGCTACGCCGACAGCCCTCCCGACCTCGACATTGATGGCTGGGACACCGCCCACAAGGCCGTCATCCTCACCTTCCTGGCCCACGGCGTGTGGGTCAACCTCAAGGATGTCGAGGTCGAGGGCATCCGCAAGGTGACCTCCGATGACATCATGCTGGCCAAGGAGTTGGGCGATTTCAAAATCAAACTCTTCGCCATCATCCAGCGCGACCTCAAGACCAACAAGCTTTCCATCCGCGTGCATCCCACCCTGGTGGACGAACGGAAGGTGCTGGCCCGGGTTGACGATGTCTTCAACGCCGTCTCCGTCACGGGCGACGTGGTCGGCACGACCACCTACATCGGGCGCGGGGCGGGTTCGGACGCCACCGCCAGCGCGGTGATCTCGGACATCGTGGACGCCGTCATCGGCCTCACCGGCAAGGACCGCAACAGCAAGTGGAACATCAAGGACTACCTGCCCAGCAACGGGACGGGCCCCGAGGTCTCCCTGGCCGGGCCGGACGAGATCATCGGCAAATACTACTTCCGCTTCATGGTCACGGACGAGACCGGCATCCTGGCCAAGATCGCGACGGCGTTTGCGAACAACGGCATCAGCCTGTCGCAGATCCGCCAGCAGCCCCGCCCGCAAAACACCTCCAGCCTTATCATGACCACCCACACGACGAGCGAGCGCAGCGTGAAAAACGTCCTGGCCGAGCTGGAGCGCACGGCGGCCCTGAAGGTGAAGCCCTTCTATCTGCGCGTGGCCGATTTCGACGAGTGAGGCCGTTCCACCTTGTTTGTCCGCACAAAAAAACGCCTTCCGAAGGGGAGGCGTTTTTTTTGTGCGGACCGGGAGGCTTCGGTCCGAGCAGGCGGGCTGATCCTCAGTGGGAGATCAGTCCCTGCCGTTGCAGATGGAGGTAGAGCTCGCGGCAGGACCAGGCGTCGGTGGCGGCGTAGGTGACCTGCTTTTGATCCAGATCCTTGCGGGCCCAGTTGGAGGTCTGCGCGGATTTGGAAACGCGGAATCCGAGGTAGTGGCCGACCAGGGCGCGCAGGCCGCAGTTGAGAATGCCGGCGCGCCGGGTGTGCTCGCTGACCTCGACGAACCCGGCGGGGGCGAATTTCATGAGGTTCTGAAGCTTGCGCACATCGTCGCGGATGGCGATGCCGACCTTGCGGACCTGCTGGGAGGAGAGGAGCCGGACGAGTTCCTTGGAGTCCTCCCCCAGCAGTTCCAGTTGGAAAAGGAAAACGGTGTCGGAGCCGCCGAACTGCACCAGCGAGACGGGGTAGTTTTCGCCCTTCTGAAAGGACGGACGGCTTTCGGTGTCGAAGCCCACCACTTCCTCGCGGAGGAGGGAGTCCACCGCCTCCTTGGCGGATATCTGCTTGGGAACCAAGGCGATGCGGCCCTGGTAGGAGCGGATCGGAAGCTCCATCAGCGCGTGGTTGGAGACCGGCAGCGCGGGGGGGCGCGGACCGTTCTGGCGCGGCCCGAGGGCGGGCACATCGGGGCGGGAGGGACGCGGGCCCATGAGGGTGGGCGGCGGTTCGGAAGAGCCCGTCATGGAGGTCCGGGGCGGGGGGCGGGAATCGGAGGCGCGACGACCTCGGAACAGGCGGGCGCGGGCCGACCGTGGAGTCAAGGGTGTCGTGGGGCTTGGTGAGGCTGGTTGGTCTGCGTTCAAGGGAAAAGCCTGTCAATGCGACGGAATCAGTTGTGGTTCAAGGGTAAATATGGCAGCCGGACTCAAAGTCTTTGACGAAACCGGTCCGGAGCCTTGCCATGCGGGGATGCCCCAAGTGTCTTCCCGCAAGCGCCCGCACCTGTTGGTCCTGTTCCTCGCCGCCACCTGCTGCGTCGGACTGGGGGTTTTTCTTTGCCGGTCTGTCGGGGAGGCGTGGCCCGTGCGCCTGGCAGTTCTCGGGGTCGTCCTGCTGGCACTGGCGGGGTGGCTGGTGGTGGCGTTGGAATGGGAACGCAAGTCATTCGGACGCATCATTTTGAGAGAGGCCGGCGGGGTCTTCCTCCTCTTTGACCTCAAGGCCGGAAAAGTCAGGCTTCCCCACCCGGGGACGGAAGGGTTTCAGTCCCCCGTTCCGGTGGCGCAATGGGAGGAGGATATCTTCCCGGCCGACCGCCCCCGCGTGCGGCAGTCCCTCCTGGAGTTCTCCACCGGGCAAAGGACGGGGGACCTGTGGGAATACCGCACCCGCCAGGGAGGCGGCATCCTCTGGTGGGAATGCCGGGTGGCGCTGAACCGCAACTTGCTGGGGCGCAACGGGGTGGTGGTGGGTTTTCTGCGCAACGTGACCCAGCGCAAACACGCGCTGAACCGGCTGGAGCTGACCAGCAAGGCGGGGACGGACGCCATTTGGGAATACGACGCGCTCAATGGCCGCATGTGGCGGAGCGAGGGATACCACACCATCTTCGGGCACACGCTCGACTCCTCCTCCTCGAATCTCGACTGGTGGTTCCAAAAGGTTCATCCCGATGATCTTCCCTCCGTCCAGGCCTCCGTGCGGAAGGCCCTCTCGCAGCAGCTTTTAAGCAGCGTTTACTGTTACCGTTTCAAGCGGGGGGACGGTTCCTACGTCTGGGTGGAGGACCGCTTTACGACGGAGACAGACGAGGCCGGCAAGCCGGTGCGTTTTTACGGCGCGATGCGCGACATCTCGCCCTACCGCGAGCTGGAGGAGCGTTTCAGCCGCATGGCAGAGGGGCTCAAGGTGGGCATCTGGGAATGGCATCTGCCGACGAACGCGCTCTGGCTCAACAAGGCCCTGCCCCACAACTTCGGTTTGGAGGAGTGGCCCCATGGTCCGGATGTCTCCTTCTGGCTGCAACTCATCCATCCCGAGGACAGGACGCTGGTGGCCAACAAACTCGGCGAGGTGATGACCGGCGTCAGCGACTATGTGGACTTTGTTTACCGCATGACGTGGCCGGACGGCTCCCAGCACTGGCTGGAAAACCGCTACATCTCGACCAAGGGGGCCGACGGTCGGCCCGAGCGCATCAACGGTTTCGTCTATGACATCACCACCCGCATGGAGGCGGAGACGGCGGTGCGGGCCCTCAACCGCGAGCTGGAGCGCAAGGTGGCGGAGCGGACCCGCGCCCTGGAGCATTCCAACCGTGAGCTGGAGAGGTTTGCCGCCACCGTGGCCCACGATCTGCGCGGCCCGCTGGCGACCATCGCCGGGTTTGTGGATCTCCTGCGCGGCCGGCCTTCCCTGGAGGCGGACCCGGTCGCCTCGCTGCGGCTCAAACTGATTGGCGACAGCGCCTTGCGCATGAGCCGCCTGGCCGGAGACCTGCTGGAGCTGGCCCGCCTCGAGGCCATGACCTCCGATTGTGAAAGCGTTGATCTGGGGCGGTTTCTCGGGGAGCTTCTGGATGAGATGGCCGGCCGCGTCGAGCAGACCGGGGCGGTCCTGAGCCTGCCGGAAACCTGGCCGGTGGTCCGCGCCCATCCTTCCCTCCTCCGCGTCATTTTCAGCAACGTTCTGGAAAACTCCCTCAAGTATGCGAAGCCGGGCCGGCCGCCCCGGCTGGCCTGGAGCTGGGAGGTGGCCGGGGGGCGTGTCATCCTGTATCTCAGGGACCATGGCATCGGCGTGCCGGCCGCCGACCGCCAGCGCATCTTCGAGGCGTTCCAGCGTTCCAACGGGAGCGACCGCCCCGGTGCCGGGCTGGGCCTGGCCAATGTCCGCCGCGCGGTGGATCTTCTGGGGGGAAGCGTCCGGGTGGGCGATGACCCCGGGGAGGGCGCCGTCTTTGTTCTGGAACTGCCCGAAGGTTGACCCGCAAAGGGTTGGCATAGGCAACTTTCGACCCTAAGTCGGTTTGACTTTCACCGCGCCCGGCAGTTATCACACACCTTTTATGAAGACCCGAATCCTCCTCACCACCACCTCGTTCCAAGACACTCCCGGCGAACACCACCGCCTGCTGGCCGAAACCGGCTGGGAAGTCGTCACCGCCCGCGGTCCCCTCAACGAGGCCGACACCCTGGCCCTGGTCGGCGAGTTTGACGGTTACATCTGCGGCGACGACCTGATCACCCGCGCCGTGCTCGAAAAGGCCCGCCCGCGCCTGAAGGTGCTCAGCAAATACGGCATCGGGGTGGACAAGATTGACGTGAAGTCCTGCACCGAATTCGGCATCCCGCTGCTCTTCACGCCCGGCGTGAACCACACCACCGTCGCCGAGCACAATTTCATGTTGCTGCTCGCACTCGAGAAAAATTTTCTATTCCACACCGACTCCACGCGCAGTGGCGACGCCAAAACGAATTGGAAACGAAAGACCGGCCATGAGTTGCTCGACAAGACCATCGGCA
>JANOBW010000392.1:0-2168 GCA_031411855.1 Opitutia bacterium
GGTCTGAGACGGACTGGCTGCGGCCTCCGATGAAGCCGTTGGCCAGCAGCATGGCGCGGTCGGTCACGCTCTGGTCCAGCGGCCAGCCGCCGGCCATCATGGAGTAGCCGGCCGGGAGCGGGCAGGCAAATTTGGTCTGCCTCACGTAGCCGGTGAGCACGACGTCGAGCGGGCGCTCGGCTCCGGTGCCTGCAGCGCGGCGACGGTGGATGTAGACGCCCTGGCACGGGGTGAAGACGGTCGCGCCCTGGTCGGCGGTGCCGCTGCCCACCTTGATCCAGCGCCCGCCTCCCAGCGTGCTCAGGAAGTAGGTGCGCCACACGCCGCCCTCGTAGGCCAGAATGTAGTCGGCGGTGGCCTGGCTGGCTCCGGTCTGGTATTCGGCCACGGGGAAGAGTTCGCCCAGGGTGTAGGCGCCGCGCACGACGATGGAGGCGCCGTTGAGCATGTCGTCGGTCACCGTCCTGGTGTTGGTGGCGGAGCCGGCTTTTATTTTCAGCGCCGTGGCGGTGCTGCCGGCGGTGTCGATCTCGAAGCGGTGGCCTTCATGAGCGCCGCTCACGACTTCGATGTAGTAGGCCAGCGATCCGGTGAGCGCAGTGCGCACGTCCACGCCGCCGGCGGAGGCGGTCACGTCGACCATGCCGGTGGCGGCGGTGGTGTCGGTCACGCTTCCGCTGAAGTTGGCGCACTTGAGGAAGGGGTTTGAGAAGGTCTCGCACTGGGAGTTGAGGTGGCGGTCGTTCCAGCCCATGGCCATGGTGCGGCTGGTGACGTCGGTGCCGCCGTCGCCATCGCTGTCCAGCGCGATGACGGCGCGGACAAAGCCGGCGCCTCCGGCCAGGCGGGTGATCTGCTCGAGGTCCCGGTAGCAGGCGGTTTCGGTGCCGTTGCCGTTGGAGGTGACGACGGGGGTGACGGTGACCGGGGCCCAGTCGGCGGCGGCGCCACTGGCGCTGGCCTTCAGGTCGGTGATCTGCTCCAGGGTGCAGGTGACGCCCTGGAGACCGGTGACGCGGGTCAGGCAGGCGTCGATGGTGCCGTCCACGTTCACCTGGAGGGTGAGCGGGCAGGAGGTGCGCACTCCGGAGGAGGGGTTGAAGCAGAAGGCAAACTCCTGGAGGTTGTCGTAGAGGTCGCCGTCGGGATTTTGCGACGGACCGTTCTGCCCGCCGAGGGGGTTCAGAGCCTGCCAGTTGGCGAAGAGAGTGGGCTTCGGATTAAAGAAGCCGAAGTCGATGGTGGGATCGTCCTCGCCGCTGCCGAGGCTCACGACGGGCGAGGTGACGGTGCCTCCGGAGAAGGCCTGGGCGCCGTTGTCGTCGTCGTCCTGCTGGTTGTCGGCGGTGTCGGTCGTGGTCGAGGAGGTCGGATAGCCTGTGGGCGGCGTGGTGATTTTCACCTGGTAGCTGCCCGGTGTGAGGCTGGTGAAGGAATAGAGACCGCCACCCGCCGTGGTCTGCGTCGTGGGCTGCACGCCGGAGGAGTTGGGGTCGCTGTCGATGTCGGCTCCGTTGCCGTCGAGCAGGGTGACTTCCACGCCGTCGAGGCCCGGCTCGCCGACGTCACGAGTGCCGTCGTTGTTGGCATCGAACCAGACCAGATTTCCCAGGCTGGCCACGGCGACGTAGCCGGTGTCGAGGGTGAGGTCACTCTGACCACTGGCGAGGACGACGCTCTGGGCGGTCGCGCCATTGCTGTCATTGGCTGCGGTGCTGCCGCTGGCGTTGACCAGCGTCGGCACATAACCGGACGGGGCGGTGAAGCGCACCGTGTATTGACCCGGAGGCAGATTATTGAAGAGGTAGGCTCCGTTGCTGCCGGTCACGATCGGGCTGATCGCGTTGCCCGCGATGTCCGTCGTCACAGCGGCGGTGTTGTCCGCGTTGTAGAGGGTGGCCGTGGCTCCAGCGACTCCGGTTTCGGCACCGTCCTGGATGCCGTCAAGGTCCGCGTCGAGCCAGACGAAGTTGCCAACGCTGACAGGCTGGACGAAGCCGCTGTCGAGGGTGAGGTCGCTCTGGCCAGCGGTGAGCACGGCGCTCTGCGCGGAGAGGCCATTGCTGTCAGTGGCCGTGGTGCCCGAGCCGGTGACGGTGGCGTAGTAGCCAGCCGGCGGCGTGAACTTCACGGTGTACTGCCCGGCAGGGAGGTTCGTGAAGCTGTAG
>JANOBW010000393.1:0-12082 GCA_031411855.1 Opitutia bacterium
TGATGGAAACACAGACGGCGATGACGCGAAACTGGAATTTTTCGGGAGGTGGTGGATTGGGGCGGTTGGCTGGGCCTGAATCGCCTTCTTTGTCGGGTTCGGACATGGAAAAGTTGGTTAGTCTGCCTGAGGGGGGGTGAAAGTCAACCGGAGAGCCCACTTGGAGGAGTCCGGAACCCGGGCGTCATGCGCGGGGGGGAAACCGGCCACCGCGACGATGTTTCCGGACTGGGAAACAACGATGGGCAGGAGATGGCGCTGGTGGCGCGGGATGCGGTGGTTCACGAAGAGATCCTGGAGTTTGGGTGTGCCGGGATGGCGGTAAGGGCGGAAGCGGTCACCCGGCCTCCAGGTGCGGACCTGCAAGCCGCAGGCCAGTTCCGGGGCGAGGTGGATGCGGTGGGGATGACGGGGTGTTCCCGATGGTTGATCCGTGACCGAGGTGGGAGGGGGAACGGATTTGAGATGTGAGATTTCGGATTTCAGAGGGGGCAGAGGTGAGGGCGGTGTGGCTTCAACGCATCCGGCCCCCGGTGGGTTGCAGGTGGATGTGGCGTTGGTGGGGTCGGGCCAGGGGACCTGTTCGGCGGTGATGCGCCAGCCGGTGGCGAGGAGGTGGGGGGCGGGCGAGACAGGAAGAGGCGAAGGGGCAGGCCGAGAACCGGATTTCAGATGTGAGATTTCAGATTTCAGAGAAACGAAAGATGGGGAGGCCAGCGTGGGGCGTGGAACGAGGGTCAGGGTGTGGCGGGAGGTGTGCAGAAAACTTTCGGGACCGGCGGAAATGGTGGTGGCGGAACCGTTGTGGAGGTGGGCGAGGAGGGACGACTTGGCGCTGGCGGTGAGTCGGATTGGCGGACTGAAACCGGCCAGGGCGCGTTCGAGGGCACGACGCCAGAGGGCGGCGGGGAGGCCGGCCAGGGGCTGGAAACAAAAAGAACTTCGAACATCGAACGCTGAACTTTGAACGTTGAAGTCCGAGGCAGGAGGGGAACCGGATTTCAGATGTGAGATTTCAGATTTCAGAGGCGAGGCAGGCGAGGGAGGCGGGGCGGATTTCAGATGTGAGATTTCAGATTTCGGGATCGGCGGAGTAGGGACGGAGGGCTGGCCTTTCTGCTTTTCACTTTCGGCCTTTTGTTTTCCCAAACCGGGCATCAGCTGGTCCAGCCAGTGGTTGAGGGCGTCGTCGTCCTCCTCGGCGAGTTCACGGGCCCGTGCCAGCCCGGGGGCGGGGTCACGCCCGGCGGCGATGGCGAGGGCGGGCAGGAGTTCGAGGCGGAGTTTGTTGCGGAAGGGGTCGGGGATGCTGTTGGAGGAGTCTTCGCGCCAGGTTAACCCTTGGTTGACAAGGATTTGCCTGATTTCCGTCCGGCGCAGCCCGAGGAGGGGACGGAGGTGGAACCATCCCGGTCGGACTTCGTGGAGGGCCCGGGGGGCGGCCAGGCCGGCGGCACCGGAGCCCCGGACGAGACGCATGAGGACGGACTCGGCCGCGTCGTCCAGGTGATGGCCGAAAAGGAGCGCGACAGGATGCGGACGGTCCGCCAGGGCGCGGCGGAAGAAGGTGTGGCGCAGATCGCGCAGGGCGGCCTCGGTCGCGCGGGCCGGGACGGGAAGGCGGCCGGTGACGAGCGGCCATCCCACGGAGCGGGCGAGATTTTCGACAAACTCCTGGTCTCCCTCGGATTCGGCTCCACGAAGCCCGTGGTTGGCATGGAGGAGAAGGGGAGGGGGAACGTCGAACGTCGAAAGTTGAACGTTGAACTTCGAACTTTCGTTGCGGAAGTTGGGGTGGGAGGAGAGGAACTCCTGAAGGGCGTGGACGAGATAGACGGAATCAGCCCCGCCCGAGCAGGCGACAGCGAGGGTGGCGTGGGGCGGGAACTTAAAGTCGGCGGGGAAAGGCATTGTTAATTAGAAACCGGAGGTTTCCGCAGCAAGTGCAGGACGGGGCCGGGCAGGCGCCCTGGCGGCCCCTGGTGTGATTCGTGGGACCAGCCGGAGAGGGTCAGATGCCGTGCGAAGTCCGCCACGGCCTGCGCCTCCTCCTCCCCGCCGGGATGGGCCCGGTAGGCCAGGATGGAGAGAACTCCCGCGGGGCGGAGACAGGAGGCGGCCCAGAGGAGAAAGGCGAGGGTGGTTTCCGCGCTCGTGGTCACGGCGTGGTCCGCCCCGGGAAGGTAGCCGAGGTTGAGGACGACGGCTTGGGGAGGGGGAAGGCCTTGCAGGAGGATGGGGGCGTTTTCGTGGCCGTCTTGGAAAAGGAAAACCGAGGCAAGATGAGAACCGGATTCGAGGTTTAGGATTTCAGATTTCAGAAACAAGGCCGTTGCGATTCCGGCCTGGCTGAGACGGGCCCGGGTGGCCGAGAGGGCGGCGGGTTGCGGGTCGAAGGCCGCGACCAGGCCGGCGGGGCCGACGGTCCGGCAAAGGAACAGGGTGTCGTGCCCTTTGCCCGCGGTCCCGTCCACGGCGGTATCCCCGGTCCGGAGATGTTTCCGCAGGAGTTCGTGGGCGAGGTCGGTGAGTCGCATGGTTACTCTTTTATCAACAATGATTTAGGCGTGGGAAGCTCCCGGTCCGCCCACCCGGGGCCATCCCTCATTTCCTGGGTGCCGGAGGGGCGAGTTTCTCGTGCTGTTTGCGCCAGCCTTTGGCCAGGTCCTTGTCCTCGGCGAATTCGGCGATGTCGGCGGCCACGGGCAGCAGGGGGATGCGGAGCGGATCGGTCACATGGGGGGACTCGACGGCGAGCCGGGCAAACCGCAGGGCGGCGGGCTTGTCGCCGGCCTGGCGGAAGGCCTGGGCGATTTCCAGGCAGAGGCCGATCTCGTCGGGGGCGGGGCTGAAGGATTCCGCGAAGGCGGATCGCAGGTGCCCTCTGGCATTGATGGGTTTGCCGGCGGCGAGTTCGGGGAAGGCGAGCCGTGCGGCGACCGCCAGGTTGAACTCGGTCGCATTGAACCGCAGCAGGGTGTTTTGCGCTCCGCCCGAATCGCCGGCCCCCTCGAGCAGGTTGGCCTGGCGCAGGGTGGCGTAGGCCTTGGCGCGGCGGCCGTTGGCGGAAACGGCGGGTGCCTCCAACTGTTCCCTGAGGGTCTTTTTGAACGGTTGGTAAAGGGGGTCGCCGATGCAGATGTCCATCCAGCTCAGACCGGGCAGCGCGGCGTAGGCGGCGTCGCCCCAGCACCAACCGCGGGCCAGGCGGTCGGCCAGGATGTCGAAGTGGTGGGTGTAGCTGAGGAAGGGCTCGTAAACATTGCCCACGGTGCCCGCGACCCCGCGCGCGACGAGCGGGGCGCACCAGTTGGCGTCGGCCTTGCGCAGGGTGGAGGCCGAAAAACTGTGCAGGTGGATGGCGATGGCCCCCGGCGGGAAGCGGAAGTCCTTGAAGGCGAACGGGCCTCCGAGCTGGCCCTCATACCATCCGAGATAGAGGGCGGGGGCGTCAAAGCGGTCCTGCGCGCCAAACAGAACCCCGGTGCGCTCGTCAAAGGAGAGTTCAAAACCGAGGGGTTTGAGGCTGGTGCGGGCCCGGTCTATCCAGTCGTTCCCCTCCTTGTAGGGGCCGCCTTTGTCGAGGTAAACACGGCCGGCCAGGCCGAGGCGTTCGCCGTCAATGGCGCTGTCAATGAGCCGCCGGACCGAGTCGTCATCGGGTCCGTCGAGGCGGGAGACTTTCAGAAACAGCCGGTGTTTGGAGGAGTCGCGGACGGGGGATTCGGCGTCGAACCAGGGGTTGACGGAGAGGGCGAGCGGGTTCCACTCCTGGCCGGCGATCAGGGCGAGCTCGCCGTCCACGGAGGCGCCGGTGTTCTGGAGCTGGGGCGGGACTTCGGCCATCCTGGCTTTGTCCATCAGGGTGGCGTCGTGCATGATCTTGAGGGGCACCCCCCGCATGAGGACCAGCCAGTCGGCGTTGATGGTGGAGAGGGTGGCGAGCCGGACGCCCTGTTTGTTGGCCAGGGTGGAGAGCACCCCGCGGAAGACCTTCTGCTCCAAAAACTTCGCCATCAGGGGGTTCTGAATTTTTGAAACAAAGGTCTGGTGGGTGACATCCTCCTCGACGGGCAGGTCCAGGGCGACCAGGTTTTCCTTGGGGAGGCCGCGTTGGGCGATGTAGTATTCGCCGAGTTCGCGGGAACCGGGGAAGGCCGAGTTGGCGATGACGAAGACCCGCGAGGGAGGGGGCTGGGGAGGGGCGGCTTCCGCCGCTTCTCCCGCGGAAGCACCAAGCACCAAGAGCCAAGCACCAACGGTGAGGAACCGAGGCGGAAGTGGGGAAGAGGGGAAGAAGTGAAGAGGAGAAACGAGGCGACGGGGTTTCGCGGTCTGGGGCGAGCCGTGGCTGGAAGTGGGGCTGAGCATGGGGGCGTTGCGGCGGAGGCTTTTGGTTACCTTGGTTTGATTCCTCACCCCGGTCCTGAGGCCTTTTCCTGCACCAGGGCATCCAAGGCACGCCAGAGAAGCGCGTAGGAGTCGGGGTTTTGCTCGCCGGTTCCGGCCGGGCGCAGGTAAAAGGTGTCGCTGGCCACATCGCGCTCGGTGGAGATGCGGGCGAAAATGAGGTCGAAGCCGTGGGCCCGGATGGTGTCGGTGATGAAGTAAAGCAGGCCGAGACGGTCGCGGGCGCGGACTTCCACGACGGTTTTGCGAAGTTGGAGGTCGGAGTAGATCTTGGCGCGGAAGTTGACGATGGAGTGCGCGGCGCGGGGCTTGATGACACGCAGGGAGGACTGTTTGGCGGCGAGGGCGAGGATGGCGGCGGCGGTGTCCTTGCGGCCGGCCAGGATGTCCCTCATCTGCTGGAGAAAGGCCTCCTGGGTGCGTTTTTCCCGGACGAGCCCGCCGTTGAGGTCGGTGACGTGGATGGTGTTGATGGAGATGCCGTCGGCGCGGGAAAGGACGCGGCCGCCATGGATGTTGAGGCGGGCGAGGGAAAACGCGGCGCATTCGAGGGAGAAGAGGCCGGGGGCGTCCTTCCAGACGATGTGGGCGGCGGTCTGGCTGAGGGCGAGGTCGTTGTGCCAGCGGATGACGGGGTCCGCCATCTCGCCCCGGGATTCGGCGGTGTCGCGGTGGGTGATGAATTCCCGGACGAGGGTGTAGTGAAAGGCGGCCTCGTCGGGGGTGCGGGCCACAAAATAGTCGGCGGGAAGGAGGCCGAGGTGCCGGACCAGGTCGGCGTGGTCGGCGTCGGGCAGGAGTTTCTGAAGGTCCGAGGCCGAGATGGCCGGGAAGGGGGTGGGCGTGCCGCTGGAGTGGCCGGAACGGGCCCGGAGGATGTCGAGGGTGCGGCGGTAGAGCGTGGTGTGGAGCTGGTCCTTCGAGGAGTTCCACAGGTCGGGCGCGGTGGCGCTGGCGTCGCAGTAGGTGTGGACGTAGAGCAGGCTGAGGACCTGGCGGGTGCAGACGCGGTCGGCGAAGGCCTCGGAGGTGGCGGGGTCGCCGAGATCGAAACGCTGCCAGACGCGGGCCATGGACAGGTGGAGCCGGATGACCCCGGTGGCGTGGGTGATGAGCTCGGGGGGGAACCCGAGGCGGGCCAGGACGCGCGCGGCGATCTCGGCCCCGGTGTCGCTATGGCCCTTGATGCCCAGGGGTTTGCCGATATCGTGCAGGAGCAGGACGGCGTAGAGGAAGGTGGAGAGGCCGGACTCCTCCAGGGCCTGGAGGTATTGGGGGCCGAGAGGGTCCTCCCCGTTGTGGAGGCGGTCGAGCTGGCGCAGGCAGAGGAGGGTGTGGACGTCGGCGGTGTAGCGGTGGTAATACTCGTGTTGGACGAGGCAGTGGAGCTGGGCGAACTCGGGGAGGAAGCGGCCCAGCACGCCGAGATCCCTCATCTGCTCCAGGACCGGGTAAACCTCGCCCGGGCTGGAAATGATGGCGAGGAAGATGCGCGAGGCCTCGGCGGAGAAGGCGATCTCGGGGGTGAGGAGGTCGAGGGATTCCTCGATGAGTCCGGTGAGTTTGAAATCGAGGGTGGCGCGGCGCTGCTGGGCGTGGCGGAAGACGCGGAGGAGGCGGAGCGGGTCGTGGCGGAAAATCTCCCGGTTGGAGCAGGTGAGGGTGTTGCCGCGCAGGACGAGGCCGTCAATGGCCTGCTTGGTCTCGAAGCGGCGGGCCGCCAGGATCTGGGCGAGGGAGAAGGTGCGGGCCGGATCGCCGTCCCCGAGGGCCAGGCGCTGCTCGATGCGGCGGGAGTGGCGGTGGATGGCGGAGGCGTGGCGGAAGTAGTCCCGCATCAGCATTTCGACGCGGGGCAGGATCTCCGCGTGATGGTAGCCGAGTGAGGAGGCGATCTCGGGCTGGAGATCGAGGGTGAGAAGGTCGCCGGCCCGTCCGGTGAGGAGGTGGAGGGCGGTGCGGACGCGCAGCAGAAAGTCATGGGCCTCCGTGAGTTCCCGGTGTTCGCGTTCGGAGAGATAACCGATGCGGAGGAGTTCGTCGGAGTCGCGCACGCCCAGTTTGATGGCGGCCATCCAGAGGATGTTCTGCTGGTCGCGGAGGCCGCCGACGCCGTTTTTGATGTCGGGCTCCTGGTTTTCGACGATGTTGGCGAACTTGGCGCGGCGGGCGACCTGGGCGGCGAGGCGGTCCCGGAGGTAGCCCTGCGGGTCTTCCTTGCGGGCGAAGTTGTGGTAGGCGGTGTGGAACTGCTGGAAGAGGGAGTCGGAGCCGGCGAGGTGGCGCGCCTCGAGCTGGGCGTTTTTCGATTCCACGCTGTGTTTGGCCTCTTCCAAAGTCTCGCGGATGGTGCGGGAGGAGTGGCCCACCTTGTAACGCAGATCCCAGAGCGGGTAGAGGACGGCGTCCACCAGGGCGGTTTTCAGTTTTTGAAGGGTGGCGGTGTCCACCCCGCGGTCGGGATAGAGGAAAAGCAGGTCAATGTCGCTGGCCGGGCACTGTTCGCAGCGGCCGTAACCGCCGAGGGCGCAGAGGGTGACGGACACGCCGGGGAAGGCGGCCCGGCCGCGTTCAAAGAGGGCGGAAATGAGGACATCCAGGATGGCCGAGCGGGCTTTGGCGGCGGCGAGGCCGCAGCCCGGGGCGCGGTGGATATCTTTGATGGCGGCGAATTCGGCGTCGAGGTAGGCCCGCGCGCCCGCCACCACCTCCGCCCGGGGGGCTCCGGGGGAGGAGGGGAGAAGGGCGTGGAGACGTTCGCGGAGGCGTGGGGCGTCGGGCTGGCTGGTGGGTGTCAAAGGCAAAGGCAAAAAGGCGAGAGAAAGCAGAATCCGGGGGGCCGGAAGCAAAAACGAGGGCGAACTTGGGGAGAGGTGCCTTCCTGAGGCGATCTTACAAAAAAACTCCGGCGCAGCGAACTGGCCGGAGTTTTGAAAATTCGGGAAGGAAAACGGTTATTTCTTTTCCTTGGGAGCGGTCTTCTTGAGCTCGGCGGCGGTGGGCGCGGCGGGCAGTTTTTTGCCGAGGGCGTGGTCGGCCGGGGTCAGGCCCACGCGGTAGCCGTCGAAGCCATACATGAGGGGTTCGTAGGGGTCCACGTAGTCCACGTTGGCCTTGGCCGGGATGTCCATTTTCAGGCCCCAGAAGACGCCGTTGACGACAAGACGGCGCAGGCCTTCGCTCTGGAGGTCGTCGGCCGAACCCATCGTGGTGGTGAGGATGCGGTTGGTCTTTTTGGCGGGATTCTCAATTTCCCTGGTCCAGACCACGGGCATCATGGGATCGTTGATGCCCTGCTCGACGCCCTTGGCTTTTTTGCGGTAGTCGGCCACGCCACTGCCTGGCTCCAAGGTTTTCAGGACCTGGCCGCGGACGAGGATGGTGGCATCGGCGGGAGGGGCGGCCTCATAGACGTCGGTCTTGCCAAAGATGGAGGCGACACCGTTGAAAAGGGGAAGGGTGGCGGCGGATTTCTCGATGATGCCGTTGGTGGCCTCGACCTTGTGGCGGGCCCAGTGGTTGACCCAGGTTTCGCCTAGAACCTGCTTGCCAAAACCGCCCTGCCAGGGGGCCGGGGCGTTGTAGCTGTAACGGGCGAAAGTCTTGTCCTTGCCGATGTTAAAGGCGTGGGTGGAAGTGCGCATCGCCACCATGGGGACGCCGCGCAGGTAGGCGGCGTCGAAGCGTTTCATGGTCTCGTCGGACCAGTTGCGGAAACGCAGGGACATGATGATGACCTCGGCGGAATCGAGCGCCTCGGGGTGGGAGAGGGAGCCGCCTTCGTTGGGGGCGATTTCGCCTTTGGCGTTGAGGGAGAACAGGACGGAGCAGTCAAAACCGTGGCGCTGGCTGAGGATTTTGGCCAGCATGGGGAGGGCCTCCTCGCTGCGGTATTCCTCGTCTCCGGCGAGAAACACGATCTTGTGGCCTTTGCCGGGGCCTTCCTTGCCGGGGTAGGAGGCGAAGTCGGGGGCCTTGTCCTGGGCGTGGGCCGGACCGGCGGCAAAAAATCCGGCCAGGAGGCCGAGGGGGAGGAGTCGGTTAAGTTTCATGGGAGAGAGGTGAGCCGTATGACAGGTGGCAAAGGGAGTGGTTCAAACCGAAACGTCAGGAAGGATGGCGGAGGTTGGCCACAGGTGATCGGACAGCCTGCGTTCAGTCGGGCAACTGCTCGACGAGGGCGAGGAGTTCGCGGGTGCTGGAGAGCATCTTCCGTTTCCACGGCAGCCCGATGATCTCCCGGCCCGTGACGCTGTCCCGGAAGGGCATGGGCTCGTGGTCGCCGATGATAAGCTGATAGTCGAGAGTGAGTTCGGTGCCCACCTCCAGGTCGCGGCGGGCAAAGACAAAGCCGAGGTGCCAGAGGCCGCAGGGCTCGAAGGAGTGGTTCAGGTAGCACTCGTCATCCCATTCGGGACAGATGGTGTGGGTCTGCTCAAACCAACGGATGCTGCTGGCCACGTCGGGGTGTTCGCGCGGCAGGCTGTCCAGGAAATCGCGGGGGCGCAGGTTGGCCAGTTTGACATCGGTCGGGGCGACCAGGACACGTCCCCTGGCCACAGGTTCGAGAAGGAAGGCCCCCTGGCCGGCGAGTGGGATGAGGGAGGGGCCGATGCGGTAGCGTGGGACGATCATGGGTGGGCAATTTCAGATTTCAAATTTCAGAAACGAGACAGGGGCAACAAGGCACAATGCCGAACTTTGAACATCGAACGTCGAACGTTGAACTTTGAACATCGAATTCCAAGGCAGCACACACCGCCGACCTGCTAAACCGGCGTGGCACTATCTCACTTTAACGTTCGATGTTCAACGTTCGACGTTCAAAGTTCTCGCGTGTCGCCTGCCTTGACCCCGGGGCCGGGGCGGTCAGGAGTCTGAGGTGATGCCGCCGACACCGTTGTCCCGCTGGAAGCTTCCCCTCTGCTGGGTGGCTTCCTGCTGGGCTTTGTTTGCCTGGGCGGCCGGGCTGGAGTGGGCCAACAACCCGCAGTATGGGTTTGGCTGGTTCACGCTTCCCCTGGCCTTGGGGGCGCTTTTCCGACGCTGGCGGGACCGGCCCGAACCGGGCCTCTCGGCCGGGGGATCGCCGGTTTGGGCTGCCTTTGTTTTTTTCCTTCCCGTGGTCTGGGTGCTGCACCTGGCGGGGCCTGAATGGAGGCCGCCGGTCTGGTTGCTGGGCGCTTCCGCCCTGTGGGTCTCGCTGTGGGTCACCGCCCGGATGGGGGGCGGGAGTTGGGTCCGTCATTTTGCCCCCGCCTGGTGTCTGGCCCTGCTGGGGCTGCCGTGGCCGACCCAGTGGGAAAACGGATTGATGGGCGGCCTCACTTCCCTCGTCAGTTCGTTTACCGCAGATGCGTTGAACGCCACGGGTGTCCTGGCGGTGCAGGAAGGACAGCTGCTGCGACTGACGGGGGGCCGGCTGATCGGGATCGAGGAGGCGTGCAGCGGCCTCCAGGGGCTGACGGCGGCCCTGGCTCTGGGGCTGGCCCTGGGCGAGATTTTCCGCCTCCGGGGCTGGCAGCGTGCCGTCCTTCCCCTGGCGGGTGCCGGCGGGGCGTTTGTTTCCAACCTGCTGCGCTCCTATCTTCTGTGCCGGGGCGAGGCGTTCTCGGAGGGGTTTGTCGAGCGCTGGCACGACACGGCGGGAACGGCTGTTTCCGTGGTGAGCCTGGTTCTGGTCGTCTTCCTGGCCGACCGCTTCCGTTCGCCGCAAGTTTCTCCGGATCAACAACTTTCACGCCATCCCCACGGGCCGGGGCCTTCACCGGCCTGGGGGCTGGGTTTCCTTGTCGCCATCTCGTGCCCGCTGCTGGGCGAGGGCTGGTTCCGCCTGCATGGGGACAGCGGGGCGGCCTCGCACCGGCCGCTCCGCCTCGCCTTTGAGGCGTCGCTTCCGCTTGGAGCGCAACCGTTTCCCCTTCCCGAACGGACCCAGGCCCTGCTCCGCTGCGAGGGCAGCCACAACGCCCGCTGGCTCCAGCGCGACGCGGCCTGGCAGGTCCAGTGGCTGGAGTGGGGCGAGGGGCGGGTCTCCTCCTTTGCCGGTGTCCACCGCCCGGAGGTGTGCCTGCCCGCGGCCGGGCTGGAGCGGGTGGGTGATCTGCCGGAGCTGAGGGCCGGGAGTCCTGGGCGGACACTGGCTCTGCGCGGGCATCTCTTCCGCCAGGCCGGCCGGACGTTGGTGGTTTACCACGGGGTCTGGGGGGCTGATGGCGAGTCCATGGATGAACTGACGGAGACCGCGGGGCAGCGGTTGGCGGCGGCCTGGGCCGGCAAACGGCGCCCCGCGCAGGCCGCGCTTTACATCGCGGTGGCGGGACTGGCTCCGGCGGCGGCCGAGGTCCGGGCCCGCGCCTGGTTGGAGAAAGCGCTCGCGGCCGGGGTGGCGGGGCCTTGAATGCCGCCAACCATGGCCCGACCACCTTTGTTCAGCGACCACCGCCGCCTCCAGCTGGGGGTGGCCGCGCTTGGCCTTCTGGCGGTGGGTGGTATCTCCGCCGTGGCACTGCACCAGTGGGTCAGGAAGCTTCCCCTTCCGGGTCTGGAGACCGCCGCGCAGACCGCCTGGAAGACCGGGGATCCGGCCAACGCCAGCCTGGCGGCCCGCCGCATCCTTGAGGTGGACAACAACAACCGGGTGGCCAACCGCGTGATGGCGGAAATGGCCTCGAAGGCCGAGTCCCCCGAGGCCGTTTTCTGGTGGAAGCGCGTGGTCGAGCTGTCTCCGGAAGACCGCGAGGCCTGGGAAAAGATGATCCTCGCCCATATCGGCCGGTCGGAGTGGCCGGACGCCTCCGAGGCCCTGGACCGGTCCGAGAAGCTTTTTCCCGGTCTGGTCGGATGGTCCCGACTGCGCTGCACCCTGGCGGCGGCCCGGGGCGACCTGAAGGAGGCGGTCACCCGTTTCCGTGAACTCAAGGGCGCGGACGAGAGCCCCGCGCTCCGCCTCGCCCTGCATTCCCTGGAGGCCATCCAGGGAGACGTGGAAGCCAGGCAGCGGGGGCTGGCCGGTCTCGCCCTCCTTGCCGGTGAGAAACATCCGCAGGCCCTCAAGGCGGCCTCCTCCCTTTTGAAACTGGCGGAGGGCCGGGGCGACCAGGAGGAGAGGGCGAAATGGGCCCGCCGCATCCTGGATGATCCCGAGGCCTCCCCGGATCTTAAGCTGGACGCGCTCGACCACTGGGCCCGGGCGGGGAAGGACTGGAAGCCGGACCTGGTCCGCCTGCGCGAAGAGGCGCAGCGCACGGCCCGGGGCACGCACCGGCTGCTTTCGTGGCTCAACACCCGCCGCGAGCTGGCCGAGGCCCGGACCCTGATTGACTCCGTCCCCCCCGGGTGGCTGGGCGCGCCGCCCCTCTCCCTTTCCGTCGGGGAAACCCTTCTGCTGCAAGGGGACTGGCCGGCCCTGCGGCGCTTTCTGGATTCCTGCTCCTGGAGTGAAAAGGATCCTTTCCGCCGACTTTTGGAGCTTCGCTGGCGCAAGGAGCAGACGAATCTGAACGGTGACTCGACCTACGAGACCGAGGCCATGACCTATGCCCGCGAGACCGCCCGCATTCCCAAGGACATCGAACGGGTGCTTGAGCTGGTGAGGCTGTGGCGCTGGGACGACCTTCGCACGCTGCTGCTGCGGGAACGGGCCCGGACCTGGCCGCAATCCGAGCTGCCC